>JAOTXX010000101.1 GCA_029862185.1 Myxococcales bacterium
AACAGCTCGCGCGGGACACAGGCTGCGTTCATCGCAACGAACGGCCGCTTCGCCCGATTGCTCTGAGCATGAATTTGCCGGGCAACGACCTCCTTGCCGGTGCCGGTCTCTCCAAAGACAAGGACCGTTTCGTCCGTGGGTGCGACCGTCCGAACGAACTCCTTCACCTCGTTCATGGCCGGACTTCCACCGATCAAGGGCGTCGCGTCGTGAAGGGCGTCGCCTGGCTCTGATCTGCCTTTTTCGACGAGCGCCTGCCGAAGCAAAGGCCGGAGCATGTTGGCATCGACCGGTTTCTCCAAGAACGAAAACGCTCCGAGCTGCATCGCCTCGACGGCGGCCTTGACCGTGCCGTGGCCCGTAAGGACGATGACGCGCGTCGAAATGGAGCCGCAGCGTCGGAGCACTTCCAGCCCACCTATCCCCTTCATCTTGAGGTCCAGGAGCGCGACGTCGGGTGGCGAGCCGTTGCTCAAGACTTCGACCGCTTCTTCGCCGCTACTGGCCTCTGACACCGCATAGCCGGAACGCCGTAACGCCTTCGCCATCGCGAAGCGAAACGCCGTGTCGTCGTCGATGATGAGCACGCTGCCATCCATGACTAGGGCGCACGGTGATGCACCCCGGGCTCTTTTGCAAGCGTCTCGTCACCAGCCGACAACCGCACTCGCGCGCTGGCACCGCCCTGGTCTCGGTTCTCGATCGTGAGGTCTCCCCCCATCGTCTGAATGAGCATGTACGAGGCGTACAGTCCGAGGCCCGTTCCCTCTCCGGGTGGCTTCGTCGTGGCAAACGGCTCGAACAGGCGACCTTCAATCTCGGGATCGATTCCTGTTCCTTCGTCCTCGACGATGATCTCGATGACCGAGCCACGTCGCTCCGCCGAGAGCCGCACACTGTGACCGCCTGCCGCCCGATTCGCATCCAGCGCGTTCTGCAGAAGATTCACGAGCACTTGGAGCAGTCGATCGGGATCGGCCACAACTGCCAAATTGTCGACCGAATCGCTGACCTCGAGCTCCGGCCCAGTCTCACGCGCGCCGGCAAAGACTAGAGCCTGCGCGCGTTGGACGATCGGAAGCAAGTGGGTCGACGAGCTCAACCTGAGCCGTGGCAGCGTGCCTCCCGTCAGCAGGGAATGAGTGATGCGGCCAAGCCGACCCGTTTCGTCGCGAATGAGTGCGGCCGATTCGGCAAGGTCCGATTGGAGCGCTTCATCTCCCCCAAGCGAGCGAATCGCTTCTCGCATGTCTGCCGCAAGCGTTCGGATTGTCGCAAGTGGCGTATTGAGCTCGTGCGCGACGCCCTGCGCAACGCGACCCAGGCTTGCCAGACGCTCGGCATGAAGGAGCCGACGCTCGGCGTGGAGAATCTGGGTGCGGTCGACGTAGAGATTCATGATCCGAGGTGGGCCCTGACCAGGCGATGCCAAAGGGAAGGAGAGCATCTCGTAGGAGCTGTCGCCTACGGTGAACCGGCACCGACCTTCCGCACCTTCGTCGCGCGCTCTCCAGACGGGACAAAGACCCGCTGGCTGCGTTTCGCAAGCCCGAACCGCCACAGGGCATTCCCAGGCTCCTACCTTGCCGGGCGCGGGAGCGAGTTCATCAGCCAATCGATTGCGCCACTCGATCTTGCCGTCCGGAGAGACGACCTCGAGGCCGGCTTCGAGCTCGTCGAGTGTGTTGGAGATGACCTGGTACTCCAGCTCTGCTTGGTCGCGCGAACGGGCAAGGGCGCGCTCACGATCACGAAGCTCGCGCACGGCGTGGAGAACGAGGTAAGCCGCGGCGCCAACAGTCGTGGTGAAAGCCGCGACGTTACCGATGGTGTCCCACGGGGGCGACGGATCCCAGGCTCCGATCTTCAAGGCCGGCACCGATTCGCTCACGGCCAGGAAGCCAGCGCTGGCAAACGCGGCGGCGGTGGCAACCAGCGTTGCACCCGGCCCGCCTAGAATCCCGATGAGCGCGAGGTGGAAGACGTAGAAGCCGATGAAGGGGGTCGATATGCCACCGGCGGCCCACAGCACGACGGTCAGCATGGCCAGATCGACGAGCGCTTGAGAAACCGCGGCTCGCTGCCCAGAGCCAGGCCCAGGCTCGCGCCTCAACAAGATGAGGTTGTAGATGGTCCCGGAGCCCACGACGACCAACAAGACCGGCCAAGCGACTCCAGGATAAAACCCAGCCGCCGCAAACACCGTCGCCACGAGGACGCCCGCCATGGCGACCCAACGCAGATTGATCAGCCAGCGAATCCGGTCGGCGCTGAAGTCGTCTGGCTCGTGGGTGTCGGCGAACACACTCGAACGACTCGGTTCTGTGGCCATCATCGTTTCCTGGGTTTTGGGGTCGATCGCGTCCCTTGGCCAGGGTACAACGACTCGACCCGCCGATGGCAAGCGAATCAAACGAGAGAAGGATGATCATTGCCATCCTACTGACGTCGACCCTTTTGACGATGCTGGGTATCGCCGGAGTTCTCACCGGCACCTACGACCTATCGATGGCGCCGCTCCCCGAGGATGTTCGTGAGCTCTCCACGGTGAATGAAGAGCTCAGCGACGCGGAGGTTCAGCTTTTCGAAGCTCGTGTCAGCAATCCGTACCGAAGGCCGATGGCCGCAGCCAACGTGGTGGTGTCCGCCTTGGTGCTCATTGGAAGCTTCCTCTTGAGCTGGCGACGCAGGCTCGCGCAATGGTGGATCAAGCAGGCCGTGGCGGCAAAGCTGATTTGGATCGGCGCATACACCGCCACGCTAGTCTCCCATGTCAATTCGACCTTCGTGCCACAACCCGCCGAGCCGCAGGGGGACACCCTGTCGCAGCTGATCGGTAGCGTGGTCGTCCTCAGCACGCTCAACGCAGCGCTTCACGTTGCAGCTGCCTACAGAGCGACGCGACCAGACATTGCCGAGTTCATCCGCGCATCCGCCCCTAAAAGTTGAGTCGTCGCATCATCGCCCGTGGGAGCGCTCGGATCACCGCCATGATCAGTCGCCACGGCGCTGGCGCATAAACGACCGGCGCGCCACGGTCGATCGCGCCAAGCACACGGCGAGCCACCGCATCGGGCTCGCCGGCAAACGGTGGTGGTTCGAGACCGGCGGTCATGCTCGTTTTGACGAAGCCCGGCTTGACCGTGACCACCCGAAGACCGTCGACGCGGTGCTTGTGATCCAGGCCCTCGAGGTAGTGAGTCAAGCCGGCCTTTGCTGCGCCGTAGATGATGACGGGCTTGCGACCTCGTTCCCCGGCGACCGAGCTGAAGACGCACAAGGTGCCGCCACCTTCTTCAAGCAGGGCTCTCTTTGCGGCTTCACAAAATAAGACGGTATTGGAGAAGTCGATTCGCAGGAGCCGCTCCGCGAGGTCGGAATCGGCTTCGAGCTCTTCCTGACTCGCGAAGATAGCGGCGGTGACCACGATGGCATCCAGGCCGCCGAGAGTTTCACGAGCCGCGTCGATTGCCGGGCCAAACATTTCGGGTTTCTCGAGGTCACAGGCCACCGACCCCACCGAGTCACCGGCGCCGCGCACCCCGAGGTCCGCGACGCTGCGCTCGAGATCGACGCTGTTACGGCCGAGAATACAGATCTCGTCGCCCCGCTCCGCGGCCATACGGGCAAGCGCTCGCCCCATCCCCTTGGTCGCACCCAGAATGGCAACTTTCATCTCAGTCCCCTAGCAAGCGCACGGATTGTGCGCTTCGAAATCTGCGATTGGGGTCCCAACGGTCTCGGATCGCCGTGAACTCGTCCAAGCGAGGCCTTTCCATCGCTTCGAAATGTTCGCGCCGGGTGAACGAATCTTTGGCGAGATAAATCCGTCCGCCTTCTTGAAGCACCTGCTCGTTCAAGGCGTCGACGAGGGCTTGGGTTTCATCGCGAATTGCGATGTCGAGGGCCAAGGTAATCCCCGGACGCGGAAAGGAGAGAACGCCGCGGCCCTCACGCCCGAAATCTTTGATCACGCAGAGGAAAGAAGCGCCGCCGCGGGCGGTCAGCACCTCGAGGACGCGTCGTGCCGAGCCTCGGCCGGCTTCCCGCGGCAAGACGCACTGATACTGAGTAAACCCCCGCCGGCCATACATTCGGTTCCAAGAACCGATCGCGTCGAGCGGATAGTAGAATGACTCATGGTTGACGACGCCGCTCGAACGCTGTCGCCATTGCTTCCGATAGTAGAGCTCGTTGAAGAGCCGAATCGTCAACCTGTTCAGGACCCAGGCGGGCCAGTCGAATCGAAGGCTCGGCCGAAAGCCTTGCTTGGGGGGCCGGGACGGAGCCTCTAGGGCATCGGCCCAGCGACCGGTCATGAGAACCCCACGCCCCATCGTCTTTCCGCGCGCGAGGCAGTCGATCCAGCCCATCGTGTAGGGCCAGTCGGGGGCCACCTCTTCGAGCGCATCCTGAAACTCGTCGATGTCGTGGATGCGCCGGCTCTCCTGCCAAATCCACTGCGAAGGGATGCGGTGCAGGCCAAACTCGACCTCGAGAATGTGGCCCGTCAACCCCATTCCACCAATGGTCGCGCGGAAGAGGTCGGGATGCTGCTCCGGCGAGCACTCGAGCACACGGCCGTCGGCGACGCGCATTTTGAGCGACGTCACGTGGTCGCCGAAATTGCCGTCCCGGTGTTGGTTCTTTCCGTGGACGTCGGCGGCCACCATGCCTCCAAGCGTGACGAACTTGGTGCCCGGAGACACCGGTGTGAAATAGCCGCGATGCATGAAAAGCCGATTTAGCTCGCTGAGGGCAAGGCCCGACTCGGCGCGGAGCAGCGCCGTCTCCGCATCGAACCGCAGGAGCCGATCGGCAAACCTGGTGTTCAAGACATCGGGCTGATCGTCGGGCGGCAAGGACGCGTCGCCGTACGAACGCCCGAGCCCGCGCGATAGATGAACCTCGCGGCTGATGCGCTCGAGGTCCTCGCCTAGACGCTCCCGCCCTTGAGCCGAGTGCCGGCCCCAGCCCTGGAGCGTCGAAAGCGGTGTTTCAGGCATGGCGTCGGTAGTGTAGCGCGCTGCCAGCGAGAGCCCTAGCGCCCGCGCTTGGGCAGGAGCGCCTTGCGAAGCTCATCTGCCCGGTCGGTACGTTCCCAGGTGAAGGTCTTTTCGGTCCGGCCGAAGTGCCCGTAGGCGGCCGTCGCCGCGTAGATCGGACGCAGAAGATTCAGGGTCTCGACGATGGCCGCGGGGCGGAAGTCGAATAGTTTGGACACGACTCTGCTGATCTTCTCGTCAGGAACGGCACCGGTGCCAAAGGTAGTCACGTAAACGCCCATGGGCCTTGCAACGCCGATGGCATACGCCACTTGGACCTCACAGCGTGATGCGACCTTCGACGCGACGATGTTCTTGGCGACGTAGCGCGCGAAGTAGGCTGCGCTCCGATCGACCTTGGAAGGGTCCTTACCGCTGAAGGCGCCGCCGCCATGCCGGCCCATGCCACCATAGGTGTCAACGATGATCTTCCGCCCCGTCAGGCCAGCGTCACCGTAAGGCCCACCCACGACGAAACGTCCCGTCGGGTTGATGTGAATCTTTGTCTTCTTATCGAGCATCTTCGCCGGAAGGGTCGGCTTGATCACCTCTTCGATAATCGCCTCCCGGAGGGCGCTCTGCTTGACGCTCGCGGCGTGCTGCGTCGAAACGACGACTGCGTCGAAGCGACGCGGCTTGTCATCCTCGTACTCGACGGTGACCTGGGTCTTTCCGTCAGGACGTAGCCCTTCGATGATGTTCTTTTTCCGAACTTGGCTGAGCTTGCGCGCGAGCTTGTGCGACAAATCGATCGGCATCGGCATCAGCTGCCGCGTCTCGTCGACCGCATAGCCGAACATCAGGCCCTGGTCGCCCGCCCCCTGCTCTTTGCTGGCGCTCGAATCGACGCCGCGGGCAATGTCGGGCGACTGCTGCTCGACCGCAGCCAAGACACCGCAGGTCTCGGCATCGAAGCCCATCGAGGAGTCGGTATAGCCGATTTCCGTGATCGCTTTTCGGACGATCTTTGCGAGGTCGATGGTCGCCTTGGACGTGACCTCGCCGCCGCATACGACGAAACCGGTTTTCACCATGGTTTCGACCGCGACGCGCGACTTCGGGTCTTGGGCGAGGTAGGCGTCCAGCAATGAATCGCTGACCTTGTCGCAGATTTTGTCGGGGTGACCTTCGGTCACCGACTCGGAAGTGAACAGGTATTGGCTCATCTTGGCGATGCCTCTTATCGTTGACGGTGCCGGTAGTCAATCGGTCGGCGGCAGGGCTCAGAAACCGCCGGGGGGCTCGAGCTGATAGGTTGCGAGAACCTGGAGCTCGTAGGGATCACATGCGCCGTCAAACTGGTTGGCCGCCACGATGACCCGTACGGTGCCGACCGACTCCAGGCCGCCACTCGAGCCGGAGTCGCACCTGCGCTCGATGACGATCGGCTCACCCTGCGAGATGCAGTACTTGGTGCCGTCGAGTTCTTCTTCCCAACCGGAGCACTCGTCCAAGCCGCTTCTCCCGTCGGGGCACAGATAGGTCAGGAAGAGAAGGCGGTCACCAGGCCCGCCTAGGGCTTGTGCAATGACCGGTGTCGGCGCATCGAGCACGAGGAGCTCGTAGTAGTCGACGTCTTGTGAGTCGTGAAGGGTCGCCTGAACCTCGACGCCCCAAGCGTCCTGTATGCAGTTGGAGCCTACGCCGGGTCCGCAGAGCAGAGTCGCGTCCTTGACCTGGTCATTTGTCTCGAACTGGTCTGCGCAAACACAGCGACCGCTTTGGCAGCGGAAGCCATCTTCGAAGCCGTTGTCTTGGCAGGTGCCGCAGAGGGTCGGCGCTCCGCAGATGGTCGCGTTCCCACATTCGACGCCCTGCGCCTCGCAGGTGCAGTCGCCGAGACACTCGAATACGAGCTCGTTGGAAAGGACGCAGTCCTCGCCGTCTCTGCACGATGGGCACTGGGTAACGCCTCCGCAGCCGTCTGGAAATCCGCCCGGAGGCGAGCATTCATTCGCGGCGCAAGGGTAGGTGGGCTCGCAGCACTCGCCCTCCACGCAGACCTCTTCGGGGCTGCAACGATTTCCGCAGCCCTCGCCGCAGTCTGCGCCAGTCGGACAAACACACCGGTTTTCAACACACACCTGACTCCCCAGGCAAGTGCCACAAAAGACGGCCTGCTCCCCACCGTCGCAGCGGGTCGGAATCACGCCGCACTCCGCGCCTCCCGCGAAGTTCGCGCAGCTGTTCTCTTCGCATCCACAGATGAAGTTCTGGCCGTTGGCGCCGCAGGCTTCACCCTCGGGGCAACCGCCGCAGTCGATCGACCCTTCACAGCCGTCGGGCAGAGCGCCGCACTCGATGGGAATTCCCAGGGAGGCAAAGTCGGCGATGATCTCTTCGCAGCTCCTGGGTGCACACTCTGGCTCTTTCGAGTCGTAGCAACGGCTGTCGCTGCTCCAGCAGAAGTAGCCGGAGGGGCAGTCTGCTGGCTGCCCGCATCCAAAGAGGCCGTTTGGGATGGATAGGTTGCAGCCGCCGAGAAGGACGATACTGAAGACGAGAGCAAAGCGAAGCCGCATCAAAACGTTCCTTTCACTGAAATGCCCGTGGGGCCGATGCTCACTTCGGGGATCGCCTCCTCGTGGCCTCCCGTGAGCTGCCAGATCAGGCCACCGATGATACCGGCGCCGCCGACGGCCATGAGTGCCACCCCGGCCTTGCTGCGCTTCGGTCCCCGGTCCGCCATGTCTTGGACTAGCGAGTAACTCGAGCCTGCCGGTGCGCTTTCAACTTTCTTCTGATCACGCTTCCCAAGCCCGACGAACACCGCCCCGGTTACGAGCGCAGCGCTCCCAACACCAATCGTGATCCAGGGGCCCGGGCCGGGTCCCACGTGCTGAGTGAGGGGCCGTTCCGCCTTGACTCGCGCTGCGGCCTCGACTGCTGCATTGCGCGCTTCGATCTCGGCTTGGATCTCGGCCCGTCGACGCGCTTCAATGGCGTCCCGCAACACGGCGATTCGACTCTCGACGTGCTCTCGATCCGAGGACGCCGGTCGTGCTTCGAGGTAGCCTTCGTAGGCTTGTAGAGCGTCTGCGTCGCGCCGCATCCGGTCCGAAACGGTAGCGATGTTGTAGAGAAGGTCAGGGCTGCTCGTCAGCTCATATGCACGGCGAAAGCTCGCGAGCGCAGTCTCGAACTCACCATCGGCATAGGCTCTCGTACCGAGGGCAAACGCCTCTTTGGCCTCAGCGATTCGCTCGTCGCGCGATTGCGTGCTCTGCGCGTGGACGCCCTTGGTGGAAACCAAAAATGCAAACGAAATAGAAAGAATAAGAAGGAAACGCATCTCTCCCCCGAAAGTAAGGCGGCGCACGAAGCGCTCCCCTACAAGCTAGCAGGCGGAAAATGCGAATGCTCACTCGTCTGCAATATACGGGGCGCTGTCCTTGGAGACGCGGGTGTCGCCCTGCCACTCGGCGCCGGCGTGGGGGTAGTCCAAATTGTAATGCAGACCACGGCTCTCTTTGCGCGCGCTAGCGCAACGGATGATCAGCTCCGCGACGTCGGCAATGTTTCTGAGCTCCAACATGTCGCGATTGACGAGATGCGCCCAGTAGTACTCGCGAATCTCTTCTTGCAGCATCGAGATCCGGCGTGAGGCGCGTCGCAGGCGCCGATCCGTCCGCACGATCCCGACATAGTTCCACATGAATCGGCGGATCTCGTCCCAGTTCTGAGACACGACTACCGCCTCGTCGCTCGGGACAGCCTCGCCCACATCCCAGTCGGCGACGTCGGAGAGCTCCAGCTCGTCCGTCGCCTCCAACGCCTCCCGAGCGGCGATCGCCGTACGGTGGCCGTACACCAGGCCTTCAAGAAGGGAGTTGGATGCGAGGCGATTGGCCCCATGGAGACCGGTGAAGGTCACCTCGCCAACCGCCCAGAGGCCGGGAAGCGTCGAGCTGCCCCTGTCGTCGACGACGACGCCTCCGCACATGTAGTGCGCCGCGGGAACGACCGGGATGGGATCTTTGGTCATGTCGATGCCGTACTCGAGGCATCGCCGGTGGATGTTCGGAAACCGCTCGAGGATGAACGATTCGGGCTCATGGCTCATGTCGAGGTAGACACAATCGTCACCACGGCGCTTCATCTCGTAGTCGATCGCGCGCGCGACGACGTCACGCGGCGCGAGGTCCTTCATCTCGTGGTGACTCTCCATGAACGCCTCGCCGCTTTGCAGGCGCAGTACACCGCCCTCCCCGCGCAAGGCCTCACTGATGAGAAAGCTCTTGGCTTCGGGATGGAACAGGCAAGTAGGGTGGAACTGAAAGAACTCCATGTTCGCCAGCTCCGCGCCGGCACGATAGGCCATCGCCACTCCGTCGCCCGTCGCCACGTCCGGATTCGAGGTGTAGAGATAGACTTTCCCAGCGCCGCCTGTGGCCAATACGGTCGCTCGTGAAAGATAGGTCTTCACCTCGCCGCTCGTTTCGTCGAGCACGTAAGCACCCACGACGCGGCGTGGGCCTCCGAACTTCGATGCCTCGACGAGGTCGATTGCCATGTGGTCTTCCGCGATGTCGATGTTGGGCGATGCCACCGCCGCCTGCACGAGCACCCGTTGGACTTCTTCGCCGGTGATGTCCCCTGCATGAACGACGCGTCGAGCGCTGTGACCGCCTTCACGCGTGAGATCGAGCGAAACGCCTTCTTCGGTTCGACTGAACTTCGCGCCGAGGTCCATCAGCTCGCGAATTCGGTCGGGGCCGTCGCGCACCACCATTTCGACGATGTCGCGGTGCGAAAGCCCGCCACCCGTCCCCATCGTGTCATTGACGTGAGCCTCGAAGGAATCCGTAGGATCGAGCACTGCGGCGATCCCGCCCTGTGCCCAGTTCGTTGCCGAGTCCGTGCGGCTTCGCTTAGTGACGATGGTCACACGGCTGTGGCGAGCCGCCTCGAGTGCGAAGCTCAAGCCAGCCACCCCACTTCCGAGCACAAGATAGTCGCACTCCGCACGCATGAACCGCGGAGTCTAACAGGCTAGGCGGCAGTCGCGAACGTGGTTTTCCTGTGGACTAGAGGGAGATCTCCCGGGTGGGACGCGGCACGGCAGGCACAATGGAGTACTGGAAATAGCTGACCTGATAGCCATTCACCGTGTGAACGACCCGGTCGCCAAGCTGATAGCCTTCAATGGCGAGATCGGGTCGCGTTTTGGGCAAAAAGGTGACCACGTCGAACGCGCGAGGTCGAAACAGATCCACGATGGACTCGACCAGGCCGCCAAGCTGACCCCGGAAATCGTAGTTGGTTTCGAAGCTCACGTAACTCCCCGTCTCCTCTGGGGTGACGTGACACGTGTAGAACTCCTCGCCCTTCACCCCATTGAGGGAATACCCCGCCGGCTTGAAGACATGTTCAGATGTGGTGAAGCCCGGAAGAATCCCATCGATACCCGAGCACTGTGCGACCGAGCCGTCTTTGGGCAGCCGGGCCGGCGCAAACTGTCGGGCCACGTCTTCGTCGATGACATGCATGAGCACTTCGAGCGTCGGGTCGTTCCTCTGCGGCTCGTACGGGCGGGTGGTATGAAACAACTGGATGCAGCGGCCGTGCTCGTCACCGAAGCAAAGGACTCGTCCGGGAAGCATGTCCCCGAGCCGCCGGGCGTCTTCGACGAAGGTAGTCGGTTGATGCTCGGGGAAATGCTCGCTCTTTCGCTCGTAGACGAGGAACGCAATGGACTCTTGCGGTATCGACCGCAGAACTTCGGGGACCGCGTCGACGAGAGTCGTCTGACCGCATGTGATCAAGACGAACCAATCGTCGAAAACGAACAGGCTCGACTCGGACAGCAGATAGGCGTCGCAATGCTCACTTCGGAGCACCGAGAGGACCTTGGCCCCAGCGGCGGCGACCACACGCTCCCATACGCGGTCGCCCAGGCCGCGCAGTGAGGGAAAGTCCGGAGTCACGACGAGCTCCAGCTTCTTTTCGGGGCCTTCAAAAAAACTCTCGGTCGCCATTGGAGGTCCCATCATGCGCAGAAGCGCGCCGAGCGCAACCACGAGAGGCGCATTTTGGCGTGACTTGGGACACGGGGATACACTTCCCAGCGATGGTTTTACGGCTCTTGGCGGCAGTCGGTGTGGCAAGCCTGCTCCTGGTGGCGACTTCGCCCGCCAGCGCTGACATTTACCGTTGCAAGCGCAAGGACGGAACGCATCACTACACGAACATCCGCGAGCCAGGTCGAAGGTGCCAGCTCGTCGTCCGAGGCAGCAAGAGGTCAAACGCGAACACAAGCGCGAAAAAGAAACGCGCGAGCGCGTCCACGGCGAGCGGTGCGCGGAGCAAGGACCCTGCTCGATACAGCCGCTACAGCAGCCTAATCGACGAGGCAGCGCAGCTCTATCAGTTGCCCCATTCGTTCATTCGAGCAGTCATGCGAGTCGAGAGTGACTTCAATCCCGAGGTGGTCAGCAGAGCCGGCGCAATGGGGCTCATGCAGCTGATGCCGAAAACGGCGCGCTCGATGGGCGTGTCGGATCCCTTCAACGCGCGCCAGAACATACTTGGCGGCGCGCGCTACCTTCGGATCCTGGCCAACCGATTCAAAGGCGACCTCGTGTTGACCGTTGCGGCGTACAACGCCGGAGAGGGCGCGGTCGAGAAACACAACGGCATACCGCCGTACAAAGAGACGCAACGCTATGTTCGCCGCGTCCTCAAGCACTACTACGCGTACCGCGGTGGAAGCGCGCCATAGCCGATGGCTCTCACGCTCATCGTCGCAGTCCTGGTCGGCGCGGCGGCTCCGCTCATCCGGGCTTGGATCTGGGGCGTTCCGTTTGGCCTCTTGTCGATCGCCACTGTACTCAGGTCGTTTTTTGGCTCGGCTCTGACGGTGTTGGTGATCGGCGTTGTGGCTCTGTTTGCGCTCCGCGTGACGCCCATCGATCAGCCGCAGATCAACTGGCTTGCCGCCTCGATCGGCGGCGGCGTCGCGCTGGTCTTGTTACTCGCCTCTGCACGACGGCTTCGTGACGTCCGCGGGCTTTCGATCCTCTGCCAGCGCTTGCAGGAAGAAGACGCGAGGGCACAAGCGGCGACCGCGCTCGACCGGCTCCTCGATCGGCAGCGTCGCAGAGACGAGCCGCGCCATGCCGCGCTGGTGCTCATGGCGACGGGGCCGCTCACTCAGGCAGGCATGTGGGCAAAGGCGCGGAAGCAGCTGCAAGGCTTGGACGAGGCTGCGCTGTCGGAGTCGCAGGCGGTTCTCCGCGACCAAGCTCTGGCGGCTTGCGAGCTTCAGTTCGACGACCCAGAGGCGGCACAGCGCGCGATCGATCGGATTCGGCGGCCCACCGAAGGCTCGATCGAGGTCTGGTTGGTCGCCATGGAGGCTCTGCTGATGGCCGTCAGGGGGGAGTCGGAAAAGGCGCTCGCGCACCTCGGCGGACAGAACACCGACGACAATCCTTCGCTTCGCGCCTCGCATCGCTTGGTGCACGCTCATATTCTCGCGAAACGCGGTCGTACGGAGGAAGCGATCGGAGAGCTCCGTTTGCTGCAGCAGGAGGCGGGGCGCGCTGGTCTCGAGCGCGTCGTGTTGCCCCGCGGTCCAGCGAGCCAGCTGGCGGAGCAACTGCTGAGCGAAGCCGATCAGTCGGATTGAAAGATCACCTGCTGGGTCGCGTCGTCGTCGTAGAACTGTGCGAAGCGGTCGAACGTCACGGCTCCGAAGGTGTTCACGACGATGGCGAAGAACGCGCAGCAGAGAAACGCGACGCCGAACCGCCGACCGCTCAGGGCGACCAACACGAAGAGAAGCGGTAGATAGTCCAGGGAGAATCGGTACCCGAACTGAATCCAGCCGGTGTTCTGGTAGAGCAGCGTGCAGATCGCCGTCGGCAGGACGCCCGCCCAGAGCGCGAGGGTCGTCGCATCGAGCTTCTTCGGCCATAGGCTCCAGAGCAGGTTCGGGCTGCTGAACCAAAGGGCGAGGCCGTGCCGACTGATTCGAACGAAGGGGCTCGATTGCATCAGCCAAGGCACCGAGAGCAAAAAGACCGTCAGGTTTCTCGGAAGGTAGTGTGTGCTGAAAAGGCCCCAGGTTTCGATTCTCGACCGCCAACGAACCTGCAAGAATCGATGTCCAAACTCGAAAGGGTCCCCGAAGCGGGCGGTGTTGTGCCACATCGTGGCCGCTACGATCAGTGCGAGTGGAAGCGCGAACCTGGCGAAGGCCTGTAAGACAGGGGTCTGGGAGCTCGACGTTTGCCGGCTTCCTTCCTTCTCCGTGCTGACGGCTTGAACCAAGAAGAACGGAGCGAGCAGGAGCGTTGCCGGGCGGCAGAGGAACGCGAGCCCCAGCGCAATACCTGCGGCCACGGG
>JAOTXX010000153.1 GCA_029862185.1 Myxococcales bacterium
ACTCCGATGCATTCTCGGCCGCCGCAGCGTCCCCACGACGCTCCGCGACGAGCAGGGATTGCAATCGGATCAGCCGACTGTCCGGCATCCATCGCACCGCCGATTCGAGATAGCCTGCCGCGGCTTCGGTGTCGTCGAGATGCGTGGCGCTGCAGGTCGCCGCTTCCTGCCACAGGTGCGCCGCCATCGATCGACGCGCACCCTCCGGGACGGAAAGACTCAGCGGATCGCGCGAGTCGCTCGGATCGACCGCCGCTTCGAGCAGGCTTGCCTTCGAGGTCACGGCACGCACGAACACATCCCAGCGCTCGTGCTCACGTGCCGTACGGGCTTGCAGTGACCGGGCCTGCCAAACGAGCGCATCGGACTCACAAGCATGTTCGAGGGCTGATATGGCATCATCCGGTTTGCCAGCGGTGAGCTCGTGCAGCGCGAGGTCGATCCAAAGAGCGGCGCGCAGAGTCGGGTCTGCGGCGTGCATCGCCTGTGTGAGCAAGGCATCCCGAACGGCGCCATCATCACCGCGCGCTTCGGCCAGCCATTCGAGAATGAGCGCTGGCACCACCGGCTCCAAAGAACGCGAAATCGCTTCGCGCAGGAGCGACGCCCAATCCTCGGAGTGCATCGCGAAATCCAAGAGCGCAGCGCCGCTCACCGCGGGGCTCGTCGCTCGCGCGACCTGATCCGAACGAAGCGCCGCCAGGTCGTATCCGTTCTTTGCGCGTTCCGCGATTCGCAATCGGGCGATGAGGGCCGGCTGGAAGCCCGGGGCGGCGGCGCACGCCCGCTCATACTGCTCCATGGCCTCCGAAGTCTGCTCCAGCTCGTGCTCGTACAGTGCTCCGACCTGATAAAGGATCGCTGCCTGAGCTCGCGGCTCGGTCTCTGCGTCGAGCTCACGGCGCAGGTTGGCAATGCGCAACTCGACCAAGTCGCGCCTGCGCTCTCTCTCCGCTAGGCCCATGGGCGCCCTTTCGATCATCCTCCGCTCACGACTAGGTAATGGTCCAACCGCCGTCGATGACCATGACATCTCCCGTCAGGTAGTCCGATTCGTCCGAAGCCAAGAAGACCGCGCCTCCTGCGATGTCCCTCGGCTGACCAACCCGTCCCAAGGCCGTCTTGTTGACGATGCTCGATCGAATCTCATCGTTGTCGACCAGCACCTGCGCGAACTTCGTCTCGACCAGGCCGGGCGCGATCGCATTCACTCGAATTCCGGCCGCACCGAGCTCCATCGCCAAGGTTCTCGTCATCGAGATCACGGCAGATTTTGTCATGGCGTAAACGCCTTGCATCGGCGCACCCATGAGGCCGACGACACTTGCGATATTGACGATCGACCCTTTCGCTTTGCGCTGCTGCAGGTGGCCGGCGACGAGCTGGATCATTCCAAAGTAGCCTTTCACGTTCACCTCGAAGGTCTTGTCCCAGGCCGCTTCGTCGATGCTGAGCATCGGACCAAAGTGCGGGTTCGTCGCTGCGTTGTTCACCAGGATGTCGACCTTGCCATAGGCCGCGAGCGCCTGATCGAGCATGTCTTCCCGCTGATTTCGGTGGCCGACGTGGCATGCGATCGGCGTCGCGTCGCCGCCGCGGGCTCGGATCTCCTCGGCGATGCCCTGTAGGCCGTCGATCTTTCGCGAGACGAGAACCACCTTGGCTCCTTCTGCGGCCATGAAGCTCGCAATCGCGGCTCCGATTCCCCGGCTTGCTCCTGTCACGATCGCGACCTTGTCCCTTAGGCGCTCACCCATGCTGTCCCCTCCTCTGGTCCGACACGTATAGCGCTCCGCGGGGTGGTTTTGCCAGCGCGATCTGCAAGAGGCTTGCGCGCTTGCGCTCCTGAGCAAGACTAGGCCGTTCTTCGTTTCGCCGAAGAGGTTGTCCTGACGCTGTTCCAAGCCATAGCCGCGATCGTCGTAGGCTTCGTCGCCGTGGTCTGGGGCGCCGATCGTTTCGTCTACGGGGCGGCAGGGCTGGCGAGCAACCTCGGCGTGAGCCGCTTGGTCATCGGGCTGACGATCGTGGCCTTCGGGACTTCGGCTCCTGAAATGTTGGTCTCCGGCATGGCGGCGATGGCGGGGAGCCGCGAGATGGGCGTCGGAAACGCAATCGGCTCCAACATCACCAATGTGACGCTCGTTCTCGGCGCAGCCGCGCTCGTCCAACCGCTCAGCATCCACTCCCGCTTGCTGATTCGAGAGATCCCGATTCTGTTTCTTTGCATGGCGGTCGCCTGGGCGTTTCTCTGGGACGGAGAGCTCAGCCGGGTGGAAGGCCTCCTCTTGCTCTTTGGGATGTTCCTCTTGGTCGCCTGGATTGGCATGCAGGGCCGCAAGGCAAACCCGGGGTACAGCGATCCGCCGCCCGGCGTCTTCGACCACGATGACATCCCGGACTCGTTGCCCACGGCCAAGGCGATCGTTCTGTTTTCTGTTGGTCTGGTTCTTCTTCTGGCTGGCTCCCGTGTGCTCGTCTTGGGGGCGATCGGGATTGCCCGCGACCTCGGCGTGAGCGAGCTGGTCGTTGGTCTGACTCTGGTGGCGCTCGGGACGAGCCTTCCCGAGCTTGCTGCTTCGATCGCGGCCGCGCGCCGCGGAGAACAAGACATCGCCGTCGGCAACGTCGTCGGGTCCAACATGTTCAACCTTCTCGGCGTGCTTGCGCTGCCGGGCATCATCGCGCCCGGCGGCGTAGATCGCGCGATCATCGTCCGTGACTTCCCGATCATGGTGGGTGTCACGCTGCTACTGTTACTGATGGCAGTGAACGAACGCAGTCACATCGGCCGCAAACGAGGGATCGCGCTCATCGTCGTCTTCGTCGTCTATTTCGTGATGCTCTTCTGGAATCCGTCCCTGCCCGAGCTACCTGGCTAGGGGACGCGGGTCCAGACCAGGGTCATGTTGTTGGCCGGCATTGGCACACGCTCCTGCAGCTCGAATCCGGTGCGCCCGGCGAGCTCGATGAGCGCATCGATGTCCCGAACGCCCCAGCGCGGGTTGCGCGACCGAAGGCTTTCGTCGAAGGCCGCATTGCTCGGCGCGCTGTGCTCGCCATGGAGCCTGTACGGGCCGTAGGTGATTAAGGGCGAACCGCCGGCGAGCAGCGCGCTGGCGCCGCGGAACAGGCTCTCGGTGGTTTCCCACGGGGAGATGTGAATCATGTTGATGCACAGCAACGCGTCGGCGCTCGCGATGGGCCACCGAGGCGAGCGCACGTCGAGCTCGATCGGAGGCAGAAGATTCTCGAGTGCCGATTCCTCCACCCATGCCTCGATGCTGCGCAGTGCGTCCACCGTTGCGTCGCTCGGCTGCCAGCGCAGGCCCGGGAGGTGCCCCGAGAAAAAGACCGCGTGCTGTCCGGTCCCGCTGGCGACTTCGAGAACGAGCCCGTTGCCCGGCAGCACACGCCGAAGGACGTCGAGGATCGGTTTCCGATTGCGTTCCGTGGCAGGCGCGAAACCCTTTACCATCACGCTTGCATAGCCCATAACTTCCCGTCATCGAAGCCAAGCAAGACGATCGGAGGGGAAAGCTGGGCTGGGGGCTGATCGTGGCGCTGTGCGTTGCCACCCCTTG
>JAOTXX010000102.1 GCA_029862185.1 Myxococcales bacterium
GGTTCGCCTTGACGCGCGAGCTCATCGACACGATCCCTCACGTTCCAACGGAGAGGGTGATTCGCAAGCAGCCCAAGTGGTACACGGAACAGGAGCGCGATCGGCTCCTAGCCGGCATGTACGAGATGCAGCCACGCTGGTACTGCTTTTTCTACCTGACGACACGTCTCGGACTCCGTACCGGCGAGGTCTACGCGATTTCGCGAGACCGAATCCGAGACATCCCACCCATGCTGATCGTCGATCGCGCCGTTCAGCGTGGATACCAGGACCGCCCGGCCGAGCTTGGCAGTCGCAAGAACAACGAGACGTACTCGGTGGCCCTCGCGCCGGACGTGTTCGAGGTGATTCGTTGGCACGCCAGTCAAGGATACGCGGGACCGGACTTCCTCTTCTCAGAGGACAGCACGTTTCCGAAGTACCTCGACAGCCACAAGCGTCCGCTTCGCGCGGTGCAAAAGGCGTTGGGGCTTCCCCTCTTGTCTCACCACCAGATCGGTCGACACTCGATGGCGAGCCAAGCCGCCACGAACGGCCTACCGATCAAAGCGATCCAAGCGCAGCTTGGGCATCGCTCCCCACAGAGCACGGAGGTGTACGCGCACCTCGGCAACCGTGCTCAACTGCGCCTCGTTCGGGCGCTCGAACCGGCGTCACCGCCGCATCGTGGTCAATATTTGGTCAACGAGAACGAGCGGTAACGATTTCGACTCGCGTAACTCCTCGTAATCACTAGTCGGGGCGACTGGATTCGAACCAGCGACCTCATGCTCCCAAAGCATGCGCACTACCAGGCTGTGCTACACCCCGTGACCCGATCTTCTTACTTCGGTTTGGCCGCTTGAGGTAGCTGATGCTCAGGGCTGCTGCAACCGCCGCAGCAGTGGCACGAGCTTTGCCGCGGCCTTGGCCCGATGACTGATTTCGTTTTTGGTTTCCGGACCAAGCTCTGCCATCGTTTCTGTGAAGCCCTCCGGGATGAAGAGGGGGTCATAGCCGAATCCGTGCGCCCCCTTGGGCTCGCGCCCGATGCGCCCCTCACAGGCGCCCTCCGCAAGCGCCAGCTCGTGTCCGTCGGAATCCACGACGACAATCGCGCAGTGAAACCGCGCCGTTCGCGACTCGTCCGCCACGTCCCTCAGCTCGTCGAGCAGCTTCGCATTGTTCGTAGCGTCCGTCGCGCCCTGCCCCGCGTACCGCGCCGACCGAACGCCCGGCTGCCCGCCGAGCGCGTCCACCTCGAGCCCGCTGTCGTCGGCAAGGCAAGGCATCCCGACCACCGCTGCAATCTCGGTTGCCTTCTTCTTCGCGTTTCCGACGAACGTGTCGCAGTCCTCGATGACATCGACCGACTCCGCAACCGATGCCATCGTCTCGAGCTCGAGCCCGGGCACGTCAGCAAGCAGTCGTTCGTACTCGCGAAGCTTCCCCGCGTTCATCGTTGCGATGAGAATCCGCATCAGGGCAGCAGTCGATCGAGGTCGACGTCGAGCGCCTCGAGCGCGCGGCGCTGTTCCGCAGCGAGCGCCGGCATGGAACCGAGCGCCAGGTCGATCATCTGGTCGAGCTTGTCGCGGTGAATCGGCGCGCCTTCGGCCGTGCCTTGGACTTCGACGACCGCGCCCTCCGGCGTGCCGACGAAGTTCAGGTCCACTTCGGCGTCACGGTCCTCGGTGTAACAGAGATCGAGCATCGGCTTGTCTTCGAGGAGCCCGACGCTGATCGCAGCGATGGGCTCGTGGAGCACGCCCCTGTCGACCAGCCCCCTCTTGCGGAGCCGTTCGAGCGCGATCGCCGTCGCGACCATGCCACCGGTGATCGAGGCCGTCCGCGTCCCACCGTCGGCGTCGAGCACGTCACAATCCACCGTGATCAGCCGCTCGCCGAGCTTCTCGAAATTGACTGCTGCCCGAAGCGCGCGTCCCACCAGGCGCTGAATCTCGGTGGTCCGGCCGTCGACTTTACCGCTGCGCCCGTCGCGACGATTGCGCTCCGGATTCGCCCGCGGATGCATCGCGTACTCCGCGGTAAGCCAGCCCTTGCCCGAACCGCGCATCCAATCGGGCACGCCTTCCGAAACCGAAGCCGCAATCAAAACCGTGGTGCCACCACAACGATACAGCACCGACCCTTCGGGATTGCGCTGCACGTTCGCTTCGATCGTAACTGGTCGCAACGCGTCGTAAGAGCGCCCGTCTGCTCTGCTCATCCAACCCTCCACACAGACGATCCACTAGTCGTTTGTGCGGCGGCTGGCAACCAAACCTCGAACGTCGTCCCCTGGGGGTGACGGGGTTTGCACGCAATGCTCCCGCCATGAGCGACGACGATCTGCTGCGTGAGCGGTAAGCCGAGCCCCGTGCCCCGCTCTTTGGTCGTGTAGAACAGATCGAAGACGTGCTCGCGCTCTTCTTCTCCGATGCCGGCGCCTTCATCGTGAACCTGGATCCGAACACCACTTTCGTACCGGGTGGCTTCGAGCTTCGCGACCCCGCCTTCAGGCATCGCTTCTCGTGCGTTGCGCAACAAGTTGAGCAAGGCTTGGCGAAGCTGAGGCTCGTCCATGGCCACTGCGGGCAACTGCGCCGCGAGGTCCAAAGAGAGCTCGACCCCAGACGCATCCATCTCGCGCCTCACGAACTCGGCGGTATCGCGCAGCAGATGGCTCGGGTCATCGGGTGTGAGCGATGGCTCGGGCAAGCGTGCGAGGCGCAAGTACTCCTCGCTGATGCTCTCCAAGCGCTCGAGCTCTTGTTGAATCGACTCCAGCAAGCGTTTGCTCTCCGAGCCCGCGTCATGAATCTCGTCGCCAAGCATATCGACGTTGAGTCCGATGCTCGAAAGCGGGTTGCGAACCTCGTGCGTGACGTGCGCGGCCATGCGTCCAATCGCCGCCAGTCGCTCGGTTTGAATGAGCCTGGACTTCGTAGCAATCGCATCCGAGACGTCGTCCGCAACGACGAGAACGCCGCGCGAGCCGCTCTCCTCCATTTCGTCACCGAACGGAGTTACGAGCACGTCCACCAAGCGCTCGTCAAAACCGGTGATTCGCTCGGCTTCCAAGGTCAGCGCATTTCCTCCCTCTGCAACTTCGCCGATCGCCCGGGCAAGCGCAGGCAATCGGCGAAGGAGCGACGTGTCATCAATGGCAGCGTCGACATCCCGGGCGGTGACTCCGAGGATCTCTTCGGCAGCTGGATTCGTAGTCTTGATGATGCGATCGCGATCGATGACCAGAATTGCCGCGCTCAGCGCCTCGACAATCTGTACCTGCATTCGCTGAAGCCGCTGCTCCGCCAGCGCTGCCTCGCGCAAGCTTTGATCGCGGGCCGCCAATGCAAGCACCATCCGCTCGAATTCCGCTACGAGCTGGCCGAGCTCGTCATTGCGCTTGATGTCGACCGCGCTCGACAAGTCCCCACGCGCCACGGCCGCGACCCGTTGATGCAGAAGCGGGATCGGCCGAAGGAGCCGCTGCGAAAGGAAGGTCACTGCAATGCCGACGAGCAGGGAAAGAAAGCCGAGCAGCCCTAAGAGAAACGTTGCACGCTCCGATTGAGCAGCGGCCACGGCGCTGGTGCGTGATATTCGCTGTTGAACGCTCTGTGAGGCCCGGTCGTAGTTGCGTTCGATGCGTTGTTCGGTGCCACGAAGCTTCGCCAGCAACCCCTCGACGGCCTCCTGCTCTTCATCGGCGCTGTTGAACAGCTGCTCGTACTGTGCATCGATCTCACTGTAGGCTTTCGCAATTGCGTCGAGCTCCCGCCGCACCGAACGAAGCGGCGCGGGCTGTCCAAGCTCTTCGGTCAAGGCCTCCGCCTTCTCGACGCCATCGTACGCGCGCTGCAAGGTCGTTGGCCGGATCCGCAGCGCCGCGCGCAGCCAGGATTTGGTCGGCGTGCTTCGCTCAGATTGGAGGGCTCGCTCCACCAGGTTGGCGTAGACGCTCTGGGTCGCCTTGGCCTGGCTCAAGGTCAACGCCAAGGGCAGGTATCCGTCCTCCAGCAATCCAAGCGTCTGCGAAGTCCGGTGGTGCTGCAAAAAGCTCAGGCCACCCACCACGGCAAAGGCAACGAGGACCACGATGTACCCCAAGACGATACGAGTGGGGATCGTGAGCGACCGACGGCGACCAGGGCGAGCCATACCGCGATCCTAAACCTGGTCGCGAAGCCTGGCGAGGATCTCGCCCTGGGGTGGCTAAGCCCCGCAAGAAAACGACGTAAACCCCGCCGATGAGCCGCTTCGTACGCCGCGGTTCACCGTGACGAGCGCTCGAGAAAGTGGCATCATCACCTTCGGCTGACATTTGGGGACACGATGAAGACACGCTGGGGTTTGTGGTTAGGTGCTTGCTTGGTGATCGGGGCGTCCAGCTTGGCGAGCAGCTCGGTAAGCGCACAGTGCAGTCTTACCTGTCAAGCAATCGCCCCGGGATGTACCGTCGTAAATTGCGTCGGTGGGGCGTGCTTCGGCACGGCCGGGTCCGATTGCATCAACGGAACCGCGGGGACCGATCTCATCTTCGGCCTGGGCGGCAATGACTGTATTTGCGCTGAGGGCGGCGGCGACACGGTGCAGGCAGGAGACGGAGACGACTTTGTCTTCGGAGGGGACGGCGCGGATATCATCTCGGGTGACGCCGGCTCGGATCAACTGTTCGGCGAAGGTGACAACGACAACGTCAGCGGCGGTGACGGCGTCGATTTTCTGTTCGGCGGATCCGGGGATGACACGCTCAATGGCGACGCCGGCAACGATCAGCTGTTTGGCGACATTGGCGACGACATGCTCAATGGTGGGCTCGACGACGACACTTTGTTCGGCCAAGCAGGAGCCGACACGCTGCGGGGCGATGGCGGGAACGACCAGCTGACTGGAGGCGATGACGACGACCAGCTGTTCGGTGGAATCGGAGAAGACACGCTCAACGGCGACGGTGGAACCGACATCCTGCGCGGCGAGGATGGTAACGACCAGCTCAGTGGCGGCACCGGGAACGACCAGCTCTTTGGCGGGAACGGCGCGGATAGCCTCTCCGGCGACAGCGGCGACGACTCGCTCAACGGCGAGGCGGGGGATGACCCACAGCTCGACGGCGGCGACGGCGAAGACACGATCAATGGCGGTCCCGGCAACGACACCGCCAACGGCGGCGCCGGTGTCGACTTCATCAGCGGCGGCGCGGACAACGACATCCTCGACGGCGGCGACGGCAACGACATCATCAACGGCGACGACGGCGACGACACGATCAGCGGCGGTCCGGACAACGACACGCTCAACGGAAACGCGGGCACCGACAACCTCTTCGGCAACGCGGGAACCGACGTCTGCCTCAACGCCGCCAACATGGATCCAAGCTGCGAGAGCTTCACCCACGCGATGCTCGCGTCGTTCGGCGCGTTCTCGGACCAGGGCGCGACGATCGTTCGCTGGGTCACCGCTTCGGAAGCCGGCACCGTGGGCTTCTATCTCTACCGCGAGGTCGGCGGCGAGTGGGAGGCCGTTCACGAAGGTCTGCTGCCGGGCTTGCTCGATGCGCCGCAGGGCGGAGTTTATGATTTTCGCGACGTCGGAGCCAATCCGAACGAGGATGAGCAATACCTCTTGGTGGAGGTCGACGTTCGGGGCGCGCAATCGGAACATGGCCCCTTCGTAGTCAACTTCGAGTCCACGCAACAAACCTTCCTCGACGGCGGCGCCCTCTTCGGACGCGAAGCCCATGAGTTGGGCCCGATCGGAAGCACCCTCAAGGCCTCCAACACCGAGAAACAAAGCGCCGGTGATGCGGTCGCGATCTATCTAGGTGTCGAGGAGACAGGCCTTTACACCATCAGCGCCGCCGAGGTCGCCGCGCGTTTCGGCATCACCGAAGCAAGCGTTCGAGATCGAATCCAAATGGGCGAGCTGCTCCTCACCGAAGAGGGCGAATCCGTCGCTTGGAAGCCTTCGGCCGACGGCTCCGCACTCGAGTTCTATGGCGTCGCGCTCCGCAGCCTCTTCACCTCGGAGCGAATCTACCGGCTCTCGCTCGACACCGGCAGCACCATGGGCGAGCGCTCCGCAGCACCGGGTACACTCACCGGCAGCCTGACCTTCGAAAGCGACTTGCACCTCGAAGAAGACCAAATCCCTGCGGTCATCATCGCGCAGGACCCAGATGCGGATTACTGGTTCTGGCAGTTGATTTCGGCCGAGCCGATGATGCCGCTGACGGCGGCGGTGACCTTCGAGCTCGAAGCCATCGCGGGAGGTGGCACGCTCCAAGTCGACCTGCACGGCATCGAGGGCGAAGCGCATTCGGTCGAGGTACGGCTCAACGGGACGCCACTCGGCACCACCAGCTTCGAAGGCGTCGTCCCCCATCAAGCGACGTTCAGCGTCCCCGAGGCAGCCATGCAGGAGGGTGAGAACACGCTTTCCGTCGAGCCGGTCAACCCCGGTTCGAGCATGCTGTACCTGAACTCGGCAGACCTCACGTACACGCGCGGATACGCGACGAGCGCGCCGGTGCTTCTTTTCGGTGCGGGTCAGGACGCCTCGCTCGAAGTCACCGGGCTCACCGGCGACGAGCTCCAGGCGCTCGACGTGTCTGACCCCAGGCAACCGGTACGCCTGGGCGACACCGTGGCGGCGGCAACGGGGCTTCAGCTCGCGACCGAGACGGGCCGCTCCTACTTTGCCGTCAGCGCCGCGGAGCTTCGGTCACCCACTTCGATCTGGAACGACGTTCCTTCGAGCCTCCAGAGCAGCGACAACGCAGCCGACTACCTGCTCATCACCCCGGCAGAGCTCTTCGAGGAAGCCCAAGCCCTGGCCGACTATCGCGAAGCCGAGGGCTTCCGCACCATGTTGGTCGAGCTTCAAGACATCTACGACGAGTTCGCCTTTGGCACGCCAGATCCAAACGCAATTCGCGACTTTCTGATCGACACTCAGAGCAACTGGGCAAGCGCGCCTAACTTCGTCGTGCTCGTCGGCAAAGGCTCGTTCGACTACCGCGACATTCTGGGTCGTGGTGGAAACCTGCTGCCGCCGCTCATGGTCCAGACACAGGACGGGATCTTCTCTTCTGACACCAAGTACGCAGACCTCCTCGCGGATGATGGTCTACCCGACGTCGCGATTGGCCGTCTCCCAGTCGCTTCCGCCGCGGAGCTCAACTCGGTCATCCAGCAGATCATCGGCTACGAAGGCTCGCTCGACGCTTTGTCGGACGAAATCACCCTGCTCGCCGATGAAACCCTTCCGCGAGACAACTTCGGGATGTCCAGTGATTTCGTGAGCGAAGCGTTGCCCAGCGACTGGAACGCGAACGCAGTGTATCGATCCGAGCTCGGCGATTTGGAATCGACGCGCGCTCTGTTCTTCGACGAGGTCCGCAAAGGCCCCCGCCTGGTCAACTACCTCGGTCATGCTGGCGCCACCGCGCTTGGCTTCCGCGAAATCCTCCTGAGCATCGACGACGTCGAGACGATCACGATCGACGGGGCTCAACCGCTCTTCTCGAACATGACCTGCACGGCGTCCCGGTTTGCGGTACCGGGCCAAGTGTCCCTCGGCGAGGCGCTGCTGCTCGACGACGAAGCGGCGATCGCCGTCTGGGGCCCATCCGGGATCTCGATCAACGTACAGGCGACCCTATTGGCGCAAGCCCTGGTGAACGAGCTGAGCACAGGCGGCGAAACACGAATCGGCCCGATGATCAACCGCGCCTTCCCGGTGCTGGCCGACTTGGAGTTCGGTGGCGAGATGATCTCGATTTACCACCTCTTCGGCGACCCCGCGCTACGTGTCACCAAGGGTGGCGACCCGGGTACGGGTGGCGCGGGCGGCGACGGCGGCGCAGGCGGAAGCACGGGAGCCGGCGGCGGCGGAAGCGGCGGCGGCGGCGATGGTGGCACCGATGGTGGCGGAGGCGGCGGGTCCGGCTGTTCTGTCGATTGGCCAGCCAGCACGTCTTCGGTTCCGCTTCTGTTGCTGCTGAGCACCGCGGTGCTCGCGTGGCGGCGCCGACGGCGATCCTAGTCGTTCGCCCGAGAGGCGCCGCGACGAAACAAGAGGCCAAGCTTCGAGCGGAGGTCTTGAACCAACGCTGGGGCGACCCGTCGTAGGGTCAGCAGATAAACCAGGCCGCCGGCTGCAACCGATGCGAAAAGCCGGTTCACGTCTCCGAGGCCAAGCCAGGAGACGGCCCAAATCGCGATCGCCATCGCGACGCAGGCGCCAAGTGCCGGAATGAAATTGGCGAAGTACCGCCGTGTAGAAATGGCAATCGTAGCCCGGAGCGCCAAGAGGTTGAGAGGCAGCAAGACATACGCGCGCGCAACATACGCGGCGGCAACCGCAACGATACCGAACGGCGCTGCGAAGAAAAACAAGACGACGTTCGCCACCGTGTTCACCGCAAGGAGCTTCAACACGATGTCGGGCCGGCCCACACCCATGTAGACCGCGTAATCGAAGTAACTCACGCCGTGTAGAACACCGATGAGGGCAAGCACTTGAAGCACCTGACCGCTCTGCGCGTACTGTTCGCCAAACACGAGCGGTACCGCGAAAGGCGCCAACATCGACACGCCGACGAACACCGGCATCGAAATCACGCTTGCGGCGCGGGTCGATTGGTAGAACGCGTCGCGCATGCGCTTCGGTTGGCCCTGAAGCCGCGAGAACGCAGTAAACGCGACGACCGTCCCGGTTTTGGCAAGCACTTGCTCCAGAATCTGCAGGCCTCGGTACGCGACCGCATAGATACCGAGCGCGACATCCCCGAGCACCAGGCCAATGAGAAAGTCGTCTGCACGCCGGCTGAGCAGCCCGAGCAGGCCAGATGCGAGCAGATAGGAGCTGAAGCCGATCAGGTCCTTGAGGTGACGCATCGAGAATGCAAGCCGTGGCCACCAGGCCGCGGCACTCCACACGACGATGACGTCGAGGCTGGCGCCGACGAGCTGTTGAACGACCAGCGCATAGACGCCCCAACCCCCAACTGCGGCGAGGACGCCAGCCACCCCGCCGGCAAGGGCGGCCGCCACAGAGCGAATCGCAAGCGCGCGGAACTCGAACCGGCGCTGCAGAAGCCCGACGGGGACGGCGACGGCGCCTCGAAGCGGAAGCGCCAGACTCAGCCATCGAATGACGGACGTTAGCTCTTGCTGGCCGTAGAGCCCGGCGATCGACGGTGCCGCCGCATAGAGCAGGCCGCCCAAACCGATGCCGGCCAGCATGTTCGTCCAAAACGCGGTGCTCTCGTGCTTGGGCTCGAGCTCTTCACGCTGCGTGATCGCCGTTCCGAACCCTTGTGCAACCAGCGCATCGCCAAGCGCAACGAAGACGCCAGCCATCGCTAGGAGACCGAAATCAGACGGCGAGAGCAGCCGCGCGAGCACGATGAACACGAGCAGCGAGAACAGCCGGACCCCAATCGATTGGAGCGCCGTCCAGAACACGCCGTGTACCGCTCCGCGTTGGTCCAGCTCAGTCATGCCGGGCCCCGAAGCCTAGAGGCGACGCCGATCCCAAGTGACGCCGTCTCTGATTTCTTTCGCGGGAATGCCGCCCGCGACCACGCCGGCGCCGAGGTCTCGCGATACGATCGAACCCGTTGCGATGACACTGTCGTTTCCGATGCTGACCCCTTTGAGGACGACCGAACGCGAGCCAAACCAAACATGCTCGCCGATACGTACACTCCGGTCGGGGTTGATTCGCTCGCCGCTGCTCGCGTCCAACATCGAGTGCTCGTCGCTCGTTCGAACCTCGACATCATAAGCGAACATGCAATCGGGTCCGACCTCGAGCGTGGTTCCGCCGTGCGCGATGAAACGCGCACTCTCCACGGTCGTGTGATGGCCAAGCCGGATCTCGGCGTCGCTTCCCATCAGGAGAAACTCTCCGCAGCGGGAGATCTTGACCCTTTCGCCGAGCTCGACGCGGAGGTTGTCGCCGAGCAATCGAAACGAAACGTTGACGAGCTTGCAGGTCGGATGAAAGCGGATGACGTTGTGATCGCCCCGAATCTCGATCCGGGCGCCCCGCAGGCGGGCCTTCCCGAGGTCGAGCACGTTGTCCTCTCCCTCGACAGTCACCTTCGAGCCCAGGCGGCGAAGCCCTTCGCGCGCATCCCAGGCGCGACGGCGCATGTTTTCCGTCGCCCTGGCCACCGCGTGTCTCACATCCGACCCCATGAAACCCCCTCCATGAAGGCTAACATAGGCCAAGCTGCGATGCGGCCTTCCGAAAGCGGGCTTCACGAGCCGTGTTGGCCACTTGCAGGAGCTTCTGGTCGCGCTCCCAGCGCGCTCGTTCCTCGGCCGGCGCCCCCTTCCAAACCGTCGCAAACTCGTCCGTGCTGAAAAGTCGCGAAAGATTTCGCGTGACACCGTGAAGCGCGACGTGCACCCCAGGGTCCAATGGCGGCGCGGCGCGGAGGCGATCGAGCGTCGCGATGAGCGCGCAAAGCTCTGACATCCAGTCGGCCGGCCCTGCGCACCTCTTCGCCAAGCCAAGCAGATAAGCCGACGCCGTTGCAAACACGTGAATGTCCTCGACCGTCCGAAAAGGCTTCACGTAGTCCAGATAGCCATCACCGCTCATTCGCTCGCCCGCGTCCACCGAAACCTCGTGAAACTCGACCCGTGCATGTGGGATCTCCGGCACGAACGGAATCGCCGGAAGCTCGTTCAATGAAATGCCTTCACGATCCGCGGGGATACGTACGACGGCGAGCTGGGGCGTCCCGTCGCTCCGCTCTCCGACGCGCGCTGCAACGATCAAGGTCTTCGCCATGTTGCCAAATGTGACAAACGTCTTGGCGCCATCGAGCGTGTATCCAGAACCTGCGTTAGAAGCTTTCAGACTGGCCTTGATTGCACGCGGATGATTGCCGTCGGCCTCCGTCACACAGAGCGCACAGGGGAGAGTCACGTCGGGTATCATGTGCTCGAGCGCAGCCGAATATCCCGCTGCAAACGCGAGCCCGAGCCGGTCGACCGTCGAGGCGACCCGAACAGCCGAGTAAAATGGATCTGCGCCGCTGTCCCGCGCGCCGTGATACGAATCCCAAACGGCATTGATGCTCGATCGCAATGCCTGGTCTTCCGAAGCGAACAAGCTAACCAGGTCGCCCATGATCAAACACCCAGCTGGAGGTGTACCGCATTCAGGGGCACAAAGAAAAGCCGCCCCCCAACGGGAGCGGCTTTCCTCGATTTGCTGTCTAAAGAAGAATCAGAGACAGTCGTGGTCGTAGTCGAGTTGCTGCCAGAAAACGAAACCTGTCGTACTGGTCACCTCGATTTCGTGCGCCGATGCCACCGAGACGATGTTCGCCTGACCCGTAAGCATCGGGACAGCGACGGCGAGGCCACCATCGGTCCGGACATCAGCTGACCCGCTCGTCCCCTGGGGGTGTAGAACGATTGCCACGTTGCTTGCGGTCCGCGGGTTGCCATCTTGATCGAAGAACTCGATGAGGAACGAGTCGCTTGGATCGAATGCCAGACCAGCCCCCCATGCGTTCGAGCCGAGACCGCGGAACGTGCTCGTGATCTCGCACCGCAGAGGCGTTTCGCAGTTCACCGCACTGATGGTGAAGCCGTTGGTCATGTCCGTATAGGTTGGACCTACTACCGCGTCCGGAACCAAAGCGGGAAGGTCCGCCATCACATCCGGTGTCGGCGTGCAGACCGCAACGCAGGAGCCAGCGCCATCGCACTCCCCTGGGAGGCCTGCTGCATCACAGTCAGTTCCTGCCGCAGTGTTGGTATTCAGGCACGCGCCGTCCGCCGGGTCGCAGTCGTCGTCGGTGCACTCGTTGCTGTCGTCGCAACGCGTGGCCGCATCGGCGCAAAGCATCGCATCTTCGCACACGCCAGAGATGCATTCACCTCCGACGCCCGGCGCGAACTCACAGACCGTCGCGTCCGGCACCGCCGTGTTGGAGCAGGCGCCGTCCGCCGGGTCACAGTCGTCGTCGGTGCACTCGTTGCTGTCGTCGCAACGCGTCGCCGCATCCGCGCAAAGCATCGCGTCTTCGCAGACGCCAGAAACGCATTCGCCTCCGACACCGGGGGAGAACTCACACACCGTTGCGTCCGGTTCGTCCGGGTTGGAGCACACGCCGTCCGCCGAATCGCAGAGGTTCTGGGTGCACTCGTTGCTGTCATCACAACGCGTCGCCGCATCCGCGCAAAGCATTGCGTCTTCGCACACGCCAGCGGTGCACGTGCCTCCGACACCAGGGGCAAATTCACATACCGTCGTGTCCGGTACAGCCACGTTGGAGCAGCTGCCGTCGGCCGGATCACAGTCGTCATCGGTGCACTCGTTGCCGTCGTCGCAACGCGTGGCCGCATCGGCGCAAAGCATCGCGTCCTCGCACACGCCGTCCGTGCAGACGCCTGGAAGGCCTGAGAAGTCGCACGAGGTGCCGTTCGTTTCGTTGGGGTTGGAGCACACGCCGTCGGCCGGATCGCAGAGGTCCTCCGTACAATCATTTCCGTCGTCGCAACGCGTAGTCGCATCCGCGCAAAGCGCCGCGTCCTCACAGACGCCCCCCGTGCAGATTCCAGGAAGCCCCGAGAAGTCGCAAGACGTGCCGTCCGTCTCGGCAGGGTTCGTGCAGCTGCCGTCCGCCGGATCGCACACATCCTGGGTGCACTCGTTGTCGTCGCTGCAATCAACATCCATGCAGAGGTCCGGCATGCCGCCCATGCCGCCTTCGCCGCCCATGCCGCCTTCGCCGCCCATGCCGGCCATGCCGCCGCTGCCGGCCATGCCGCCGCTGCCGGCCATACCGCCGCTGCCAGCCATGCCGCCGCTGCCGCCATCGCCGCCGCTGCCGCCGATTTCGCCGCCGTTTGCTGTTTCACCGCACCCGTAGGCGGTTAGCGCCAACCCGAGCACGACTACCCCACTCCAATGCTTCATCATGCGGCGGAGAATAGAACGAGGCCGCGGCCGTGCAAAATAAAAGAGACCCCTGAGGACCAATTTGGTCGGATCCCTCTCAGAATCGGCGCCGAGCTCAGTTGACGTGCGCTTCGGAGGCGCCGCCAAGCGACTGCCCTCGACGGGCATGATGCTCGACCGCCGCCCGTACGAAGCTGGTGAAGAGGGGATGTGGCCGGTGCGGTTTG
>JAOTXX010000154.1 GCA_029862185.1 Myxococcales bacterium
CTCTCCGAGCTGATGTACTGGCCGCGCAGGAGTCCGTCGATATCGAAGCCGCCAACCCTGACCTTCCGGATGCCCTTGTCGTTGAAGTCGCGCCGCAGCTGTTCGCTCACTGGTCTCTCCTCGGGCCGGCAAGCATAGCCTGTTTTGCGTTCCGGATGGCGAGGAGTCGAATCTCGGTCATGTCCTGCATTGCGAATCGAACACCTTCACGGCCAATGCCGCTGTCTTTGATGCCCCCGTAGGGCATGTGGTCGACGCGCCACGAAGGAACGTCCCCGATGATGACACCCCCGACATCGAGCTCATCCCACGCTTTTTGAATCTTTGCGATGTCCCGCACGAAAAGACCGGCCTGAAGCCCGTACCGGCTTTCATTCACGATGCGAAGAGCGTCGTCGAAGTGCCGAAACGGCTCGAGCAAAGCTACCGGGCCAAACGCCTCCGCCGCGTAGAGGGGTTGGTCTTTGGGCACGTTCTCCAGCAGAGTTGGCTCGATCATCCTGCCCTCGCGCCCGCCACCACACAGGAGCTCAGCGCCCGCCGAGATCGCGCTCTGGATCCACTCATCGATTCGATCCGCCTCTTTGTCGGAAATGATCGGACCGACGAACGTGTCTTCGTCTTGGGGGTTGCCCATCTTCAGGGCGCGGGTGTCTTCGACGAGACGACCTTTGAGGTCGTCGTAGATCGATTCGTGAATTACGATTCGCTGCACGCTAATGCAGCTTTGGCCTGATTGGTAGAATGCGCCCGCGCGAATGCGCGCCACCACATCGTCGAGGTCGGCGTCGTGATCGACCACGACGGCAGCATTGCCCCCCAGCTCGAGGACGACCCGTTTCTTCCCTGCATCTCGCTTGAGCTGCCAGCCCACGGCTGGCGACCCCGTGAAGCTCAGCAGCGCCAGCCGCGGATCGGTAGCGAACATGTCAGCGTCAGCCCGCCGGCAGGGCAGGACAGAAAACGCACCTCGGGGAAGGTCGGTCTCGGCGAGGACCTGGGCGATGATTAGCGCTCCTACGGGCGTCAGGCTTGCTGGCTTGAGCACGAATGGGCAGCCAGCGGCGATCGCGGGGGCAACCTTGTGAGCCACCAAATTGAGAGGAAAGTTGAACGGGGTGATGAAGGAGCACGGGCCGATCGGGACGCGTTTCCACATTCCGGTGTAGTCGACGGCGCGGGCGCTCAGGTCCATCGGCAGAACTTCGCCGTAGAGTCGCCCCGCCTCCTCGGCGGCCACTCGAAACGTGTCAATGAGCCGAGTGACTTCGCCGCGCGCATCGCGGATCGGCTTGCCTGCCTCGATACACAGGATGTGTGCCAGCTCCTCTGCACGCTCGGAGAAGCGGCGGGCGCAATGGGTGAGGACTGCGCGGCGCGCGTGTGCGGCCACTCGTGACATCGCCCGCGACGCGTCCACGGCGGCTCCGATCGCTTGGTCGATGACGCTCCTGTCGGCCAAAGGGACTCGCGTCACGACCTGGTCCGTGTACTTGTCGGTGACCGCGAGGTCGGCGTTCGGTTGTACTGGGGAACCGGCCAGATAGTACGGGTAGCGCTCCGCGAGCATCACCGCCTATTTAGACGGAATCCAGTAGTGGACCAACCCCAAACCCACCACGAACAAAACGGCGACCGAGGCATGGCCGAGAAGCACGTGGCCGGTGGTGTCGATCGCGCACTGAGCCTTCAGCACGAAGTTCCCCGCGAGCCCGGCAGCCGCCGCAGCGATCAAGCTGCCGAAGGCGTTCCCTCGGTCCACCAACCGGAGCAACGCATAGACTGGAACGCCAAGCAGGAGCCCAAAGCCCATGCATGCACCGGCCACCATTCGACTGGTGTGTTCGTGCGTGATGGCGTGCGCGCCAGAAGTCGGCCAGAAGGCGGCGAGGACCGTGGCCCCAACCGCTACGCATACGAGACACACGACCTGCCAACGCGGGAGCTCTGGCCGATGCACCGGATGCGTCACCATCATCATGGCGATGATCAAAAGAGCGCAAAAGACCAGGAGCGTTGCGACCCATGGTCCAGTGCGAACAGATTCGTCGACGAGCGGGAAGTTGTACCAGCCGATTACCCCCAAGGCCGCAAACACGGCCATTACGATGAGTCGTCGGACGGTCGTCGACCGGCTTCGAAAAAAACCCGCGATGGTCTTGTCGCTCTCAGCGCACTGACCCTTCACGTTTTCGAACATTTTATCCATGCGTTCGCGATCGTTCGCGTCGCTCGCCGGATCGAGCTCGCGCAGCCGCTCGCCCAGCCCGTCGCCCGGGCCCGCTCTGTCGCTGCCTTTAGTCATTCATCACCACGTATTTCCGAAACTAACAATTGTTTCAAAGTTGCGTATGCACGGTGTGCTCGAACGCGCACAGCGCCTTCGGAAGTGCCCACAATTGTAGCCACTTCGGCGTAGGGGCGCTCTTGGAACCAATGGAGCTCGACCACTTCCCGCTGGCTCGTCGGTAGCTTTTCGAGGGCGGCGTGCAGGAGTATCGAGCGCTCCCGAATCTCGAGGGGCATGAACTCCGGTTCAGGTGCAGCCTGGGTCTCGACCTCGAGGGTGGTCATCTTCCGACGCTTCTTTCGCCGCCAGTGCTCTCGGACCAGGTTCATCGCGATGGTCATCACCCAAGGCCTCAGCTTCGAGCCTCGACGGAAGTCGTTGCGGGCTCCGTGGAGTCGAAAGAAGGTCTGCTGCACGATCTCCTCGGCGAGTTCGTCCGACCGTAGGTGCCGGCGAGTCAATCGCAGGAGGATCGGCGCGTAACGTTCGAAGAGCAGTCGGAACGCCTGATCGCTACCGTCGATGTAGGCGCCCATCAGCTCTTCATCGGTGGATTGCGGTTCTGGTGGCCTATTCGACATGTTCGGTGGCAGGGGCGAGATCGTGAGCCGGAGCTTCTTGGTTAGCGCTCCTTTGCCCCTTCCACCAGTACCCGGAGAACACCAGAGTGCCCAATAGCAAGAGCAAGAGCGCGATTTGCACCCAGCGGCGGGTGTCGGTGGCGGTCTCGTCCTCAACGACGAGCGGCGCCTCCGGCCTGAGCCGCGGCCCCGAGACGCTGAGCACGGTCCCAGCCGGGTGGTTGCTGCTCCCGTGGGCGGGGGGGACGGACGAGGCCAGGGCGGGCACCGGGATCGACCCGATCCGCGACGACTCCATCCATGGGGCGATGTCCTGTGTCTGAGGGTTACGCTTGGCGGACTCGACCTCGAGCCACCCAAGCGCCGCCAACATGGATGTTGCGTCGGGATAGCGGTGCTCAGGGCGTTTGGCCATCGCGCGGCGAATCACATCGGGCAACCCCGGGATGTCTTCGAAACCTTCGTCGGTCTCCCAACCGATCGGTGGAGAGCCGAGCACCATGTGGTGCAACAGAGCGCCGACGGAGTAGATGTCCGCGGAAGGAGGAAAGGCCCCCGTGCCGATGAGCTCCGGCGCCATGTACGCCACCGCATGTTTTCCAGAGCCCGTATGGGTGGCGTGGGCGCTGGCTTC
>JAOTXX010000103.1 GCA_029862185.1 Myxococcales bacterium
ACTGCGACGTCCCAGCCGGCTTCGGATGTGAGGTCATCGCAGGGGACCGGCTCTGCGTCCCGATTCGATGAACGCCTTCGGCTCGACACGACGCTAGCGGCGCTATGATAGCCTTCGAACCGAGGAAGGCTCCATGGCAACGGTATTGATTACGGGCGCAAACAAGGGCATTGGCCTCGAGATCTGCCGCCAGCTCCGCGAGCGTGGCGACGACATCATCGCCCTTTGTCGAAAAGCAAGCCCGGAGCTCGAGGCGCTCGGCGTCCGACTCTTCGAGAAGGTCGATGTGACCGACCAGGCGGCCGTCGAAGCGGTGTCGCGGGAGCTTGGCGAGACCCGGGTCGACGTGCTCATCAACAACGCTGGCATCTTCGGAAACGAATCCTTCGACCGCCTCGACTTCGATCGAATCCGGGAGCAATTCGAAGTCAACGCCCTCGGCGCCCTGCGCGTCACCTCGCTCATGTCCCCGCACCTCGAGAAGGGCTCCAAGGTGATTCTCATCACCAGCCGCATGGGCTCGATCGGCGACAACGGCTCTGGTGGCTACTATGGCTACCGCATGGCGAAGGCGGCCTTGAACATGGCCGGCGTGAACCTGGCGCACGACTTTCGCAGTAAGGGCATCGCGGTCGCGATCCTTCACCCGGGCCTCGTCGCGACGGGCATGACCGGCCACCACGGTATCCCAGCCTCCGAATCGGCGAAGGGATTGATCTCGCGAATCGACGGGCTTCGCCTCGAGGACTCTGGAGGCTTCTGGCACGCGAACGGCGAACGGCTTCCCTGGTAACGGGGCATACAAGATCACACATGTCACCCTGGCAGGCCCCGTGTGGTTTTGTTTCATTGAAGCGTGGGCAAAAGCGTGAACCGGGCGCTTGGGGTTTGTGCGCTGGTCGCGCTGACCGCGGTGGCTGGCTGCTTCGTGGACCGGAGTGGTCTCGCGGGCTTGGAACGTCCAGGACCGCGCGCGAGCTGTACGCCGGCTTGCGAGCACGGGGGCGTTTGCGTCGTGACCGACTGCTTCTGTGAGCCCGTCGACTATACGGGCCCCAGTTGCTCGGAGTGGATCGACGACTGCGTGGGAGTGGATTGCATGAACGGCGAGTGCCTCGATCGGGTTCGCTCGTCGTCGTGCGACTGCCTTGAAGGATGGGCAATCGACCAGGGCGGCGTATGCACGGTTCAGCTCCTTAGCTGTGAGACTCCAAACGCCTGCATCAACGGGAGCTGCGATGATAGCGCCGGCCAAGTCGTCTGCAGCTGCGAGCCGGGTTTTCAAGGCACGAACTGCAACGTCCCCGTGGGCTGTGGAAGCCCACCCGAAGGGCCGCCCAACTCCGAAACTGGCGAGATCACGGGCACCGAGTTTGGCGACGTCGTCGTCTTCAGCTGCGAGTGGGGCTTTGGGCCCGGCTACGACAGCGTCACCTGCCAAGCCGATGGAAACTGGGAAACGCCTATGCTCACGTGTGACGACATCGACGAATGTGCGTTCGGCTTTGGGTTCTGCAACCCGTTCGGCACCGAGAGCTGCAACAACGAGTACGGGTCGTTCGAGTGCCAGTGCTCCGAAGGTTGGGACGGCATTTACTGTCACGAGCTCGACTGAGCGTCTCGAGGCTGTTGTGGTGTGCAGATAGATCCGTCAAGCTGCGCCCGCTGTGCCCATCGACTGGGAAAGTCTACCAACCGAGGAGCTCCTCGACGTTCGCTTGAGCGAGCTCGGTCTCACCATTGCCGACACCTGGCTCGAGGACTGCGTGGGGCGCCTCCGCGAAGAGCTGGACCTTGCGGGGCTTCGGCGCTTTCGAATCCACTTCTGGCTGAGCGATGAGTGGTGCTCTCCAGACGGTGTTCCTGGCGTCGGAGTGCCGTTCTACCTTGCGCATCCGCGGCTGATGCGGCTCGAACGGCAGATGATGTTCGAGGTGGAGGGCGGCACTCGCGTCGAGTGCATGCGCCTGCTTCGCCACGAAGCGGGGCACGCGCTGCAGCACGCGTACAACCTGCAGCGGCGAAAGCTCTGGCGGCAGGCATTTGGCAGCGCGTCCGAGCCCTACCCGGACTTCTACCGGCCCAACCCCATGAGCCAAGGATTCGTGGAACACCTGGACGGTTGGTACGCGCAAGCCCATCCGGTGGAAGACTTCGCCGAAACGTTCGCAGTCTGGCTCGCGCCGCGCTCGAACTGGCGGAAGCAGTACGCCCATTCGTCCGCGCTCCAAAAGCTCGAGTACATGGACGCACTCGCCGCCGACCTCGCCGATAAGAAGCCGCAGGTGAGCTCACGGGCGCGTCCGTACTCACTGCCGCGACTCCGTCACACGCTGCGCCGCCACTACGAACGCCGACAGGACCACTACAGCCCTGGTTTCAGCGACGAGTACGACAGGGACCTTCTCAAGATCTTCAGCGACTCCGCGCGCTATCGGAACAACGAGACGGCAGCAGCATTCCTACGACGCAATCGCCGCCAAATTCGAGAGCAGATCTCGATTTTCACCGGCGAATATCAGTTCACCGTCGACCAGGTGCTTCGTGATATCATCGGCCGGTGTCGCGAGCTGAGGCTCCGGCTCACCAAGGGGGAGCGTAAGACGAAGCTCGACTTTGCCATCATGTTGACGGTGCACACCGTGCACCTTCTGCACCGACGGGACACATGGCATCCACTGTAAAACGACGGCGAATCATCGTTCTCGTACATCAGAGTCTCATCCCGCCCGAAGACATCGGCGATCTTTCCGACGAACAAGTCGCGCCGTTCAAGACCGAGCTCGAGGTGCGCAAGGGTCTGCGGGCGCTCGGGCACGAGGTCATGATGGTCGGCCTGAGCGACGAGCTCGCTCCGCTTCGTACGGCGATTGAAGAATTCAAGCCGCACGTCGTGTTCAACCTTCTCGAGGAGTTCGACGGAGAGGCGATCTTCGATGCGCACGTGGTCGGCTACTTGGAGCTTCAGCGTGCTCCGTATACCGGTTGCAATCCGCGAGGGCTCCTCTTGGCCCGCGACAAGGCGCTTTCGAAGAAGGTCCTGGCCTACCACCGGATTCAGGTGCCGCGGTTTCGTGTTTTTCCCCGCTACCGAAAGATCAAGCATCCCCAGCGACTCGAATTCCCACTCATCGTCAAATCGCTGATCGAAGAGGGAAGCTACGGAATCTCACAGGCCTCGGTCGTGCACAGCGACAAGGCGCTCGAGGAAAGGGTGGCCTTCATTCACGAGAAAATTCGCACGGACGCCGTCGTGGAGCAATACATCGAGGGCCGGGAGCTCTACGTGTCGGTCCTTGGAAACCATCGATTGCAGGTGCTTCCAACCTGGGAAATCTTCCTGGACAAGCTTCCCGATGACGCGCCCAAGATCGCCACTCGGAAGGTCAAGTGGAACCTGGAGTACCAGCAAAAGTACGGTGTACGCATCGGGCGAGCAAAGGGCCTTTCCGAGGAGATGGAGCGCCGAATCGCGCGGCTCTCCCGCCGCATTTGCCGGCGACTCGGCACCGACGGATGCGTCCGAATCGACTTTCGGCTCGACGAGTCGGGTGGGTTGTACTTCTTGGAAGCCAACCCCAACCCCGACATCGGCGAGTTCGAAGAGTTTGCGGGTGCGGCCAAGGCGGCCGGGATGACCTATCCGAATCTCCTGCAGAAGATCGTCAACCTGGGAATCCGCCGCGCGGAGCGAGGCTAACTTCCACGCTCAGTTGCTGATCTCGTGCAGATAGGAGCGAAAGCAATCGGTCTCTTCCGTGCTCCAAGGTGTCCCGGCGAGCGGCATCCGTTGACCGGCGCCCCAGTCGCTGGTCAGCTTCCGGAGCATGTCGCTGCAATCCGGATCGAACTGGTCGACCAGGTAATCCCCGTTGACACCAAGGGTCGTCGAAAGCGGGGCGAGCGCATTCTCGACCGACCCGGACAGGTTTAATGTCCAGCTGGTGACGGCATTCGCGCCGTGGCAACCCGCAGCACTGGCGCACCCCTCGAGCTTCGCGGCAAGCGCCGAATCGTCGCTCCTCGAGTAACCGATGGCGATCGAGCAGGATGGCACAGCCACCTCGGGGTTCTCGCAATAAACCAAGTTCCGGAGGCGTGGTGCCGCCGGCTCGCTTTCCCCGCAGGCTGCGAGACCCGAGCCACAAGCTACCAAGACCATGAATCGCACCCAATTCGTCCGTGTGTAAGACATTTCTGCTGTCACTCCTGATGAAAAATTCTGTTGAGGCTCTAATGATGAGGGAAAAGAATCACTTCTCCAAAGGAAAAATTCACCCCTACTTTCTTCTTTGATCTTCGCAAACTACAGAGAAGATGCAAGGCCGCTCACGAGATAAATTAACCCTCAAGGTGCATGAATTGACTGTATTCTATTGTATTACAGTTTGAATTTAGTCCTGCCGGGTGTTTTCTGGCGTGTTAGGCTGACGTTTGTGCAGATGAGTCAGACTTGCATTCACGGCAGCCTTAAGGCCGGATTGGCGATCCTGTTGCTCGGTTCGGTGCTCACCGTATCGGGCTGCAAGGAAGATCCCACCCTCTTTGGGGGCTGCTCAACCCAAGACATCAACGTCTGTCCGCGATCGGACGGCTTTGCCAACCCGTATGAAGGACAGCTCGAGCTCTTGAGTTGGCCCGAGACACTGCGTAAGGCGAGCCTCCAGCTCACGGGCAAGCTTCCCACCGAGTCGCAGCGAGCCGTTGCAGAAGTTCACGGCCAGCTCGGGCTCGAAGCGTCGCTCGCGGAAATGATGCGCGACCCTGGTTTCTCCCAGCGCATGATCGAGCTCTACAACGATCACTTTCTAACCGACAAATACCTCGGCCGAGAAAACGCGATCGAGCTGCTCGACGAAGAGGAGTGGCCGAACCTTCGATGGTTCGAGAGCCGATTCCCGGGCGATGACGAAACCGCGTTGATGACCAACGACTCGTTGGCGCGCGAACCGCTCGAGCTGATCGCCCACGTCATTCGGTCCGAGCGACCCTTCACCGAGATCTTGACCGCGGACTACACGATGGCCAACGCCTACTCGGCGTTCTCGATGATCGGACTTCCCGACATCCCGGTCGGGCTCGGGGACAATCCGGAAGGTTTCCAGGAAATTTACGTGCCAGGCATTCCTCATGCCGGCATTCTCACGTCAGCGATGTTCCTCAACCGTTTTCCGACGAGCGACACGAACATCAATCGGCACCGCTCGCGCATGGCGTACTATTTCTTCCTCGACATCGACATCAATCAGTTTGGCGATCGCCCCGTCGACGCGAGCAGTGATTTTGGCGAGAACCCGACGCTCAACAACCCGGACTGCACGGTCTGTCATACGACGATGGACCCGGTCGCCGGCCTTTTCATGAACTGGAATGAGAACGGCGAGTACAGCGGCGAGGGCGAATGGTTCGGGCCCGACTACATCTTGCCGCCTGGCTTCAACGGCGAAGCTCTACCGGACCAGAATCGCAGAAACGCGCTGCAATGGTTCGCCCAGCGAGTCGCGCAAAATCCGAGATTCGCCCAGGCCACGGTGAAGACGGTCTTCGAAGGGCTGACCGGCCAAGAAATTCTCGACGTCACGATCCCGACTCCGCCTGACATGGGCGGCATGGGCGGAAGCGATGGCGCCGGCGGTGCCGGCGGTGACCCTGGTGTCGGTGGCATGGGCGGCGACCCCGGCGTCGGCGGCATGGGCGGTGACCCTGGCGTCGGCGGCATGGGCGGTGACCCTGGCGTCGGTGGCATGGGCGGTGACGCCGGTGTCGGTGGCATGGGCGGCGACCCTGGTGTCGGCGGCATGGGCGGCGTCGGTGGATCGACTCCTCCTCCGCCTCCTCCACCACTCCCGGATGACGAGCCGAACATCGACCCGACGGTCGATCCGGCCCTCCAGCGCGCCTACAACGTGCAGCAGCAGGTCTTGCGTACGATTCAGCAGCGCTTCATCGACAGCGGATACAACTTCAAGCTCCTGGTACGCGAAATCGTCCTGAGCCCGTACTTCCGAGCCAAGAACGCAAGCCCGCTCACCAGCGACCTCGAAAAGGAGCTTTCGACCTTTGGTACGGCTCGACTGCTGACGCCCGAGCTCCTGTCTCGCAAGATCGAGGCGACCACCGGTATACGTTGGCGATCGAATCCGAACCGGTCCGACTACCTGCTCGACCAGTACCGCATCTTCTACGGCGGCATCGATTCAGACTTGGTGACTCAACGCGTGACCGAGCCCAATGGCGTCATGGCGAGCCTAGCGCAGCGCATGGCCTACGAGGTGGCTTGCTCGGCGGTTCCCTATGACTTCTCGAAGCCCGTGAGCCAGCGGTTCTTGTTCCCGGACATCGATCAGAACACGCCGCTGTCGGAAACCTCGGACCAGGTGCGGGAAGCCGTTCGCCATCTCCACGACAGGCTTCTCGGCGAGGATCTCGCCGGTGGCGACGAGGAAATCGCGGCGACGATGGTCGTGCTCATGGAGGCGTACAATCTAGGCCGCCAAGGTCTGGCTGATGGGTCGGTCTCGGACCAACTCGTAGGCCAGTGCCGCCTCAACAACGACCGAATGACAGGCGCCGACTTGCCGGAAAGCCGCCGAATCAACCGAGACACGGAGTACACCATTCGCGCCTGGATGGCTGCGACGAGTTACCTCCTGTCCGATTACCGATACCTGTACGAGTGAGGGAGGACTAGCTGTGGATCGTCGTGACTTTATACGAATGGCAAGCTGGGCCGGGCTGACGTGTGTTCTGCCGGCCGCGATGGACCCTCTGCGCGCAAGCGCCCAACCGATCAGCGGGTCGGCCTACACAGGCACGTACTGGATCTTCATGCACGCAGGCGGCGGCTGGGACCCCACGCACCTCTGCGATCCGAAGGGGCGCGCCACCGAAAACGAGAACAACCCGATGGGGCGCTTCCTCAAGAGCGACATCCGAACGGCTGGCAACATCGAATATGCGCCGCTCGGCGATGACGGAGCCGCGCTCGATGCGTTCTTTCAGACACACTACGAGCGCCTGCTGGTCATCAACGGGATGGACACGACCACCAACGGCCATGACCAGGGCACCCGCGGCACTTGGAGCGGCAGAACGGCCGAAGGGCATCCGCCGATCGGCGCGCTGATCGCGGCCACGCACGGCCCCAATCTTCCAATGCCGCTAATTGGTTACGGCGGGTACCTCGACACGCAGGGCGTCACCAATGCGGTGCCGCTCGGTGACGGCGGTCTCCTGCACAACCTTGCGCACCCCTCTCGCCCGGATCCGACCGGCTCAGAGGAAAACTACTTCGGCCATCCGGACGTCCCCGGCATCGTCCAGCGAGAGCAGCAGCTTCGACTGCTTCGGATGCAGGGTAAGCAACGCTTGCCGCGGATCTGGGACGGTCAGAACGAGCTCATGCTGGCTCGACTCGGTCAGGATGACCTCAAGCGAGTCTCCGAATCGCTTCCGGAAAACTTCTCGAACAATCAGCTCGAGCGCCAAATCCAAGTTGCACTGGCGGCGTACCAGGCCGGCCTTTCGGTCAGCGTCAGCGTCAGCCGCGGCGGTTTCGACACCCACGGCAACCACGACGGCAACCACCTGCCGCGACTCATCGACTTCGTGAACGGCGCGAACTTCGCGATGCAGGAAGCAGAGCGACTGGGCATCGCCGACAAAGTCGCGGTCGTGATGGGCTCGGACTTTGGTCGAACGCCGGGATACAACAACGGCAACGGCAAGGACCATTGGCCGATCAGCAGCATGATGATGATGGGCCCCGGGATTCCGGGTAACCGCGTCATCGGTGGAACCGATGACCGCCATGGTATCCAGCTCATCGATCCGGTGACCTTGCTACCGACCGGCTCGCCGGACACGGCGGAGGGAACCAGGCTCTCGATCGCCCACGTACACCGCGCGTTGCGCAACCTGGCGGGTGTCCCGAACGACTTCAAAGCCGCCTTCCCGCTCGCGGGCGAAGACCTGCCGATCTTCGGCTAGGTCAGCGACCAGAGCACCAGCGAGTGCAACGACGTCGAGCCTCAGGCGTCAGAAGGCTGCGCCGCCTCCGATTCGCAGGCCCCAGACCTGGCGATCGTCGAAGGAAAAGCCGTACGGATTGTCGAGGTTGATGTTGAGGCGGATAGCGCCGAACGCGTTGTCGTTTCCGAATCGTAAGTACGGCTCGACCGCGAGCTGTGTGTTCGCCGGTCTAAATTTGGGAATCAGTACCAAGCTGAATCTCGAGCCGACGCGAAGCCAGTCTGTAGCTTGATAGCCCATCATGCCGACCATCTGCATGATGAAGTCGGTCTTCGAGCTCCGATTACTTTTGTTGTCGATCTTTATCAAGGCGCCGGTGTCGAGGTAAGCGCCCCAGAGAAACCCGCTCGGCTTACGTCGTTCGAACGCGATCGGGACGATGATGCTCACGGTATGGGCGTCCCAAATCCAGAAGCTGGTGTTGCCTCGAACGGCGGCCGCGAGCGTATATGCGGATTGCTGCACGGTCTGATCGTTCAAGTCGGTGGTTATCGTTGCGACCGGAATCGTCACACCGAGCCCGGCACGGTACGAGAACTGATTCTTCTTACCCTGATAGTGGAAGGCCACGTATGGATTGCCAGAACGAAAAGCGTTCTGCGGATCGCCATCTTCAACATCGAGATTTACGTACGACATTCCCCATACGGCTTGCATGATGAAGCTGTACGCGAGCTGAAGCCTCATCTCGATGAGTGGGCTGACTACGATAGAGCGCTGGTCTCCCTCTAGCTTTCCTCCAAACACTGCGACCTCACCGAAGATGTGAAACCGCTTGGTATGGGCCTTCTTGCCCTCGTCGAGGCTGTAGGGCTCGTCGGGGAACGCGCGCGCCTGACCGGGAGCCAACCAGAGCGCAGCAGCAACCAAAAATCCAGCAAGTCCCCAACCACGAAGCACAGACATCATTCATCCCCCATGAAGAAAAGACCCCCCTTTCTTCTTCACTTCACTATAGACAGCACGCGCCGCGGAGGCCCGCGTTCCGTCGTCAACGGAACCCCGCCTACGCCGGGGTTCGTCCGTTCAGGGTTGGACTGCGCCGTAGCGACGCTCCCAGACGCGAATCGTATCCGCGGACAGCCCGGTCAATCTGGAAACGACCCGCATGGGATAGAGGCCGCTCATCTCTTTGAGGTTGCTGGTCATGATAAAGACCCCACAGGAACGAGCACGCACCGCATCGGATCACACTGAATCGCTTGACGATGAATGTGGTGGTGGTGGTGGTGGTGGTAATCATTCATCTTGCGTGCTCCTGCAGTGAGTACCCGCCCTGCACCGACAGAAATGAGGCCGCCCACCCGTTCGAAGGCGGCCTCGGATTGATGGTTAGGAAGCGGGAATGAGGACTGAATCGATGACGTGGATGACCCCGTTGGAGGCCATGATGTCGGTCGCGAGGACAGTGGCGTCGTTGATCCGAACGCCCGCATCGCTGGCGCTGATCTGGACCGACTGGCCTTCGACTGTGTCAGCCGAGGAGAGATTCACGACGTCGGCGGCGACGACCTCACCAGCGACGACGTGATACTTCAGAATCGCCACGAGCTTCGCTTTGTTCTCTGGCAGCAGGAGACTGTCGACCGTACCGGCCGGGAGCTTCGCGAACGCTTCATCGTTCGGCGCGAAGACCGTGAACGGCCCAGGGCTCTGCAGGGTCTCGACCAGGCCGGCGGCTGTGACCGCTGCAACGAGGGTGTTGAACTGCCCAGCGCCTGCGGCTACGGCAACGATGTCCCCTTGAGTCGCCGCTGCGGCAGCGGCAGTCGCCGTGCTCGGCGCGTCTTTCGCGCAGCCGGCGAGCGCCAACGAGACCAGGGCGGTAAGCAGAATTGTCTTGGTTCGCATGATGTTTTCCTCCAATGATTCGTGCTAATGCACTTCTGTCTACCTACTGTCTAGGTTTTGTTCGTCAATGCCTAGACACCAAGATGCGGCCACATCGTTCTTGCAGGCTGCGCCAAAATGAAACATGTTCTAGTGGAACACGTTCTAGTCAGCCGGCGCTTCCTCCGGCCCTGGCGAAAAGGCAATTGGAGCATCCGATGATCGACGAAACGAAGACGGACCCTTGGGCGGGTTTTGCCAGGGGCTGGTTCTTGCTCATGTTCTCCGACGAGCTCGAGGCCGGCCAGGTCGTGCCACTGAAGCGCTTCGGCCAGGAGCTGGTGTTGTTTCGAACCGCGTCGGGCGAGGCTAAGGTTCTCGACGCGTACTGCCCACACATGGGCGCGCACCTCGGACACGGCGGCGAGGTCGTCGGCGAAGGGATCGTGTGCCCGTTTCACGCCTGGAAGTTCGACGGCGCCGGGAAGTGCATCGAGATTCCGTACGCCAAGCGCATTCCGCCGAAGGCCGGCCTGGCGTGCTGGCCGGTGCTCGAGCGCAACGGGATGATTTTCGTTTGGCACGATCGCGAAAAGAGCCAGCCTGGTTGGGAGATCCCCATGCTCGACGAGTGGGAAGATCCGGAGTTCCTCCCTTGGCGCCATGCGAAGCTTCCGATCAAGACGCCGCCGCTCGCCATTGCCGAAAACCTCGCCGACGCCGGTCACTTCATTCCGGTGCACAACACGCACCCGGTGCCGGGCTCCTTCAGCAACACCTACACCGATCACATCGGCGAGCAGAAGATCAAAGCGGTCGCCTACCCCGTACACGGTGGCAAGGACGAGTTCGAGTCGACGGCGACCTATTACGGACCCGCATACCAGGTGACCAAGATGTTCGGTAAGGGGCTCGGTGTGATCATCAACGCGCATACGCCAATCGACGAGGAGAATGTGATGCTGCGGTTCGGGGTGTCGATGAAAGCCACCAAGGGCATGACCGACGAGCTCATCGAACACTTCATCGACAACATGCGTGACGGTTACCTGCAGGACGTGCAGATCTGGGAAAACAAGATTTACCTCGACCGTCCGATGTTGTGCGATGGCGACGGTCCCATCGGCGAGTTCCGCCGCTGGTACGCGCAGTTCTATACGCCACGCAACGAGGCCGCGGACGCTGCCGAGTAGGAGAACGAACATGAGCAACAAACCGCGTTTTTCGATCCCACGCTATCCGCGAGGATGGTTCCAGGTGGCCTACTCCGACGAGATCAAGCCGGGCGAGGTCAAGCCACTCAAGTACTTCGGCGTCGAGCTCGTCATGTTCCGCACTGAAGACGGGGCGGTCAGCGTGCTCGATGCGTTCTGCCCGCACATGGGCGCTCACCTAGGCCACGGCGGTAAGGTCGAAGGCGACGGCATCGTCTGCCCATTTCACGCTTGGAAGTTCAACGGGGCAGGCAAGTGCACCCATGTACCCTACGCAGAGCATCTACCGCGCAAGGCCAGCATCACAGCTTGGCCCGTTCACGAGCTCAACGGTGTCGTCATGGTCTGGCACGACATCGAGGGGAAAGACCCCGAGTGGGAGATTCCCGCGATCCCGGAGTGGGACAACGAAGCGTGGACTCCCTATTGGCGACAGCACTGGAAGCTCCGAGCCCATAACCAGGACATGTGCGAGAACGTCGTCGACAAGGCGCACTTCCGCTACGTGCATGGCATGAACATCGTGCCGCAGCCCCACACGATTGAGCTCGAGTACCCGCACATCAAGATGACCACGGACACGATCTACGAAACGCCACAGGGCGAGGTGAAGGGCGAGCTCGATGTCGAGGTCCATGGCTTTGGCTTTTCGGTGAGCCGTTTCCGAGGCATCGTCGAGACCACGAACATGGCTTCGGTCACGCCGATCGACGATGAATTCTGCGACGTTCGCTTCTCATTCACCGTCAAAAAGCTCGGCGGCGCCGATATCACCGCAGGGGTTGGCAAAGCCTTCACCAAGGAGATCGCGCGGCAACTCGAGGAGGACGCCCCAATTTGGGAGAACAAAACCTTCCTCGAGCAGCCCATGCTTTGCGACGGCGATGGGCCGGTCGCTCAGTTCCGCAAGTGGTGCAAGCACTTCTACCCAGACTGGTACCACAAACAGGCTCAAGACGAGTATGATGGCGTCAAGGAGGTGAGCAAGCCGCTCACACTGGCAGAGCGACGCAAGCGGCTTGTCGCGGCATAGATGGACAGCGGTTCCGACACAACCATGCTCGCAACTCCGGACGAAATTAGAGCGCGGATCCGAAGCGAGCATGCGCAAATCTCTGCACAGCTCGCACGGGTCGAGGCATTGACGGAGCGCGTCGACGACGGCGACACCAAGTCGGTGATTGCGCTGCGGGACGAGCTACAACAACTCGGAACGATGCTGGTCGAGCATTTGCACTACGAGGAGTACCAACTGCCTTCGCTAGCCGAGGCCGGTAGAGCGGACGAGGTCGCCGAAGACATGCGTCGCGAGCATCGTGGGCAGCGCGAGCTTTTCGATCGCGTCATCCGCGAGCTCGACGAAACGGCGGTTGGCTCGAAGCTGGTCGTCGGGGTGCGTGAGCTCGCGCGCGCGATCCGGGACGACATGGAGTACGAAGAAAGGGAGCTGTTGAGTAGACCTTGAGGTGGGAGCTGGCCTATGAGGATCATGTACAACCCATCGACTTGCAATCACTACGGCGTCTGCGTCGAAGAGGCGCCTGAAGTGTTTTCGTTCGCCGAAGACGGAAGTCTGAAGATTCAAACCTACGATGTCTCCCCCGACCTCGAAGACAAGGTGCGAGACGCCTGCATGATGTGTCCAACCCAGTCCATTCAGATCGAAGAGGAATAGGGCTGGCGGTTCGCGGCTGAGGTTTAGATCCGGGTGAGGAGCTTCGTGGTCAGCATGCGCGACGAAGCGATGATGGGCGTCATGGTGTGGCTCGAGGCGCTGCTTGGAAAACCCGACGAGTCGAAAACGTAGACGTCGCGAGTGCCGTAGACCTGGCCG
>JAOTXX010000155.1 GCA_029862185.1 Myxococcales bacterium
CGCGGGGTCCGACGCGTTCATCGACGGGCGGCCGCCGCTTCGGGACTTTGGTTGGTACATGCGGGAGGGCGAGGCGGCACTTGCTGGCGGTGATTACGTCAAAGCGCGCGCCTTGTTCGAAAGCGCCCTCGAATCGCGCCCCGGCTCGGGCGACGCGACCGATGCGCTCGGGCGCGTCGCCTTTGCTTCCGACAACTATGAGCTTTCGCTACGCTATTTCAGAAGTGCCGCGCAGCGCGGGCACCCCGACGGCTACTACAATCTCGGGCGCGCCTACGAGCGGCTCGGAAGGACCGATGAGGCGGTTTCCGCGTACTACACGTACTTGAAGAGGCGTCCCTCTGGCGCGCATGTGGCGGCCGCCCGAGCCAAGATCAAGGAACTGGACCCCCGCGTGACTCTTCCCGAAAGCGGCTCCGGGGACGAGCCCAAATCCGCTGCGCAGCCAAGACCCGAACCGGAGCAGGAGTCGCAGCAAGAGTCAGACCAAGAGTCGGAGGCACCACCACCATGAATGGGATCTCGCGCCATCTCGCTCTTTCAATTTCGGTCGTCCTCGTTCTCCTGGGCACCGTCTCCTGCGATCGCTCGAAAGAGGACACCGGCCAAGTCGAGGTTCGCGAGCTTCGTATTTTGAAACCCTACGTCGACGGAGCCGAGCACGACCCCTTCTCCAGGCGACAGCCCACCCTGCACGACATTCTCCAGCAGGTCTGGCGCGCTTCCGACGACGAGAACGTCCGTGGCCTCCTGGTCCGCGTCGGTCCGCTAGGCGGGGCTTGGGGGAGCGTCGGTGACCTCAGCGAAGCTCTCGACGGCTTCCGAGGCGAGGAACGGCCGATTCACTGCCATTTCGAAACGGCAGACAACGTCGCCTATCTACTTCTGGCGTCGTCTTGCGATCGCATCACCATGTCGCCGGCAGGCGTGCTCGATTTGGTAGGCCCTGCAGCGGTGATGATCTATGCACGCTCCTTCCTCGCGAAGATAGGCGTGCAAGCTGAGATCCTGCACATGGGTCGCTACAAAGGTGCGGGTGACGTGTTCATCCGAGACGACATGCCGCCCGAAGCGAAAGAATCGATGGACGCGATCCTCGATGACCTCTACGGCTCGTTGGTGGACGCGACATCAAAGCGAGCCGGTGGAGACGCCGACAAAGCAAAAGCCCTGATCGATGCTGGCCCATACGTATCTTCGGCTGCAGCGGGCTCTGGGCTGATCGACTCAGTCGAGTTCCTCCGTGCCGCTCGCGACGCGATCAAGGAAGCTGCGGGCGTCGATACGGTGCGAAGGATGCGGATGGTCCCGCGGCATGACAAGCTGACCGTCGGACAGTTTCTCGATTTACTGAGCGGCAGTCACGAGGAACCTTCTGCGGGCGGGGAGCGCGTCGCGCTGGTTTTCGTCACCGGCAACATTGTCGAAGCGGAACGCACATCGATGGGCGATGCGACCTCGGGGCCATTCATCCGCGAGATGGAGCGCCTCGCAGACGACGACAATGTCAAAGCGGTGGTGCTGCGGATCAACTCACCGGGCGGCTCGGCGCTCGCGAGTGACCGCATGTGGGAAGCAGCGCGCCAAGTCGCCGAAGTCAAACCCCTCATCGCGAGTGTTGGCGACATGGCGGCGAGCGGCGGATACTACATCGCCTCGGCGGCAGACGAGATTCTGGCGCATCCCAACAGCATCGTCGGCTCGATCGGGGTGGTCGGAGGCAAATTCAACTTCGAGGGCCTCGCCACCGAGCTCGGTGTCAACACCTTCGTGCTTCAACGCGGCAAGCGCGCCGCCTGGTCCACTCCGGTTCGCGGGCTCACCCCCAGCGAGCGTCAAGCCTTCGAAGCACTTCTTAGGGACACCTACGACCGGTTCATCGCACGCGTCGCTGAAGGTCGCGAAATGGAGCGCGACAAAGTGCTCGCCGCGGCTGAAGGGCGGGTGCTGACCGCACAGGACGCCCAGACGCTCGGGCTCGTCGACGAGATGGCAGGTCTCAGTGATGCGCTCGCCAAAGCGCGCGCCAGCGGCGGTCTCGGCCCCGATTCCGAGGTCGAGGTTTGGCCCTCGACGAAGGGAATGCTCGACGCGATCAACGAGCTTCTCGACGAGAACGGTGACGACGAGACGGGCCTGCTGACCAAGCTCTGGCTTCGGAAGTACGCCGGCGTCGGGTCATCGCTACCCCTGGAGACCTGGCGGGAGGCTCTCGTCGTTCTCGGTCAAGAGCACGTGGCGCTAGTGCCGCCGTTCTTCTTCTCGCTCCGCTAGGGAGTTGCCATCGCGTCGGGGTCGGGTATCTCGAACTGGCAGTATGGCCCGTCTTGGCCCGGAACGCAGGCGGCCGCTAGGGCCGTGCGCTCGGGTTCGCTCAGCGCATCGGCAGCCGCTTGTGTCGGGCATAAGTCAAAACAGCCAACGCAAAGGGTGACTGGCCAAAAGAACGGCGCGGAATTCTGCGTGAAGCCGCCCATCGTGGTCCCGATCGCCTTGATGACGACGATCACTTGGTTGAAGCCGGCACCGAACACGGCGTCCGCCACGGCCTGTCGATACAACTCGGGAATCGCGACCGTGATCGCCGCCGCACTGGTAAACGAGTCGTCGACCGCTGCTGGCAGGTTCGCACTTGCGGCAACGCGATACGGGTTCGGAAGGGCTTCCGAAAGAACGAGATTTGCCCCATCCGGAGTCTGGAGCGTGATCTCGAGGTTGGTGACCTGAAGATTGTTTTGCTCGGCCTGGATGTCGGTCGCCCGACTGATGATGTAGCTCTCGAGAAGCGGAGAAACCACGTACACCGCAGCTCGGGGCAGAGTTCCGAACGGCGTTGCCACGTCCCAGAGCCCGCCCGTCTGCCTAGAGTCGTCAGAAGGGTCGGCCGCGCACTCTTCCCCCGTGAGTGGCAGCATGCCGCCAATCTGCAGTCCGTTGTGCGGGAATCGGTCGCAGCTCGCAACTGCCAGAACCGCCAAAGCCACGATGATGAATCGATGCATAAAGCCCCTCCAGAGGGTGCTTTCATGGTATCGAGCCCGCGGGCAAGCCGCCAAATTTCCGTACCTTAGCCTTCGCGGAGCGCGCTTCGGACCTCATCGAGGCCCAAGAGCTCGACCTCGGTTTCGCCCGGAAGACGTGGAATTACGAAGTGAATTTGGGTGCCTCGACGCTTTTTGTCCGCCCCGATGAACCCGAGCACGCGCTCGGAGAGCCGCCGATCGAGGTCGACCGGCAGCCCCAGGCGCCGAAGCAGCTCGGTGAGCCGCTCGGTCTCTTCGGAGCGCCCTCCCCTAAGCTTCCCGGCGACCCGCATCGCCGCGATCATCCCAAGCGCCACGCCCTCGCCATGACGAAGGCCATGGTAGTCGCTCGCTGCTTCGAGCCCATGACACACCGTGTGACCGAGATTGAGCAACATCCGCCGCCCCGCTTCGAACTCGTCTTCGTGAACGACCCGCG
>JAOTXX010000028.1 GCA_029862185.1 Myxococcales bacterium
CTGCCGCCCAAACGCCTTTCGCAGGCCTCGTACTTCGAACAGTGCCATGCCGCCCGCGGGTCAGCCCTTTGCCGCCCAAGAGCTGCAATACCCCATGGGGTGGATTGGGCCTTTGACGAGGGTGCATCGCCCACATTCGTTCTTCTTGCCCGCCAGGTAAAACGCGCAGTTTTCGCAACTCTTGCTTTCGCCGTGCGGAGAGAGGTCGCGATACTCGAGCTGCGTTCGTAGCGCCAAGTCGTCGTCGCGAAGCCCGCTCACGTCTTCGCAATGAAGCTCTGGCTTCGTGCAAGCGTTGAGCAGGGCAGGCGTCGAGCCGATCACGGCCAAGCGCACGCTGTGGCCAAGCATCCGGCGTCTCGTAAGGGTCCTCATCCTCATTCCCGTCACTCCTGCGCGGAGGTTAGCACGGCCCAGCTCGGATCAGCGAACGGCGTCCATCAGTTTTAGAAACGCGTCGCACTCCACCATTCCGGTGATGCGAGAAGCCTCCGAGCCATCGCTATGATGAAGGACCACGAGAGGCAGACCGGGTTGCTCGTACGCTTTGAGCAGTGCCCATTTTTCGTCGGTTGCTTGCTCGGTGCTCAGGTCCACCCTCACCGTGACGAATCGCTGTGCCTCCGAGACGACGCGGGGGTCGCTCAGAACGTCCCGTTCGAGCTCCTGGCATGCTCCGCACCAATCGGCACCGAAGTCCACGAGCATAGGCCTCCCTTGGGCGACGGCCTGCGCCTTGCCGGCGTCAAAGCTTTCGATCCAACGGATGTGCGCGCCAGGAGGCAACGCTTCCGCCCAGCCGACGATTCCGAGAACGCCCGCCACGCAGGCGGCGACCCCGACCGTTTTGCGAACGCGTGCTCCCCACGCTCTCCTCTTGAACGACAGGTGAATCGCTCCGACGATGACCCCTCCGGCCAGCAGCCCAAGAGCCACGGCGAGCCAAGTCTCGTCGCGTATCACCGGACGTGGATAGGGAAGGACGCCGCGCAGGTAGTACAACGCGAGGGCAAGCATCGCGATTCCGAACACGCTTTTCGTCCACTCGACCCAGTGCCCCGACTTCGGCAACGCGATGGCGAAGGTTCCGACGAACCAGAACAACACGCCGATCCCGATCGCGTAGACGAACAAGGCAAGCGCGCCAAACGCGACGTTCCCCGTCGTGGCCACCCAGGTCAGCAGGACTGCGAGAACCGGCCCCGTGCACGGAGCGGCGATGAGCCCGTTGACCAAGCCCAGCACGAACGCGCCGCGCATGCCGAAGCCACCCGCCTGTGCAAGCCGGTTCTGCAAGACCGAGGGCAGTGCGAGGTCGAACAAGCCGAACATGCTCAACGCCATCACCGCGAACAAGGTCGACAGAGCCCCGAGAACCCAGGGGCTCGTCAGGGCGCTTCCAAATGCGCTTCCCGTCAGTGCCGACATGACCCCAAGCGGCGTGAACAGCGCTGCGATGCCCAGAACAAAGGCGCTCGAGAGCATCGCCGCCTTGGCGCGGCTTTCTGCCTGCCTTGCGCCGAACACGCTGACCGTGACCGCGATCATCGGATAGACGCAGGGGGTGAGTGAGGTGGCCAGACCCGCGAGGAAGACGAGGCCCAGCGCGCCCAGATAGCTACCGTCCAGGAGTGCCGTCGCAAACGGTGCGGTCAACTCGCCCAGGCTGTCGGCGGACGCACGCGCCTCCGCGACCCAAGCGGCGACAAATCCCAGTAAACCGACCCAGGCGCTCCGTCGCATCCTTCAACTATGGTGCTCGATTGGTTGACCGTCCACGAACCGGGGACGTAGCCTTTCAGCAGGGAACACTTTGCCGCTACTTTTCCTTCTGCTCATCGCCATTGCCACCGGGGCGCTTTCGGCTCATGCCGGCCGCGGCGAGCTTCGGCACAGCTCGGACCCGGTTTGGCGTATGGAGACCTTCCTCGCCTATGCCCTCTTCGTTGCCTTGGTCCTCTTGCCAACCGCGATCTACTTCTATGTATTTCATGGTGACTGGTTTCTTTTCTACTGGGTGGACACGGCTCGTGCCCCGTGGTTCTGGGGCCTGCTAGGCGGGTTGCTGTTGCTGGGCGCGGCGTCGCTCGGGTTTAGGGTCGGCTTGGCGCTCTCTCGAGCTTCGCGCGATCTGGCAGCCCGTCGAATCACCGCCGGCACGATCTTGATCGCCTTGTCGGTATGGCCGCTCGCGTGGACCCGCCTGTCCGTCGTTGGTTCCTACCGGCAGTTCACTCGCGACTACGGGCTCGTCGCCTTCTTCGCAAGCCCCGCGTTCTATTCCGGGCTCGCCATGGTGCTGATCATCGTGCTGGCCTTTGGCTGGTTGGTCTACCGGGTCGACCGGCACACTCGCGACAGCGTCTAAGCGGACAGCAGCGAGGTCAGCGGGAAGGAATCATTCCCATGTGTTCGCGCAAGAACATCGCTGGCGGTGACGCCCAAAACTTCAACGCATCGATGTACGTTGGATGTCCATCGAAAGTTTCGCCCTCGGCTTCTCGCTCCGGCGCGATTCGGCTCCGCACGTCTTGAACCAGCGGCTCGAGGTCATCGCAGAGAAGCAGAGCGGCTCGGATCGCGGTTCGCTGTGCAGCATGGACCCAACGGTCGAACTTTACTCGCTTGGCTTGGGAATACGCTAGGGCCGCATCGCGCACCAACTTACGGTCGCGCCGGGGGATCGCCCGCTGCAACCTCCGCGTTTGCTCGTTCAAGAACTCTTCGCTGGTCAGGCCCGACCCGAAGTCTGGCTTCACGATACGCGCGGCCGACGCCAGCAGAACATCGAGCTCCCGGGGCGTGAGCTTGTCGATCGCATGGTAGCCACGTGCGATTTGCGTCATCGGCTGAGCGAGCATGAACGTCTGGGTCTGCGGGTCTTTCTCCATGATGGTTGCTGGCACCAGCACGGCGGGATGGGTGCCGAACTCAATCGTGATGCCCCGGTTTCGCACCCGGTGGAGGAACAAATCGAAACTCCGAATATCGAGCGCAGCAGCGAGTTGGTTTGCGATCTCGCGGAGCGGATGATTGGCTTCGGTTGGCAGGCGGTCTCGCGTTGCGAGCCCGTAGCTTTGGAGGTCTGGGGGGTAGAGCTTGGCGAGGGCGGGGCTCAGGGCTGCGAGAAGGGCACCGGCCGCAGCGTCCTCTGCACGCGGCGTACCCAGTTCTTCCAAAATGGAGCCACGAAGCGACCTCGGTCGAACCTTGGCCGGCCATGGTTCAACTGCGGAGATCCTCGCGTCGTCCTTCTCGTCGTTCACACCCATCTGAAGCAGGGGCAAGCTTGCGATTCGTGCTTCCCTGGCGCGACCGTCCGCTTGATAGGTGATCGCAAGCTCGCGCCAGATCTCTTCGCGCATCGGCTCTTCTGCCAGCACGGCTTGGAGTTGTTCGACGGCCTCGGCTTGTTCGCCTCGAGCGCGGAGTCGCGTGGCCAGCTCGCGTCGGAGGTCCGCGTTTCCGCCACCCTCTTCGAGCCCTCCTCGAAGAGCCTCTACTGCAGCATGCTCATCCCGGCAGTGGTCCGACAGGACTCGGGCGACCTCGAGGGTAGTGGTCACCCGGCCCAGCGCATCTTTGGCCCGATGCTCGCGCAGAGCGTCTGCGTAGGCCCGCCAATCGCTCGGGCTCGTACAGAGGGATTCGAGCGTCCGCGCCGCGTCTCTGCCTGGCCCTTCGAGAACCACTGCGCGCTGGAGCGCGAGCTTCGCATTCTGCGAGTTTCCGGTAGCGTGCTCGAGCTGGCCCAGCCGAATGAGCGCGTCTCCCCGTTCGTGCCCCTCGCTCGTGTCGAGCAGATGTCGCGTGACCTCCAGCGCCTGCGGTAGCTGACCGAGCGCCTCGTGAATCAAGGAAAGCTCTTGCAGCGCCGCAGGATCACCCGGCTCCATGACCAGAGCGGCTTCGACATGACGCAAAGCCTTGTCGGGCATGTTCAAACGTTCGCGATACAGACGGGCAAGATCGAGCACCACCCTATGCAAGCGGGTGTTCTCCGGCGCGGCCGCGAGCAACTGCTCCATTGTGGCCGCCGCCTCGTGCCAAGACTGATTGGCTGCAAAGTGTTGTGCGAGACGGTCCAAGGCATCGAGGTTGCGGGGCTGGACTTTCAAAACGCGTTGCAGTGTGCGGATGGCGGCCGGCAGCTCCTCGAGCTCGGTGCTCTGCACCCGTGCAACGGACAGCCAGAGCGCGCTGGCCCGGTCCACCGATCGTGCGCTCGAAGCGGCCTGGGAAAGCCGGTCCACCAGCGACGACCAGGCGGCGTCGATCGTGAGCACGTCCACGAGACCCTCAGCGGCCTCCGTGGAATCGGGCCAGAGCTCGAGCGCCTGCTCGAAGTTCCGTTTCGCTCCGTCGTGGTCTCCGATACGCTCCAAGCGAACTTGCGCGCTTTGCACGTAGAGCTCCGAAGCGGCTTTGGCATCGCGCTCGGCCTCTGCTTCTCGGCGGAGCGCATCGACCAGCGCGGTCGGGTCGTCGGTCTCCTCTGCGACGCGGGTGAGTCCGCGAGCCGCGCCGATGTGATAGGGGTCCGCAATGGAGGCCGCGCGAAACTGCTCGATCGCCTGTGTGTCTTCTTGCCCTTCGACCCGCTCAGCAAGGCGAGCGCGGTGAGCCGCTGCGACAGCCGGGTCCTGCGCCGAACGCGCAACGAGGGAATCCACCTCGCGAAGGAGCTCGTTGTCTCCACGGCCCAAGGCCAAGCGCTCGAGCTCGAGCAAGGCCCCCAAGTCCGAAGGAGCGACTTCCAGGACGCGCCGATACGCTCCGACGATATCATCGTACTCCCCGAGCCCCTGATGCTCCAGAAGGCGAGCGAGCTCGTAGAGAGCCGCAATTCGACCGCTGGGATCTTCGAGCACCTCGGCTTGCTTCGAGTACACGGCGCACAGCGATTCCCATGCGCCAACCTGCCGGTGCAGTTGCTCCAGCGCCAGCAGCGCTCCGAGATTTGCCGGGTCAATCCCTAGCACCTGCTCCCAACTTTGAATCGCTTGGCGGTGCTTGTCTTGACGCTCCAAGACTTGCGCTTTGCGCGCAAACAGGGCGATTCGTTGGGTCGGCTCCTCGCTGAGCTTGAGCTCGCGCTCGAGGTCAGAAAGCAGATGGGTCCAGTCCTGCTCTTCGGCGCGCACTCGTGCCAGAGCGTCGACGGCGGGCCGGTACCTCCCATCCGCGGTGATCGCGGACTCGTATGCGGTCATTGCTTTCGTTCGATCCTCGAGATGCTCTTCGTAGACCTGGCCGAGCAGGAATGCCGCTCGCGCTCGCACCCGAACGGCGCTCGAGTTGCGAAGCTGGAGCTCCAGGACGTCCACCAAATCCGCCCAATCGCCTCGCTCCCGAAGTTGACGTGCGAGCTCTTGAAGCGAAGGTGCATGCGAAGGATCGACCTTGATCGCCTCGCGGTGATATCGGAGCGCGTCGTCGTCGCTTCCTAGGCGATCGCGGGAGATCTCCGCCATTTTCTGCAGGAGGGCCACTCGGCGATGCTTGCTCGGAGCGAGCCGGAGCTCTTGGCCATAGACGTCGAGCAAGTCGTTCCAGCGCCCCGCCGCATAGTAGAGACGCCCGAGGCTCGACAGGGTCGGAACGTGACGGGGGTCTTTGTCGAGCGCGCGGCGGTAGCGGGCGATGGCCGCATCGCGGTCATCCAGGTGTTCGTCGAGGACCTCTCCGGCTCTGTGCAAGAGCGCGACCAATCGGTCCCGCTCGACGGTGAGCTCGATTTCATAGTCGAGCGCCTCGAGTAGCTCCCGTGGCCGATGCGCTCGCGCAGCAGACCGTTGCCAAGCTTGGACCGCGCTGAGGTGCGCCGAATCCTGCTGCAAGACCCGCTTGTAGGTTTGGGCAGCCAGCGCAGGTTCATCGAGCGCGTCCTCGTAGATCTGCGCGATCTTGAGCAGGTACGACACCGCTCTCGAACCGCTCGCTCGATCCAGCGCGTTTTCGTAGAGCTGAATCAGGTCCTTGGGCTTCTGGACGTCTGAAAGCAGCCGCGCCAGAGCCTTGAATGCCGTGGGGTGGTCCGGCATGGCGTTGAGCGAGCGATGATAGTGCTCGATCGCGTTGTCGATGGCGTTGAGCCTAGTCTCGTAGATCTCCGCCGCGCGCGCGTGTGAGTCCGCTCGCCGCTCGGCATCGGTCGTGTACCGTGCCTCTTGAAGACACATCTCGACCAGCTTCGGCCAGGCGCCGCGAATCCGGTAGAGTAAGCTCAAGGCTTGCAAGCTCGAGAGCGAGGTCGGGTCGAGCTCGACCGCTCGCTCGTGCCAGGTGATGGCCTGATCTACGTCGCGAAGCTCCTCTTCGTAGAGCCGCGCGATGCGTTGCGTGTAGGTGAGCTTTTCCGCTTCGTCGTCAGTCCCCTCGGCCAGTGCTTCGAGGGTTTCGACCAAGGCTTGTAGGTGCTGTCCGGATTCATAGTGGCGGGCGAGCTCGCCGAGGATCAATGGATCGCCCGGCTGAAGGCTTCGCGCCTGCTCCAGCGTCTGGATCGCACCATCCCGATTCCCTAGTAGCTCTGCATGGATGCGTGCCGCGCGGTATAGCGACGAAGCCTTCAGGGCAGGGCCGGTCGCCAACTGCGCCTCGGCTTCGAGCGTGCGGATCAAGTCGCGCCAGCGACGTTGGCCATAATACAGTCGTTTCAACGCTTGCACCGCGACGACGGCGCTTGGGTCGAGTTGCAACGCCGTCTCGTAGAGCTCAGCCGCTTGTTCGGGACGCTGTTGTCGGGTTTCGAGCAACTGCGCTCGTCGGATGATCAGCGCGGCGCGGTGCGCGTCATTCGATGTGGCTGCATTGGCGAGCTCGGCGAGATTGCGATCGACGTCCGGCCACAGTTGTTTCGCGAACGAGCGCTGCTCGGTGGCTCTCAGGATTGCCGCGTGCGAACGGTCCAATGCGCGCGCCGTATGATACGCTTCTTCCGCCGCTTCTCGATTGCCGAGGACGTCTTCGAGGAGGCGCCCCTTCAACAGGTACAGGGTTGCCTTGTCGCTCGGTCGGCGTGTTACCCGCGCCTCGGCGTCGAAGAGCGGAAGCGCTTCGTTGAACATTCGTCCGCCGAGAAGGAGCCGGCGCGTGGCGCGAATGGCTGGCACGTAGTCTGGCGCCCGCTCCAAAGTAGCCTGGTAATACCCGAGCGCGCGCCGCGCATCTTTGAGTGGCCCTTCGCAGCTGCGACCCATCTCGAAGTACAGTCGGGCGGCGCGACGGACGTCCGGCTGTTCCCCCAGCTCGCGCTCGCACTCTGCGATCCAATCTCGGGCGCGCCGTGTGCGATCCGCTTCGGACGGCGCGGGCCGTCGCTGCGTGCGGGGCGCCGGAGCGCCGGGCAGGGCGGGAGGGATCGCCGAGTCTGGCTCGTCGACGAGATCGTCTTGCCCCAGCGCCTGCGTCACCTCACGGCGCAGTGCCGCGCTCTCCCCGTCCTCGAACACCATCGTGGCTTACATGCTACTCCGGCCGAGCGAAGTTCGCATCGGCCCTCGTGGGGTGAGCAGCCACCCTACATCTGAGCAGGTATGCTAGGCGGCCGGGGCCAGGTCTTTCAGCTCTTCGGCGAGCTTTTTCTTTGCCCTGGCCTCGAGCTGTCGCGCTCGTTCCCGGCTCACGCCGAGCTCGCGCCCCAGGGAGGCGAGGGAAGCGGAGTCGTCGCTCAGGATACGCTTCTCGACGATCAGCCGCTCTCGATCGTCGAGCACTGAAAGGGCGCCGGCGAGACGGAGCTGAATCCCGCTCTGCCTGCGTTGGCGAGCGACAATCTGATCCTGAGGCTCTGCCGTGCCCGGTAGCATCTCGACCAGGGTCGAATCCGAGTCATGGTACGCGGGCGCATCGAGCGAGATTTCGCGTTGATCGAGGCGGCGGAGCAGCTCCGTCATTTTAGCCGGGGTCGTGTCGAAGTCGGACGCAAGCGTGGCGATCAGTTCTTCCGGATCGGCGATGACGTTCGACAGACGCGCTCGCTCGCGGCGAAGTCGGAAGAACAGCTTCGAGCGGAATGGCCCAGAGCCGGCGCCGACCATGGTGCTCGACCGCACGACCGCCTCGAGGACGAACGCGCGAATCCAGTAGCCCGCGTAGGTCACGAATCGTGTGCCACGGTGTGGATCGAACTTGCGAACGGCCGTCACCAGGCCAACGCTACCCTCCGCAATCAGGTCGCCAAGGGTGACTCCATACCGACGGTATTGGAGTGCAATCGCGACCACATAGCGCAGATTGGCTTCCACGAGACGATCGGTCGCGCTTTGATCTCCTTCACCGGCGCGAAGCGCTAGCTCGTGCTCGACTTCACGCGACAACTTCGGGATGGCCCGGACTTGCTGGATATATCGATCGAGGGATGCGGATGACTGCATGGTGATATCCTGTATGCGCTCTGTACCGTTACGTTACGTCACTGTCTAGCAGGAACACCGTCCATGTTGTGTCCAACTATTTGAAGTATAACTTAGACAAAAGTAAGACAAACGCAAGTAGATATTTGAGCGAGAATCGCTCAACGGGGACATCAGGCTGAAATTACAGGGGAATCAGGTGGCGAAACTAGAGCCGCACCCACAGGTTTGGCTCGCCTGGGGGTTCTGGAACTTGAACCCGGCGCCCTGGAGGCCCTCGACATAGTCGATCTCGGTGCCTTCGACGTACTGCGCGCTCATCATGTCCACGTAGATGGGAATGCCGTGCGAATTAAACGTCTGATCCAAATCGGATGTTTCGTTCTCGAAGAACAAATCATAGGAAAAACCCGCGCAACCGCCGCCGATCACACGCACTCGAAGCCCTTGATCCGCCAGGCCTTCGGCGTCTCGGATCTCTTTGACTTTCTCTGCAGCTCGGTCGGTGAGGGTCAGCATGAGGCCACTATAAGGTCGGAGAGCGGATCGCGCCAGCGTCGAAGCTTCCGTATCGTCACGTCTGCTCCGCGCACACCCCCGGCCCTGTTTCCACCGTCCCGAGCGCGCGCGCGGCGAGCCCCGCGATCATGAAGCCTTCTGGGTCTTCCGATTCGTGTCCCCGCTTCAGAAAGCCTAGTGCCCGCACGCCCTGTTCACCCACGGCGGCTGACGTGACCTCGCCAACGACGGCGCCGCTCACCGTAATGGGGGTCTTGGCCGCCGGGGCCACCGAGCCTTCGATCGCCCAACGCCAAAGCACCTTGGGGGCCTTGCCCCGGTTCTCCAGCATGACGACCGTCTCTTGTCCGATGTAGCAGCCCTTCTTGAATGAGACGGCGACTGGGTTCAGGCCGCTTTCCTGAGGGTAGGTCCAGTCGCCGAAATCCACGCCGAAGCGGGGCCGTCCGCGAAGGACATGAGCCTGAGCCCAGACCTCGCTGCTAACGGCGCCGCCACCAAGCTCGTGACTGCGCGCGATCAGGCTCGTCAGCTCCGACTCGAGCGCTGCGTCCGCGACCACCCATTGCCGTCCTTCGAGGCCGAGCCGGTCGGCAGGCCAGCCATCGCCGCGAAGCTCGTTCGAACGAGGCCCCTGAGCTGCGATAACGCGCAGGTCTTTTCGATGTTCGAGATCGACGTCCTCCATGATGATGTATCGATCGAAGCGCTCGAGCAGGGCATCGACCTGGGCCGCCGGGACGTCGAGCCAAAGCTCGCTTTCCCGAACGAGCACATAGACGTCTGCCAAAATTCGTCCCTTCAACGTGAGCACGAAGCCGTACACCGAGCTCCCGGGCTCGACGCCTTCGAGCTGGTTCGTGACCTGCCCTTGCAACCAGTCGTGCGCGTCGTCCCCGGCGACCGAAACGATCGCGCGGTCGTCGAGGGCAAGAACGCCCACGGAGTGTTCCAACCAGGCGAGCTCGTTTGCTTGGGCCATCAGGCCAGTATTGGTGCGCCAGTCGCGTGCAGGCAAGCGCCGGGCTCAGCTCTCGAGCGGCTCGATGCGGGCTGCGTGAAGAGCACGCAGGCCGGTTTGGGTTCGCACGAGGGCTGCGCCGTCATGATCGATGCCCTCGAAAACACCTTCGCCGCCTTCGAATCGGATTCGTTCGCCAAGAAGCGCGAGGCTCGGCCGAAGGGCGTCCACCACGGCAGCTGCGCCGTCCTTGACGAGCCGGTTTACCCATCGCTCCATGTGAAACAGGACAGCCGCCAACACCTCGGCGCGATCCAATGGTTTCTGGCCGAGCGCTTCGGCTCGCAGTGACGTGGCCACGCCCTTGAGCGCCTCGGGCCATTGCATGCGGTTCACGTTGAGCCCCACGCCGATGATGACTGAATCGATGCGTATCCCAAGCGTCCGGCTTTCGACGAGAATGCCAGCGCACTTGCGCCGATCGATCCAGATGTCGTTCGGCCACTTCACCTGGACGGCGCGGCCCGATAGGAAGCTAGCCGCCGCGTCGCGAACCCCGAGCCCGCTGGCAAGCGTGACCAATGCGGTCGAGGCGGGTTCGACCGAGGGACGGGCAACCACGGAGAAATAGAGGTCGGAGCCCGGCGGCGATTCCCACTGCCGCCCATGCGCGCCGCGACCCCGGGTTTGTTGGCCGGCAAGTACGAGGTGGCCGTGGCTTGCACCTCGTGCAGCGGCCGAAGAGGCATCGTCCATCGTCGATTCGGTGCTCTGTATGATGGTCAACGACCTGCCCCAGCCACCGCGGATCAACTCGCCGAGTCGCGCCGGCTGTAGATCCTCGAGCACGAGCTAGCTCCAGTCCAGACCGAGATCGCAGGCCGGCGACGAGTGAGTGAGCGCGCCGACGCTGATGACGTCGACTCCGAGCGCGCCCAAGCGAGCGACGCGATCGAGGGTGATGCCGCCCGACACCTCGACGAGCGCCCGGCCATCGACGAGGGTCAGCGCGTCACGCACCTGCTCGTCGTCGAAATTGTCCAGCATGACGATGTCGGCTCCCGCGGCCAGCGCTTCCTGCAACTGCTCCGGAGTGTCGACCTCGCATTCGATGCGGCAGGTGTGCGGTGCATAGGCCCGCGCCCGCTGGACCGCGTGACGGACACCGCCCGCCGCGGCGATGTGGTTGTCCTTGATCAAAACGGCGGCACCCAAATCTTCGCGATGGTTGTGTCCGCCGCCGCAGCGAACCGCATAGCGCTCCAAGGCCCGGAGCCCGGGGGTCGTTTTGCGGGTGTCGGTGATTCGGGTCGACGAACCCTCGGGCAAGGCGTCCACGAAACGCTTCGTCATCGTCGACACGCCCGTGAGGCGTTGCATGAAATTGAGCGCGACGCGCTCGCCGAGCAGAATCGATGTCGCGGGTCCGGAAATAGTCGCCAGCGTCGCGCCCGAATCGCAGCGATCACCCTCATCCACGTGCCTTTCGACATCGACGAGAAGGTCGACCTGCGCGTACACCTCTTCGAGAATCGGAAGCCCACAAACGACGATGGGCTCGCGTGAGTTGAGCTTCGCCGTGCCGATCGTGGTCGATTCGACACATGCCTCGCTGGTCAGGTCTCCGCGGTCGATGTCTTCGGAGAGCGCGCGACGAACCGTTTCGCTAAGAATCGTGGGAGCGGGCGGAGTGACCTGCATATCGCAGTTATAGCCAACTCCGCGTGAGAATCTCGGAATAAAGGTTGCTCATCGCGTGGAGAGCGAGCGCTGCGCCGATTCCACCGCGCCATCCGCGCGTCCATCCGAACAGAAGAGCGGGAAAGAAGACCGCGAGGCGCGCGGGATGGGGGTCGACGATGAAATGGATCGCCGCAAATAGGATCGCCTGAAGGACCCATGCGCGCGGTGCGAGCCTCACCCCGAGCACGCGGAGTCGGGTCTCCTCGAGGTCGCTCAAAGCCGTCTGCAGGTAGCCACGAAAGAATGCCTCCTCGGGCAAGGCGACCACGATGAGCTGCGCTAAGACGAAGCTCGTAGCATTGGCCGGGAGCGTGAGCCTGAAAGCCCCGGCAGGCTGATTCCACAAGTAGAAGCCGAGCGCGAAGAGCGGGAACACGACGGCTGCAATCCCAAGCGCGACTCCGAGCTCCACCGCCGCAGAAGGCAGCGCGCTGCGAATCGTGCGACCGAGATCGAAAATCCCGAGCGGACCCGCCCCGTGGTCGTCCACCGGGGGTTCGAGCAGCCCACCCAGGCCAACGCCGAAATGCGAGGGGTCGCTTCGTGTGAGCCGGATCGAAGTCAGTAGAAAGATGGTGGCGACGACGAGATGGACGTACTGCCCCACGAAGGCGATCGACTCGAGCCGGGTAACCGCGAAGACCGACGCGCACACCAGGGCATACACCCAAAAGATTCGCCGGAGTGGTGCGCGCACGGAAGCCATCGCGCCACAACTACAGCGGCCCGCGGCGCTTGCCAAGAACCAGACGAAGCCTACACTGCCTTCTCTTCGCAGGGACGGCGAGCATGGGCGAGACGCGGCGGTGATTTCCGAAGACAAGATTGCTGAGATCCGCGACCGCGCGCCAATTGCAGAGGTCATCGGCAACTACGTTGCGCTCAAGAAGTCTGGCAACAGCCTCAAGGGCCTTTGCCCCTTCCACAACGAGAAGACGCCGTCCTTCTACGTGCATCCGAGTCGCGGCTTCTACCATTGCTTCGGCTGCAAGGCGTCGGGCGACATCTTCTCGTTCTTGATGCACGTCGAGGGCAAGACGTTCCCCGAAGTCGCGCGCGACCTGGCCGAGCAAACCGGCGTTCAGTTGCCTGTCTACGATCCCGAACGCGAGGCTGAGCACCAGCGCAATAAGAAGCAGTCCCAGCGCCTCGCTTCATTGATGGAGCAGGCGACCGAGTTCTATTGCGCCCAGCTTCTCGAGCATCCCGATGGCGGCATCGCGCGCCACGAGCTCTCGGACCGCGGAATCAGCGAAGAGTCCACCCGCAAGTTCCGTTTAGGCTATGCACCTCACGGATGGGACTCGCTCGTGCGTTTCTTAGAAGGCGCCGGTGCGTCACCCGCCGACGCGGAAGCCGTCGGCCTGATCGTTCCGCGCCGCTCGGGCCGCGGCCACTACGACCGCTTCCGCCACCGATTGATGTTTCCGATCGCCGATGTGCACGGCAAAGTCGTGGCCTTCAGCGGCCGAGCGCTCGCCCCTGCACCGTCGATGGAGGAGCAGAAGGAGCCTCCCGCGAAGTACCTCAACAGCCCAGAGAACCAGCTCTATCACAAGGGCGAGGTTCTCTACGGATTGCACGAAGGCCGCGTCGAGATCCGACGCGAAGACGCCAGCGTTCTGTGCGAAGGCAATTTCGACTTGGTCGCGTTGCATCAGGCCGGCTTTCAGAACTCGGTTGCGCCCATGGGGACGGCCTTCACCGAAGCACACGCCAAGCTGCTCAAACGCTTTGCGCAGAAGGTGGTCTTGCTCTTCGATGGCGACAAGGCTGGCCGTAAGGCGGTTCGTGAAGCGCATACGGTCGTGGGCAAAGCCGGGCTCGAAGCACACGTCGTGACGCTGCCGCAGGGCGCTGACCCCGACAGCTTTCTCCGAGAGCAGGGAGCGGAGTCTTTGCGAATTCGAATCGTGAGCGCCCCCACCATAATCGAGTATTTAATCGACGACGCAGCCGCCAGCTCGGAATCAAACCCGCACGCAAAGGCAGAGTCGATCGCCAAACTTGGTCCGATTCTTGCCAAGGTTGAAAGCCCGATCGAACGCGGTCTCTATGTTGAGCGCGTTGCCCGCAAATTTGGGATCACGGACGTAGGTTTGGTGCGCCGCGAGTTGCGCCGCGGACTGGGTCGACAGACCGAACGAACCATCGCTCGTCGTGACGCAGTGCAGCAGCCGATTGCAACGCGGGTGTCGGAGTTACAGTTGAAGTTGATTTCGCTGCTGATCGATCAACCGACCTTGGTTAACCACGAAGGGGTGGATAAGCTTCCGAAGCTTTTGACGAGCCCTGATCTTCGCGCCATCTTTGATTCTATCTTGCAGATGGTGGATAGGCAGGGATCGCTCAATGTCTCGTCATTGCTGGACGAGTTGACCGACAATCAACTCAGGCCGTGGTTGGAAGCGAAGTTGGCAGTGCAGGAGCACGACCTCGAAGAAGCACGTCAAATTCTCGACGAGGGCCTTCCACTTCTCGAGCGAAAAAACATCGAACATGAACTGCCCCGTTTGCAACAGCGCATCGTAGAAGCGCGCCGAGTTGGCGACGATGCGCTGGCGGCAGGGCTCACTCGAGAGTTTGTGGAGCTGACGCGCAGCGCTCACAAGCTCAAGTCGAACACGAAGCAGAGGTGAAGATGGCGAGCAAGAGCTCAGTACGTTCCGAGGAATCGACTTCATCCAAGTTCGACACTGAACCCGTGTCGCGCGTAGTGCCGAAGCTCAAAGGGCGCGAACGCAAGGAAGTCCAGATGCTTTTGGACCGCGGGCGCATGCAAGGGCATTTGACCTACGACGAGCTGAATGAGGCGCTACCGCCAGACATGGTGACGTCCGACCAAATCGACGATCTCATGGTGTGGCTCAAGAGCGAAGACATCGATGTGGTCGACGGTGCGCCTGAAGGCCAGAGCCGAACGAGCGAAGTTCCCGTTGCAGCAACGCGGAGCTCCGCGCGCCGCGCATCCACGATCCCGCCTCCTGCCGATGACAGCTATACGCAGAAGTCGAACGACCCGGTCCGCATGTACCTGCGGAAGATGGGCTCGGTTTCGCTGCTCACGCGTGAGGGCGAAGTCGAAATCGCAAAGCGTATCGAAGATGGCGAAAGCAAGATTTTCCAGGTGATTCTCAATTCCCGCGTGGGCGTGAGCGAGATTCTGGAAATCGGTGAGACCCTCCGAAAGGGCAAGCTCCGCATCAAGGACGTCGTCCGCGATCTGGACAAAGAAGAGGAGGTCGACTTCGAGGCTGCGAAGGTTCGCGCCCTCAAGGTCTTCGACAAGGTCAAGCGCATCGAGTCTTCGATGATGAAGGTTCGCGGTGAGCTCGAGAGCAAGCAAAAGGTATCTGAGCGGAGCAAGAAGCAGCACACGGCGCAACTCGAAAAGCATCTCGAGGAGCGGATCGCGTTGCTGCGGGAGCTCAACCTCACCAAGAAGCAGATCGATCGCGTCGTCGCAGCGATCAAGGCTTACACCCGCCGTGTCGAGCGGGCGGAGCGCGAGATGAACGAAGCCGAGGCTCGCGTGGGTGGCCTCCGGTTCAAAGACATGAAGCGCGTCGTGCGCGACATGCAAGAGAGCAAGGCAGTCGAGAAGCGAGTTCAGCGCAAGTACGGATCCGAGGATCAGATTCTTCTATCCGAGGAGCATATTCGGGATGCTCAAAAGGCGATCGTCGATGTGGAAGACGCCATGGGGCAGCCCGTTGATCGATTGCGCGAAACGTATCGGGCACTTGCTGAAGGTGAGCGCCAGTCTGAGCGCGCGAAGGCCGAGCTGGTAGAAGCCAACCTTCGTCTCGTCGTCTCGATCGCCAAGAAGTACACGAACCGCGGCCTGCAGTTCCTCGATCTGATTCAGGAAGGCAACATCGGTTTGATGAAGGCCGTGGACAAGTTCGAGTACCGGCGCGGCTACAAGTTCTCGACCTATGCCACCTGGTGGATCCGTCAGGCAATCACTCGGGCGATCGCCGATCAGGCCCGAACGATTCGAATTCCAGTCCATATGATCGAAACGATCAACAAGCTGATCCGGACCTCCCGCTACTTGGTGCAGGAGTTGGGCCGCGAGCCCGATCCGGAGGAAATCGCCGAGCGGATGGAGATGCCTCTGGAGAAGGTCCGGAAGGTCCTGAAGATCGCCAAGGAGCCGATCAGCCTCGAAACTCCGATCGGTGAAGAGGAAGACAGCCACCTCGGTGACTTCATCGAAGACAAGAACGCCGTCTCCCCGGTCGAGGCCGTCATCGGTGGCAACCTCGAGGACCAGACCCGCCGCGTCCTCAAGACATTGACCCCCCGGGAAGAAAAGGTCCTCCGCATGCGTTTCGGCATCGGCGAAAAGAGCGACCACACACTCGAAGAGGTCGGCCAAGACTTCGAAGTAACTCGAGAGCGCATCCGCCAAATCGAGGCCAAGGCGTTACGAAAGCTTCGGCATCCAAGCCGTTCGAAGCAGCTCCGCTCGTTCATGGACAACTGATGAGGCTCAGGGAGACGGCCAGCCTTCGGCCGCGAACGCCGATCTGCGCACGCTCAGCCGACGTGCTCCCTCCGTCATCCTCGACGTAGCGCTGCTACGTCTCCGGTGACTCCAGTCCGCGCCTTCGGCTGAGCGCACGCACCTCGCCGCCCGCGACTCGAAGTTGATCGTCACCCTGAGCTGAACGAGCGAGCCGATTTCGGAGCCTGTGCGACGTTGACTCCGCCACATATCGCGCTTTTTTCCACGCCCCTGAAACCATATCCTTTCAATAGGAGAACGGCTCGGGATGGGCAGCACAGGGATTGGGTCGAGCCTAGCCGTGGGTCGTCTTAAGGATTCGGGGGCGAGTGGGTCCCAATCCCGAGCACGCCCGTCGCGAGCCGTTCTCCGATCTGTACGGGTGATGTTTCGTTCGCGTTGAGCGCGTGATCGGGCTAGAAGTGGCGATGAGGGCCCATAGCTCAATTGGTTAGAGCCCCCGGCTCATAACCGGGTTGTTCCTGGTTCGAGTCCAGGTGGGCCTACTACGTAAAACGAAAAAGGGCGTCGGCCCTTCGTCGTGACGTGGCTTCCAGCATTTGCCGTGTTGCACCCGCTGCAAAGGCACGCTACAGCCCCGCCAGCTCAGGCTGACCACGGAGGCGATCCTTGCGCGAAGAGCTCGTAGCGCTTGCAAAACTTGCTGAGATGGATGACTCGGCGCGTGACATCGACGCCGAGCTCAAGCAGATTCCGCAGCGGCTCGAAGAGATGCGGAACAGTGTGCAGACGCTGGAGACCATGCTTGCCCAGGAGCGTCAACAGCTCAGCGAAGCCGAGCAGCTGAAAGTCCAGCAGAGCGGCGAGCTCAAGGAGCGAAGCGAAGGGCTGCAGCGGGCTCGCAAGAAGGTCGCCCAGGCGACGAGCATTCGTGAAGCCGACGCAGGCGAGCGAGAGGTCGAGGCCAATCGCCGCGCCATCAAGGAGCGCGAAGACGAGCTGGGCCGAATCACGCAGGCGATCGAAGCGAAGACAGCTTCACTCGCCGAGCGTGAGAAAGACTTCGAAGCGACCAAGACCTCTCTTCAGGCGGACGAAGAGTCTTCGAAGGCCCGTGTCGCCGAGCTCGAGGAGCAGCGCGCCAAACTGCTCGACGGCCGCGACGTGCTTGCCGCCAAGGTCTCCAAGACGATCGTCAAGCGCTACGAACGCCTCAAGACCGGAATCCCGAACGCGGTGATCATCATCAGCGACGGCACATGCACGGCGTGCCGCATGGCGCTACCGCCCCAGTTGACGATCGAGCTCCAACGAGCGAACGAAGTACATCAATGCCCCCACTGCCGCCGGATCATCATTCATAAGGTGGTGGTGGAGGCGTAGGTGGGGTTGCTGAGCGTGGGGCCTGGTTTGGTTTAATTACACCGCCCGCCCACCCCCACCCGTAATCCTCCCTGGCGCGGCATTCGCTTCGCTTTGCCTTGCCGGCGCGTTGCGCCGGGCTTCGCCCTTCGGGCTCGCGCTGCCGCCTGCTGTCTTGTGGGGGGGTGTTCCGATGCCGCTCTCTTACACAAATGGATATGAGTGGAGGGGCGCGGCGGAGCGCGATGTGGGGGTTCGGCGGCGTGTGAGTGACAAGCGGCCACGTCAGCAACACCCGCCGATTGGCGCGAGCCCCGAGGGGCGCCTTGCGTGGCCCCTGCTCGCAGTCCTTCCGGCCACCTTTGCAAGGCGCCCCGTCCGCTGAACTCCCGCGTCGCGCTTTTTTCCGCGCCCCGGCTAGACGATCGCCAACCAGCTCTGGTCCGGCACCCTCACCCCGCGCACCGCGTCGAAATAGGCGCTCTGCACCATTTCGGTGATGGGCCCGCGAGAGCCGATGCCGATGCTGCGATCATCGAGCTCGCGCACCGGGGTGACCTCCGCCGCGGTGCCGACCATGAACACCTCGTCGGCGATGTAGAGCTCGTCGCGCGAGATCAGTCGCTCGTGGATGGTGAGCCCAAGGTCCTTCATGACGCGCATGACCGAGTTGCGCGTGATGCCGGCGAGGATCGAGACCCCCATCGGAGGCGTGGCGATCTCGCCATCTCGGACCACGAAGATGTTTTCGCCGGAAGCTTCAGAAACGTAGCCCTGTGTGTCGAGCATGATCGCTTCGTCGTAGCCGATGGCCTGGACCTCGCGCTTAGCGAGGATCGAGTTGACGTAGTGGCCGTTGATCTTGCCCTTTGACATCAGGGTGTTGACTCCGGCGCGTTGAAACGAGCTCACCTTCGCTCGGATTCCTTTGCGAAGTCCCTCTTCTCCGAGGTATGCGCCCCAGCGCCAGGCGATGATCGACACCCGGGTGGCATTGGACTTCGCGCCGAGCCCCATCTCTCCGTCTCCCATGAAGGCGATCGGCCGCAGGTAGCACTCGTCGAGGCCATTGGCCCGGACTGTTTCGAGGCAGGCCTCGACGATTTCCTCCTGGCTATACGGAATTGGCAGCATACAGATGTGAGCAGAATCGAACAGGCGTCGAACGTGTTCTTCCAGACGAAAGATCGCGCTGCGCCCGTCGCCGAGCTTATAACAGCGGATGCCCTCGAAGACGCCCAGCCCGTAGTGAAGCGTGTGCGTCAATACGTGGACGTTCGCCTGGTCCCAAGGAATGAGCTTCCCGTCGAGCCAGATCTTGTCCACTTTGTCCACCATTGCTGCTCCTTACCCCCCCACCAAGCGGGGGTCGCGCGTTTGTAGCATAAATCCACAATTCCGGTGAGTTGACCTGGTTGGGGGCATGGAGTAGAAACGCCGGCGCTCGAGGGGCCCGGATAGCAGCGTGCATCCGGGCTCGACGCGCATTGAGGGTTAGTGGTGCTCTACTCATTATTTCACATTCTGCTTCAGCCCGACGTCAGCGGCGGTCCAGTTCCCGTGGCTCCGACTGGTGGCGGCGGACCGGCGCCAGGGCCCATGGGCTGTGGTGGTGGAACCGAGCAAATCGGTTTTCTCCTATTGATGTTTGCGGTCCTCTACTTCCTCATGATCCGCCCACAGCAAAAGCGAGCCAAGCAGCACGACGCGATGATGGGCGCCCTCAAAAAGGGTGACATCGTCCGAACCAACGGCGGAGTCCGCGGCGAGATCACGGCGCTCGACGACCGCGATGTGACGATCGAGATCGCGGAACGAACGCGAATCAAGGTGCTGCGGAGTCACGTTGCCGGGTTGGACCAACCCCCCGAACAGAAAAGCTAAACGCACAGGCGAGGATCATGGATCGAGGCTGGTATTTTCGTTTGGCAATCGTTGTCGGCTCGTCCGTCTTGGGCTTCCTTGCCCTTTGGCCGAGCGTGGATCGATGGTTGCCCTGCCCGGACATCGTCAAAGAGACGTTCGAGAATCAAATCAACCCCGGCCTCGATATCAAGGGCGGTCTGCGGTTGATGTACGAAGTCGAGGTCGATGAATACATTCGCGACCGTCGAGACCGAATCGCCGAGCAAGTACAGCGGCAGTGCGGCGTCTTAATCGGTGTCGTCCCTGAAGAGGAAGCCGACGACATCGACCGAGCCAAGCTCGACGAGATTCGACAACGATGCAAAGTCGAGCGCGTGGACAAAGACGGTGGCGCGGTTCGCGCGATTCGAATCACGTTTTCGAATCAAGAAGACGCAAGCAAACTGTCCAAGACCTGGGTGAAGGACTATTTCCGCGACCTTCGAGTGGCGAGCGGTGTCGGCGATCTGGTGGTCGACCTTCACATGCGGGAAGAGCAGCTTGCCAACATGCGAGAGACGGCGGTCCGTCAATCCGAACGCACCATCACCAACCGCATCGACAGCATGGGCGTGCTCGAGCCGACCGTCATCGCCCGGCCCAATGATGGCGACATCATCATCGAAATACCCGGCGCGCAGGAGAGCTCGTTCGAGCGCATCAAATCGATCATCAGCCGAACCGCACAGCTGCAGTTCAAGATTGTCGATGACGAATCGGACTCGCGCTCTATCTTCACTACGCCACCCGAGGGCATCTACCTCAACCAGGGCGCTCAGACCTTTGCTGAGGCCTTCGGTGAGGATGCGCGCGATCGTCTTCGCGCATACATCGCAACGCTTCCTGTGCCCGACGATCACGAGCTCTCCATCGGTCGGCAGGAGCCCGACCCCGACCGGGGCGGCGAAGGCTGGCGCACCTACTACATGTACCGAGTCGCAGATGCGACCGGCGAAGATCTCGATGACGCGGCCGTGGGCTTCGACCCTCAGAGTGGCAGCCCCGAAGTCGACTTCACGATGAACACGCGCGGCGCTTCGCGGATGGCTGACCTCACCGGCCGAAGCATTGGCAAGCGCATGGCCATTGTTCTCGATGACCGCGTGGAGTCCGCGCCGGTCATCCAGGGTCAGATCGGCGCGCGAGGCCGCATCACGCTCGGCGCCTACCTCGACCGCAACGAGCTCCTGCAAGAGGCCAAAGACTTGGTCGTCGTGCTCCAGGCCGGCGCGCTTCCTGCGCCGCTTCGGCCCGCCAACGAGCAGCTCATCGGCCCGACACTCGGTCAGGACTCCGTCCGGAAGGGCGCTTTCGCCGCGCTGGTCGGGGTCATCCTCGTCGTTGTGTTCATGGCTCTCTACTATCAGGTCGCCGGCCTGGTCGCGGACGCCATGGTCTTGTTGAACTTGCAGCTTCTCCTCGGCGTCATGTCGGGCATTGGAGCGACGCTCACGCTGCCGGGGGTCGCAGCCATCGCGCTCACCGTCGGTATGGCCGTCGACGCGAACGTGCTCATCACCGAGCGCATCCGCGAGGAGCTGAGGCTCGGGAAGTCGCCGCGCTCTGCAGTGGAGCAAGGGTACGCCCGGGCGTACTCGTCGGTCTTCGACAGTCAGCTGACGACAGCCATTGCCGGCGTCGTCCTTTGGCAGTTTGGCACTGGGCCGATCAAGGGCTTCGCCACGATGCTGCTGATCGGTATTGGCACTTCGCTCTTCACCGGCACGTTCTGCTCGAAGGTGCTCTTCGACTGGCTCGTGCGCGGGCTGCGTGTGCAGCGACTGCGGGTGGGCTGACATGGAGTTCATCAAACCCGGCACCTACATCGACTTCATGAAGTACCGCGGGCCGGTCATCACCGTCCTCGCTCTCATGGCGACCCTGAGCTTGGTCTCGCTCTTTTATCCCGGGCCCAACTACGGCATCGACTTTGCCGGCGGCACCGAGGTTCAGCTGCGCTTCACGGGCGATACGACCTCCGCCGAAGTCCGGAAAGCTCTCGAAGATTCCGGTTACGCACGCCCGGACGTCATCAGCGTCGAAGATCAGCCAAACGAGTACATCATCCGCGTTCAAGAGGTGTCGTCCTTGCCCACCGAGCAGGTCGAGAAGATTCGAGAGACCGTGGCTGCTGCGCTTGGAGAGGGCGTCCTGCAGGAGATGAAAGTCTCGCCGGGCGGCGACAAGATTACGCTTCGCGTTTCGGGCCCAGTCAACGAGCAGCAGCTTCAAGAGGCGCTCATGGCCGGGGGCGCAAACGTACGCTCGGTCAACTCGCTCACGGGTAGCCGCAATCCACGTTACGAGGCCCAATTGGTCGGTGTCGCGGACGAGCTCATGACCGAGCTTCAGGAGCGGTTCGGGGAGCGCGCGCCCGCAGATGCGCTTCGAGTCGAGTGGGTCGGTCCAAAGGCTGGTGAGCAGCTTCGCGACGCGGCGATTCAGTCTCTGCTGTATGCCATCGCGTTCATCATGCTTTACGTGGCGTTTCGCTTCGACCTGCGATTTGCGCCCGGTGGCGTCATCGCGATGTTCCATGACGCGCTCATCACGCTCGGCATCTATGTCCTTCTTCAAAAGGAAGTGAACCTCACCACGGTCGCAGCACTTCTCACGATCATGGGTTATTCAATTAACGACACGATCGTCGTGTTCGACCGAATCCGTGAGAACATGGTGCGCGTTCGCGACAAGAGCCTCCGCGAGCTGATCAACCTCAGCACCTCGCAAATGTTGTCGCGAACGATCGTCACCTCGCTCACGACGCTCCTGTCCGTGTCCGCGTTCTTCTTTTTGGGCACGGGAGTCATTCAGGACATCGCCTTCGCGCTTGGCATCGGCATTCTCATCGGTACGCTGTCTTCGATCTTCATCGCGGCGCCGATCACCGAGCTCATGGATCGGCGCCTCTTCAGTCGTACGCGGGGCTAGCTTCGTGGGTAGGTTTCGCGTGCGGCCCCCCGACGAAGTGGCGGCCGGCATGCTTGCCGAGGCATCTGGATTGGGTCTGACAGCGGCCCAGGTGCTTCTCAATCGAGGCATCCGCAGCGTCGATGAGGCCTCGCCCTTCCTCGACGCGACGCTGCGCAGCTTGAGCTCACCCGACAACATGGCCGACCGGGCACTGGCGTCTGAACGGATTGCGCGCGCGATTCGCGCCGGGGAGCGCATCGTCGTCTTTGGCGACTATGACGTCGACGGCACCACCTCGGCCGTGATCCTGAGCGAAGTGATCGCCGCGCTCGGCGGAGAGGTGCGGACACTCATCGCCGACCGATTCAAGGGAGGCTACGGACTCAGCGACCAGGCCGTCGATCGTTGCCTCTCCGAGGGGCCGGGCCTCTTGGTCACCTCCGATTGCGGCTCCAGCGATCACGAGCGCATCGCCAAGGCCAACGCCGCCGGGGTCGACGTCATCGTGGTCGATCACCACCTCGTCCCCGCAGAAGCACTCCCCGCGTTCGCGTTTCTCAACCCGCATCGGCCTGAGTGCGGTTTTGATTACAAAGGACTCTGCAGCGCGGGGCTTGCTTTCTCGTTGGGCGCAGCGCTTCGCACCGAGCTCGGTGCGTCGCTCGATCTCCGCGCATGGCTCGATCTGGTCGCGATCGGAACGATCGCCGACGTCGCACCCCTGACGGGTGACAACCGGCGTTTGGTGCGCGCCGGATTGATGGCGATCGGATCCCCCAAGAGCAGGCCGGCGCTCGCTGCGCTTCGGCAAGCGGCAAAGATTCCCGAGTCCGCACAGCTCACCGCTCGCGATGTGGCGTTTCGCTTTGCACCGAGGCTAAACGCCCCTGGCAGGCTCGGCGTCGCAGACCTGACGCTTCGTTTCTTGACTACGAAGAGCGGAAAGGAGGCCTGGCGCTTGCTCGAGGACGTCGAGGCTCGGAACGACGAGCGAAAGATGCTCACCCAGCAGGCGACCGAGGAGGCATGCGTGCAGGTCCTCGAGCTGTACGGAGAAGCGCCGGAGGAAGGAGTGGTCGTGGCGAGCCAGTCCTGGCATCGCGGGGTCGTCGGTATCGTGGCTGCCCGGCTGGTGGATACCTTCGGGGTCCCAGCGGCCGTCATCGCCTTGGACGGCGAACACGGTCACGGCAGTGTGCGCACGATTGGCAACATCGACGTTCATCGCGCGCTCGCGGACTGTGCGCCGCATCTAAGCGGATGGGGTGGGCATCGAGCCGCGGCGGGGCTCTCACTCTCGAAGTGCGACCTCGACGCCTTTCGCGCCTCGTTTCTACACGCGACGCAGGGCGCGGCAGATGCCCAACCACGGGAAGTGCAAGTCGACGTGGCGCTCGGAGGTGCGTTCCGGGTCCCGACGGTCGAGGACTTGCAGCGCCTCGGGCCATTTGGCGAAGGTCACCCGGTGCCTACATTCATGCTCAATGCGCAGGTCGTCGAGGCGACCGGGGTCGGGGAAGGGCGCGTTCACGCAAAGCTCAAGTTGCGCGTGGGCCAAGAATCGATTCGAGCATTCGCGCCGGGCATGTTCGCCCGGTTCGAAGGCCGTGAAGCGCTCGAGCTCGTCGGCGAGTTTCAGCCCGATCATTGGATGGGCGGACGCTCGGTCGAGCTCCTCGTCAAAGACGTGCTCGACTAGCGTCCCGTCCACTGCGGTTCGCGCTTCTGAAAAAACGCCGCGAGGCCTTCCTTGGCGTCCTCGCTCGCAAGCACCGCGTAGAGTTGGTCGCGAAGGTAGGGCAGCGCATCTTCGACCGGCATCTTGCGTTGCTCGTTGTAGGCGTTGAGGCCCATCCGCATCGCGTTCGGTGACTGCTTGGCAAGCTGGCCCGCAAGCTCAGCCACTCGAGCGTCGAGCTGATCGTCGGGCACGACCTCGGTCAGCAAGCCGATCTCCTTGGCCTTAGCTGCCGTGATCTTGTCGCCGAGCAGCATGAGCTTGAGCAACTCGCGTGAGTGGATGACCCGCTGGAGGACCGCCATGATCATCATGGGGAACAGGCCGCGCTTGATCTCCGGCGTCCCGAGAATGGCACTCTCACACGCGATCGCGAAGTGACAGCAGGCAACGATGCCCATCGCGCCACCCATCACGTATCCCGGAATGCGCGCGACGATGGGCTTTTTCATCGTATCGAAGCGCAGCAGCAAGTCGTCGAATTCGCCCTTCTTCTCGAGCCTTCCGCGCTCCGCGGTCATGCCCTTGAGGTCAGCCCCTGCGCTGAACGCATTCCCGGCGCCCGTCAGAATGATGACACGCACCTCGTCGGCGGCCTCCGCGTCGTCGAGCGCCCAGAGCAGCTCGTTGACCAGCTCCTGGCTCAAGGGGTTCTTCTTTTCGGGCTTGTTGAAGGTCAGGGTGACGATGTGGCCGTCCTGCTGCACCAGCAGGGATTGAAAGTCGCGCTCCTCCATCGCGGGATTCTCGGGCGGCCAACCCTCGAATTCAAGGCAAATGATTCCCTACGTAATGTCGCGTGGTTGCGGCGGTTTCGGCGTGCGTGTAATGTAGGCACTGGAGCAGGTGGGGGAATTGAACGTGCAACGAATCGGATGTGCCTTGGCACTGCTGGCGGCGTTTTCGCTGTCGGCTATGCCTCGCGCCGCCGAAGCCCAGGACTCCACCGTGGTCTTCGCGGACCTTCGGGCCACGCCGAAGGGCACCATCGGCCTGGGCCTGGTCGGCGCCGAGCTCGGGCTCATCATCCCGTCGGTGTCGGGGCTCAACAAAGCTTGGGCGCTTTCGGTGTTTCCGATCGTCGGCGCCACGGGTGGCGCGCTTGCTGGCTATTTTGCGCTCGACAAGCCCGGCCGCTCGAAGGGTTCGGTTGCGGTGCTGGTCGTTGGCCTCGCTGGCGTGATGCCCGCCATCCTTTTTACGGTCAAAGGCGTCCGCAAGGAGCGCCAAGACAACTGGGAGCCCACGCCGCAGATTCGGCTTCGAAGCGAGAAGGAGCAAAGAGCCCTCGAGACCGCTGAAGCCGGGCCCGGGCTTCTTCGGCGTTCCCGTTCCGGCCTTCGCGTCGCGGCCCCTGCCTTTTCCTTTTCCAGACGGGCCGTACAGGACGCTGAAACCCTGCGAATGGGTGGCCTCCGCGACCGAACGGAGTTGCGGCTTTCCCTCGCGTCGGGCGTGTTTTAGCGTCCGTTCATGATCACCTCGACGGTGCGGCGTACCGTTCGTGAGCGCGGCTTGGTTTCCCCCGGAGATCACGTCTTGGTGGCGTGCTCCGGTGGGCCGGATTCGACCGCCCTCGTGCACCTGCTCCATCGCTTACGGGCCGAGCTAGGCATCACCCTCAGCGTTGCGTCGATCGACCACGGCCTCCGGCCTGAATCCGCGTCCGAAGTGGAGCAGGTGTCGGCGCTTGCAAACGAGCTTGGCGTTCCCTTCTACAGCGAACGGGTCGAGGTGCCGAGGCAGGGGGCGTCGATTCAGGGCCGGGCCCGCGAGCTCCGGTATCGCGCCCTCCATGAGATCGCCCGGACTCACGGCGCAACGTGCATTGCGGTGGGCCACAGCCAGGACGATCAGGCTGAAACGGTGCTTGCCCGGATTCTGCGAGGAACGGGGATTCGTGGCCTCGGGGGGATCGAACCACGCCGGGCGGACGGGGTGATCCGGCCGCTCCTCGACTGCCGTCGTTCCGACCTTCGCAACTACGTTCTCGATCGCGGTCTGCCATTCATCGATGATCCGTCAAATCATCAACGGGACTTCGAGCGAGCTCGGATTCGCCATGAGGTCTTGCCCGTGCTGCTTGCCGAAGATTTTCGTTTGGTCCAACACCTCAGCGCGCTCGGCGAAGAAGCAGCCGAGCTCAATGCCTACCTCGACGCACAGCTTCCCCCACCGCCGCCGCAGGGCGAGCGCACGATCTCGGTCGAGACCCTGGCCGAGATCGCCGCGCCCGTTCGGGTTCGATGGTTACGGCGCTGGATCGCGCGGGAAACAGGATTAACTCCAAACCGTAGCCACCTGGTCGAGATGGGCCGACTTCTTACGGGTCAGGGCGAGGTCCTGCTAGGATCGGGTTGGTCGGTCCGTCGGCAAAGCGGCGGGCTTTCGTTGGAATATCGTGAGCATCGAAGGACACGCAGCAACCGCTCTTGAGCCGCCCTTGCGTCGCCAAGGGAGGCGAAGGTTGCCAACTGGGCTCTGCGGCCTCACAAAGACATGTAGGGGTTGTGGCTCCAAGCTAGTTCGACAGCTCGGCCTCCCGTCCCGCCTTACCATATGAAGCAAAGCCAAAAAACACTGCTCTTCTGGGTCCTCGTGATCCTGATGTGCATCGTGATCTTCAACTTCGTCGCGCGCGAGGAGCAGCCTCGGAGCGTTCCGTTCAGCGAGTTCGTCACCGACGTCTCCGCGGGCAAAGTCCAGAAGGTCAAAATCCGTCCACAAGACAACAGCGGCGAGTACACCTACTGGCTCAAGTCTGCAGATGAAAGCGCGCAGGGTCAGCGTGGCGTCCGTAACGAGAAAGTCACCGTTGGGATCATGGGCGAGCAGATCAACCAGCAGCTGCTCGATAACGAAGTGAGTGTCGAGTACCTGCCCGAAGATCAAAACAGCCTCTGGACGAGCATTCTCGTGACCTGGCTTCCGATGATCTTCCTGGTTGGCATACTTCTGTTCTTCATGCGACAGCTTCAGGCGTCCGGCGGCAAGGCGATGAGCTTCGGCAAGTCGCGTGCGCGTTTACTCAACGAGTCCCAGAACAAGGTCACCTTCAAAGACGTCGCCGGCATCGACGAGGCCAAAGACGACTGCGAAGAGATCATCGCCTTCCTGAAAGACCCGAAGAAGTTCCAGCGGCTTGGGGGCCGCATCCCGAAGGGCGTCCTGCTCATGGGTGCGCCTGGCACCGGTAAAACGCTGCTAGCACGCGCCATCGCCGGTGAGGCCGGCGTTCCGTTCTTCAGCATTTCCGGCTCGGACTTCGTCGAGATGTTCGTCGGCGTGGGTGCTTCACGAGTTCGTGATTTGTTCGAGCAGGGCAAAAAGCATGCGCCCTGCATCATCTTCATCGACGAGATTGACGCCGTCGGCCGTCATCGGGGCTCTGGCCTCGGCGGTGGTCACGACGAGCGCGAGCAGACCTTGAACCAGCTCCTGGTCGAGATGGACGGTTTCGAATCGAGCGAAGGTGTCATCATCATCGCGGCGACCAACCGGCCCGATGTCCTCGACCCGGCGATCCTTCGTCCCGGCCGCTTCGACCGCCGCATCATCGTGCCCCGTCCCGACTTGAACGGCCGCCAGGGCATCCTCGCGGTGCACACCCGAAAGGTGCCGCTCGGTGACGACGTCCAGCTCGACATCATTTCACGTGGCTCGCCGGGTTTTTCGGGCGCTGACCTGGAGAACCTCGTCAACGAGGCTGCGCTTCTGGCGGCGCGTCAGGACAAGGATGTCGTCTCCATGTCCGACTTCGAAATGGCGAAAGACAAGGTCATGATGGGCTCCGAACGCCGCTCCTTGGTCATCAGCGAGCACGAGCGCAAGACGACGGCGTTCCACGAAGCCGGCCACACCCTGGTCGCTTGGAAGCTGCCGAACCACGACCCCATTCACAAGGTCACGATCATCCCGCGCGGCCCCGCGCTCGGGCTAACGATGGCGCTCCCCGAGGAGGACCGCCTGAGCTACAGCGCGGAGTGGGTGCTCGACCGAATCGCCATGGCACTCGGTGGGCGTCTGGCCGAAGAGGTGGTGTTCAGCCAGCTCACCACCGGCGCCGCCGACGATTTCAAGAAGGCCACCCAACTCGCCCGGTCCATGGTGACCGAGTGGGGCATGAGCGCATCCCTCGGCCCGCTCTCCTACGTCGAGAAGGAGGAGACGGGCTTCCTCGGTCAGTCCTATCACAAGGACTACTCCGAAGAGACGGCCAAAGAGATCGATGACGAGGTTCGCAGCATCATCAACACCCAGTACGATCGCGCCAGGGCGATCGTCGAAGGGCACCGCACGGAGCTCGATGCGATTGCCGAGGCCCTGCTCGAGCGCGAGACCCTCGGTCGCGAAGAGATCGAGGCGATCATGAGCGGCAAGGACCTGCCGCCGTCGGTCATCGTGAGCGTGCCGACGTACGCGGAGAAGCGCCGCGAAAACGAAGAAAAGCGAAAAGGCGCGATCTTTCAGCCCCGTCCGCGCGAGGTTCCCAGCGCAGGGTAGACGACGGAGGTCCTGATGCCCGAGCTGTGGGGCGTCCTCAATGTAACGCCGGATTCGTTCAGCGATGGGGGTAAGTACCTAGAGCCTGGGGCGGCGATCGATCACGGCCGACGGTTGCTGCAGGACGGCGCCGAGGTGCTCGATATCGGCGGCGAATCGTCGAGGCCCGCCGGCCGAGCCTATGGAGAAGGCTTCGATGAGGTGCCGGCCGTCGAGGAGATTCGGCGCGTCGTACCGGTCATCGAAGTCCTGGCGGGACGGCTCGGGGCGCGTGTTTCCATCGATACCGTCAAGCCGGAGGTCGCTACGGCGGCGCTCGCGGCCGGCGCCAGCGTCGTCAACGACGTGCGTTGTGCTCGAGATCCTGCGCTCGCGAAGGTCGCTGCGGCAAGGGGCGCCGACTACGTCATCATGCACAACCGTGGTCGAGGCGAAGCGCGCTCGCCCAACACCGACTACGGGGACGTCGTCGAGGACGTGCTGGCCGAGCTCTTGGCGGCTGCTGAACGCGTGGAGCGTGCAGGGGTGCCACGGGCGTCGGTCTGGCTCGATCCGGGGCTGGGATTCGCCAAGACAGCCGCCCAGTCGGCTGAGCTGCTAAGTTCTCTTGGGCGTTTCCGAAAGACCGGATACCGTGTACTAGTGGGGCCTTCGCGGAAATCCTTCATCGCCGAGCTTGCGCCTAATCCAGGTGGAGAGCCGCCTCCTGTCGACGATCGCCTCGGCGGCACGGCAGCCGCGGTTGCGATTTGTGTGGCTGCAGAAGTCGATGCGGTACGCGTCCACGATGTGTTCGTGATGCGCCAGTTGATTCGCGTGACCCAGGCCCTCCATGAAGCCGGCGGAGGCGCACGGTGATCGAAGTGCTCACCAGCGTTTTGAGCGAGCTCAGCTCCGGCTTCTCGAGCTTCTTTCAGCGAAGCCCTTGGGAAGTGCTTCATGACGCGCTGGACATCGGACTCGTCGCGGTTCTCATTTACTGGGCCTTGGTCATCTTGCGTGGAACCCGCGCGATGCAAGTGGCCATCGGACTCAGTCTCGTTTTCGTCGGCTATCTCTTTGCGCGTCGCATCGGCTTGGTGACCGTCACCACGATTCTGGATTCGGTGCTCGCCTATCTGGCGGTCATCGTCGTGATCATCTTCCAATCGGACATCCGGCGTGCGCTCGCGCGAATGGGAAGGCGACCCCTACTTCGGGGGCAGCGCACCGCCAAGGAGACGCAAACCATCGAAGAAGTGATCAAAGCCGCTGGAACGCTCGCACAGAAGCGCATCGGCGCCTTGGTCGCGTTTGAGCGCAGCGCCGCGCTCGACGAATTCATCGAGCGGGGTACCGAGGTCGATGCTGCGGTTAGCAAAGAGCTGCTGCACAGCGTGTTCGTACCGAGCTTCGAGAACCCCATGCACGACGGCGCCGTCGTAATCCGCGAGGGTCGAATCTGGCAGGCGGGTGTGTTCCTGCCGATGGCAGGCTCTGCCGGAGGCGACCGTTCGCTGGGTGCGCGCCACCGCGCTGGGATTGGCATCACCGAAGAAACCGACGCGGTCGTGGTCGTCGTCAGCGAGGAGCGTGGGGCGATTTCTCTGTGCTTCGACGGCAACATCGTTCGAAACCTCGACGTTAGCTCTTTGCGGGATGCGCTTTACGGCCTCTTCTACGCACCCAAGCGCAGTCGCCGCAAAGCCGCGGATCGGCGCACAACCTTGGCGCCGCCCGAGGCGAGTCGTTCGCAGAGCCCAGATGCCGTCATCACGGTGAAGAAGGCGGAGGAAACGCGGTGAGCGCCATCGTCGAAGCGCTGAACGCCGTGCGGCTTCTCGTCACCGAGAACCTTGGCCTCAAAGCCAGCGCGCTCGGCATCGCGATCCTCATGTTTTCGCTCGTGCACGGTGCCGAGGACATGGAGCGAAACATCTATGTCGACGTCGCCGTCCGGCCGCCACCCGACGCCAAGGACATGATTCTGGTCACCGAGACGCCGGACCGGGTACGAGTGCGTCTCAAGGGCAGTCGCGCCCGATTGAATTCACTCCGCCAGGAAGCCCTGCCTGCGGTCGACGTGGAGCTCAAGTCTCGCGAAGACTCGCGGTACTATTTCGAGAAAGAGATGTTCGATTTGCCCGCAGGCGTTTCGGTCATGCAGGTCGTGCCGCCATCCTTGGTGTTCAAATGGGTGCCTCGGGCCGTCCGCGACATCCCGGTCGAGGTGTTTCTGGAGGGCCAGCTGGCTCCGGGCCTCGAGTGGGCGGGGGAGCCCGAAGTGTTTCCGGAGGCAGTCGAGGTCGATGGACCGCGAGATGTCGTCAACTCGATTCGCACCGTTCGGTCGATGCAGGTCGACGTTTCGGAGCTCGACGAAGGCGTCGTTCAGCGCGAGGTGCAACTCGTCTCGGCTCCGGCGAACACGAGCTTCGACACGCAAACTGTTCTGGTGACCCTGCGGGTCCAAGCCAAGTTGAAAGTTCGCGTGCTCTCGCCGTTGCGGGTCGACGCTGAGGGCGTCGTTCCTCGTGCGCTTCGGCCTCGAGCAGTCGCCGCCCGCATCCGCGGCCCTGAGGCGCTGGTTGACGCCTTGAATCCGGCCTCGGTGCTCGCCATCGTAAGCCTGAGCGAGACGTCCACGAAGAAGGGCGCCGTAGCGGTGCCGGTCGAGCTACGCGGATTGCCCGACGGCATCGAAGTGCTCGGGGTCGAGCCGTCGGCCATCACCGTCCTCTTCAACGAGCCGCCAGCAGTCCCCTAGCCACCCCCGATTGCAAATCCGGTGAACGCGGAGCGCCTTGACGCGACGCGGGGCTTTGCCATTTTTCGGCTAGCGGGCGAGCTTGAACTCTTTCTTGGCTTCCTCAGCGATGCCGTTGGCCATGGCTTCGATGCGGTCCTGTTTGGGGCCCTCGATCATGACACGAAGCTTCGGCTCGGTTCCGCTCCATCGGACCAGCACGCGGCCGTTCTTGCCGAGGGACTTCTCCGCAAGGGCGATTGCTCGACGGGTCTTGGGCAGCTCTTGGAGGGCACGGCGATCGGGGAGTGTGACGTTCACCAGCACTTGCGGAACCCGTTGCATCGCGTCGCTGGCGAGCTCGGACAGCGGTCGCCCTTCGCGCAGCACGATGGCGAGCACCTGCATGGCCGCGACGAGGCCGTCGCCGGTCGTCGCATGGTCGAGAAAGATCAAATGTCCGGATTGTTCTCCCCCGAAATTGAGGCCCCGTTGCCGCATGGCGTCGACGACGTAGCGGTCACCAACGTTGCACCGCAATAGTTTACCACCGTCCTCTTCAATCGCGCGCTCGAGGCCGAGGTTGCTCATGACGGTGGTCGCGAGGGTTCGTCGCCGAAGGCGCTTGGCGCGGAGCATTCGCGTCGCGCACAGAGCCATGATCGCGTCGCCGTCGATCTGATTGCCTTTTTCGTCGATCATGATGATGCGGTCGGCGTCGCCGTCGAGGGCGATGCCGAGATCTGCGCCACGTTTTCGGACCTCTTTGGCACAAGCATCCGGGTGCAGCGCACCGACCTTGTGGTTGATGTTTTTCCCGTTGGGCCGCACGCCGATGGCGTGGGTCGTCGCACCAAGCTCGGAAAAAACCAGTGGCGCGGTTCGGTACGCGGCGCCATTGGCTGCGTCGACGACAATCCTCACGCCTTCCAAGGTCAACTCGTCGGGGAAAGACGCTTTGACGAAGGCGACGTAACGCCCCGGTGCGTCGTCCAATCGCTCCGCGCGGCCAACGCGGACTCCGGTCGGGCGCTTCTTGTCGAGCTCCGAACCGAAGATCAGAGCCTCGATTTCTAGCTCGACTTCGTCGGGGAGCTTGAACCCATCCGGTCCGAAGATCTTGATTCCATTGTCCTGGTAGGGGTTGTGCGACGCGCTGATGACCACTCCCGCATCCGCCCGCATGCTAGTGGTGAGGTGCGCGATGGCGGGCGTCGGCAACGGCCCTGACAGCAGCACCTCACCGCCCAGCGCGCAGATGCCTGAAGCGACGGCCGTCTCGAAGAGGTAGCCTGAAAGACGAGTGTCCTTTCCGACGACAATCCTGGGCACGTGCTTCACCCGCTTCCCGGCTTGATACGCGATGGCGGCGCCGATGCGAAAAGCGACCTCCGGTGTCATGTCCCCGCGATTGGCGAGGCCGCGAATCCCATCGGTTCCGAATAGTTTGCGACTCATGCTTGCTTCATGGCTCCCAGGTGATGTCGATGCTCCAGTTCGACGGCGGAGCGAAGGTGCCCGTCGTGACGAAGTTTAGTGGCCAAAGGGCCTCGATCAAGAAACCAGGCCGCTGGGCCTGTGCGGTCGTGTTTGGGCCACCCTCGCTGCGCCGAGCTACGAACTGTCCTTCGACGTACAGCCCACGGATTGGAACATTGTCGGGAATCACGCTGTCCACGTTGAAACCGACTTGTACGGCCGTGTCACCCTCGGTGTCGTCGGCGGAGGCTTGTCCTTGAGTGATGCCAAACGTCGGCGCAAATCCGCCAAACTGAGACTGCAGGGAAGCGGAGAACAGACCGGCTGCCACGCCGCTCAGGAAGTCCGTCGTGTCCTGGGATGCTTGTGCGGTCGACGTGTTGACCCCGCGTTGTTGACGCGTCGTGCCCGTGACGAGTAGGGCGATCACCTGCGCTTGGCTGGTCGTGGGCACGCTCGACTTGAACTCGATTTTCGGGTCGCTGAGGCGACCAGAGACGATGACAGTCACGTCATCGTTGCTGCCGCGCAAGGAGTGGCGCGCAACCAGGTCGACTTTGGCGTCCATCTCGGGGTCGCCGTCGAAAATCATGTTGCCGGAACGCACTTCGAACCGTTTCCCGAAAACCTTGAAGTTGCCCGTGTGGAGGGTCACCGATCCTTCTACCGAAAGCTCTTCGGCCATGCGCGTATCCAACTTGGCCGTCGCCTCGACGTAGAAGCCCTGGTCTTTGCTCCGGATCACGAGTCGATCCTCGGAGCGCACCTTCAGATTCACGAAGTACGCGCCGGATTTGCGAATCGGCTGATATTCTTCGCCGATGAAGAAGACCTCGGGATGTGGCGCAAGGTCCTGTGGGGTCGCCGAGGTTTCCGGGATGTCGAGCACGAGCTTGCGCAGGCTTACCTCTCCATCGAGGCCCTCGTCTTCGAACTTAGCCCTCATCCGGGCGGTTCCAGCGAGCCGCGCGATGATCGAGCCTTCTTGGCGTAGAGGGAAATCCTTCGCTTTGACCACGAAGTCCGCGTCATTGAGGCGCAGCTTCTTGAACCCAACGCGGCCGTCGAGCGTCGCCGAGCCGTTCGTGTCTGTCACTTTCAGACCCGTGATCGCGACGCCATCCTCGTCGAAAATTGCACGGCCAGCCACGTTCTCGAGCGTCTGGCCCACCGCTCGAACGTTGACTCGGCCGTCCGTGAGGTCGACGCTTCCCACGAGCTTCGGGTCCTGCACGCGACCCTGTGCCGTCACGCTGCCCTGAAGGATTCCCTCGACGTTGACCACGCCGGCCATCCAGGCGAGCACCGCCTGCAAGGGCATCCGGTCGAAATTCGCTTTCGCGTCCACGTCGCCTTTCTTGGCGAGCTCTGGGACCGGATGTTCGCTGTCCCAAATCAGCGGGACTTTCGCGGCAATGGTCGAGGAGCCCCCATTCCACCAGCGCATGTCCATGTCGATTGCTGCAACCCCGTCGTGGTACCCGCCGGAAACGCGGTTTAGCGAGGGTGGCGTTTCGACGATCGTATTTACCATCCCGGCTCGCCGGCCCGGCTCGAGGCGGCGCGCGCGAAGCTCGTCGGACTCCATCGAGAAAGAGAGATCCGGATCATCGCTGAAGAGGCCCGTGGCTTTGAGCTGCGCCGAGAGGACACCCGCGGCGTACCGACATAGGTAAGGCAAGTTCTCCATGGGCGCGTCATAGAAGTCCGCGCTGATTTGGGTCACTGGCCATGGGGGAATCTCGGCCCTTCGCAACCAATCGTCGAGCGGCGTCACCAAAGAGGCCTGCAGGTTGAGCACCTTTGCGTTTCCCACGACGCCGTCCATGGTCAGCTCGGTGACCCCGTCTTCCAGTTGCGCTCTGACCGTCGCGCGCGGGTTGGCTTCGCTTCCGCACAGGCCCTCCGAGGAGTCCGAGAGCCAATCGATGCTGGAATGGAAATCGCCTCGAGTTCGGAATGCGCCGCCGGCGAGCGTGAAGCTGGCTGCGAGCTGCAGACGGTCTGCATCTGGTACGAAGAGCCCGCTGAGTTTCTTCGGGTACGCGCTCAACCGCCTTGGCGGCACGCGCACCGAAACGCGCCACGGTGAAGTCGCCAGTGCTTCCACAGCCTCGCTCGGCTTCTGAGCCAAGTGAACCAGGTCGACCAGCAGGCTGCCTTCGCCTTCGATCAACTCGCCTTCGTCATCCGCCATGCGAACTTGGGCGAGCAGCGCACCGTACTCGTATCGGAAATCCGATGCGAGCTTCACGGGACCCCAGCGGTCGACGATGAACCCTGGGATCTTGATGTTTCCCTTGAATGCAGATGCATCGATTGGGCCTGAGAATCGAATGCTGGCATCGGCGTAGCCCCGAACGTTCGGCATGTCTTCCTCGAGAATCAGCTCGAGCAGCGTCAGGTCCATCGCCCCGGTGCTCAGCGTCGTCTCGTAAACGCCTTCGCGCAGGGACTCGGCAACCCCTCCGGGCATGGGGTCCACGAAGCCGGTGGTGCTCAGCGTGAAGTTGCCGCGCCCGCCGAAATCGACCTGCGCATCGGCGTCGAGCAGTCCCTTGTCGTAGTTGATCAGATAAGCGGCGTTGACCGGAGAGATATCCCAGAGCACCGCGTCTGTGAGGGTGCCCTCCGCGACGATCGTCGGCTCTCGGTCGAGGTCGCCGCGAAACTCGAAGTGCAGGTCGACCCCGCCCGTGAAATCCGGCGCCGTCCGCGGATAGAGAATCTTCAACACGGCCAAATCGAAATTCTCCAAGTCGGCGCGGATGTCGTCGGGCCCGTCGAAAAGCCACACGCCCTGGGCGTCGAGACGCTGCGGTCCATTGCCGATCAAGACCCGATCAAACGAGAGCCCATTGTCGGGGTCCAGCGTCGCATTGTTGACCGAACCCCTCCACGAGAGATCGCCCACGGCCAGCTCGACCTCGTCGACATCGAGCCGATAGATGCCCTCATTGGCCGCAACGCGGGCTTGAAACTCGGCGCGGCGATCGCCAGGCGCCGTGAACTCGCCGGTCGCGGTGTACTCCCTAGGGCCTCCTTTCAGGAGCGCTCGCCCGTTGCCAATCGGGTATCCCGCGACCCGGAGCGCCGCGCCGTCGAGCGCTAAATCGACCTTGGGCTTGAAGGGATCACCCCAGACGCGCCCCTCGAGGATGATGAAGTGCGCGCTGAGCGCTCCATACTGAAAGTGATCGAAGCGCACGCGGCCGTTGGCCTCGAAGTCCTCGCGCACCGTCTGGCGAATGCGCAGGTCGAAATCCGCGCCGCCCTCGATGCCCGACACGAATTGCTCGAAGTTGGGATCGCCGCTCACCTCGGGAATGTTCCCAACGACATGGATGTCCGTGATGCCTGCGTACTCGACCTGTCCGTCCAGATGCACGTCACCGCCCGCGTACTCGGCATCCACCGAGTCGATGTCGAGCCCGTCGTCGCGCGCTCGGATCTTTGCAAAGAGGGCCGGAATGTGGATGTCTTCGTATTTGAAGGCCTCCGTTTCGATCTCGACCCCGAGGACGTCCTCGTTCTTGGGGTCGCTGGTCATCTCGATGCGACCCCCGACCGCGATCTCTGGTACGCCGCCGATCACTTTGGCTAGCTCGAGTCGAGGGCTGGCGATCTCGATTCGAGTCACGCCCTCCGTTGGAAGGTCCCCGTTGATTCGTGCGCGCCCTCCTGCAGTCTGTACGTCGGATTGGAGGCGATAGTCCTCCTCAGGTCCCCAAAGGCGCACCCAGCCCGTCGCATCTCCTTTGAGCGACTCCGCCCAGTCGAAGCCGACCTCGTATAGGGTTTCGGCCCGAACCGGTTCCACGCGGATGAAGAGATCGAGGTCCCAGGGGTCTTCGGGGGCGCTGTCTTCGCGCGGGCTGTAGACGAGCTCGGCGGTCAGATTCTCTTCCCCGCGGCTCGCCTCGGCGGTGACCTGTGTGCCTCTCACGTCTGTGTGGACGCTGCCGACGATGTTGTCGATGCTCGCTTCGAACGGGAACGGTTTGACCAGGCGGCCCTCGGCGGACCAGACCTCGATATCGGTAATCCAGTAGAACTCCATTCGACCCTTGGTGTCGAGGTCGACGACTCGGATGTCCTTCAAGCCGAGCAACTCTCCGGTCACGTCGAGGTTGCGAAGGTCCACGTTGTCGACGATGGCGTGGAAGGGCTCTCCCACCGTGGGCGATTGGTCGGCCGCCTCGAATGCCGCCAAGAACGTCGGCGCTCCTTCGCCATCGTCGATGAGGTCCACCCAGCCATTGGTCAGCTCGGCATAATAGAATCGGAGACGCCCACGGAGAGCCGCGATTGGATCGATACCAAGCTCCACCGTTTCACCGTAGATGATCGCGCGGCCATCGGGGTCATAGACGAACGTGTCTTTGACGATCGTGTGCCAGAGCCGGAGCTGCGTGATGTAGCCGGCGTGCATGGTTCCGACCATCTGGTCGGAGACGAACTCGTTCAGCATGTCACGACCAATCCGTCGGCCGAGGTCGGTATCCAGATGAAACAGAACGCTCGAGAGCACCGAGACGATGGCGAGCAGCGGCCAGCCGAGAAACCAGCTCACCAAGCGGGAGAGCCAGCGCATCAGTAAGCCTCACCGATGGTGAAATGGAAGGCCCCTGGCACGCCTCCGCGAATGAATCTGAAGATGTTGAACGCGTTGGGCGGCGGCTCTCCGCCTACGACCTGCCACTTGGGAATCAGGAAACCGAAATCGAGGCGGATCGGGCCGACCGGGGTTTGGTAGCGGAACCCAAAACCCGCCGCGGCGCGGATGTAGTTGAAGCGCCACACTTCACCCCGATTCACGTCTCCGAAGTCCATGAACAAGGCCGTGGCAAAACTTTGGGTGACGGGAAGGCGCCATTCGATGCCAGCCTCCCATCGGCGAAGCCCGCCGTCGTTTCTGGCGTCGATGCCCTCACGGTTGAGCGAATTGATGCTCCCCGGGTCGCCGAGAAACCCGCCAAAGAAGCCACGGTGGCTGGTCGGGCCGCCCGATCGCAAACGGTAGTTTTGCGGCCCCAGCCCCTGCCCGATGAGGTCCAAGCTATTGCGGTCGCGCGAAAATATGAACATCGCGCCCATGCTGAACCGAAACGCCAGCGTCGACGAAAGAGGCAAGGGCGCGTAGCCGCGAACCTCGGGGGTGACGCGAATATACTGCCAAGAGCGCTGCAACTTGGCCGGCGACTGCTGGCTTCCGACTTGAAAGAAAAACCCGGCGCGCGGGCTTCGCGAGTCGTCCCGAAGGTCGACGATGACGCTTTCGTCGAAAAACACGACCTGGTAGCTGGTAGGGAACCGGGGGTCTTTGTCGACAACCAGATAGGTATCGTAGTTCAAGGCGCCGACGAGCAGGAGCCGGCCGTCGAAGAATGGTCGCGAAAGGCTTCCGCGAATTTGAAGGTCATGGCGGCGAAAGAGCTCGTAGGGGTCGGGGCCCCAGTCGTGGCGAAATTGAATCGCCGACGTGGTGCGTGGCTCGAGAAACGCGGGTCGCCGATACTCGACGCGGAGCTCATTTCCAAAGATGAATCCTCGGCCGAACCGAAAGAACGGGTCACGGGCGACGATCTTTGGGCGATCCTCGATCCGGAGTCGCCGGAAACCACCGATGAAGTTTCGGTGCTCGAACAGCCCGAACAAGTGAACGTCCGAAATGCGCGTGTCCTGCTCCAGGGTTAGTGTGGCGATCGTGCCGCTCTGGACTCCGGCGCCGATGCCCCAGCGAATGTTCCTCCCGGGCTCGACGGCGATGTTGACGTCGACGACCCCCGTACACTGTTCCTCCCCGTCGCGTCGCGGGGTCGAGGTCACGTTCACCGATGCGAGCGCGCCCAGCGCGTAGACCGCTCGCTGGGCGTCCGCGATGTCGCTCAAGCGAAAGACTTCCCCCGTCTTCAGGTCCGCGACGTCCAAAATCGTATCCGCCGGCAGCGTGCCGCTACCGGTGACGGTGATGTCGCCTAGCCTGCACGATGGTCCGGTCTCGACGAAGAGCCCGACCGAAGCCTCTCTCTTTTCCCGATCGATCTCGATCCGCCCCGAGACGTTGCCGCAGGCGTAGCTCGCCTCTTTCAGTTGGCGCCGAATCGCGCGCTTGCTCCTCTCGTAGATCGACTCGTCGAACGGTTTGCCGACCTCGAGCTCGACCGCGTTGTCGATCTCTTTGCGGTTCCCCGATTCCCAGGCTTCGTGGCCGCTGACCTCGATCGATTTCACCAAGACTGGCTCACCCTCTTCGATGTCGATGCCGATACTGAGCTTGCAGCCTTCGTCGACGCCTTCTCGGTCGCACGGGGCTTGGCCGCCAGGCGCCACGACGATGCGGTCGTCGTTTGCAGCCGACGGTGGGTCGAACTCGGTGCTGACGACAGCCGCGTCGTAGTAACCGCGCGCCTGGTACCAGCGCTCGATTCGCTGCATGTCACGGTCGAACACCGCGGAATCCAAGGTGGGCCAGCCCTTGCGAAGCTTTCTCCAGAGGTCGAATGACACCCGGTTCCCGTCGAAGGGTGGAACCCCGCAGCTTGGGTCTGCGCTGGTCCCGAACGCAAAGGTGACCCGCTCCCGCTCCTGGCTGGCGAGACAAGCCCTCAGGGCCTGGGGATCGAGCTCCTTCATCCCGTTGAAACGGATCCGGTCGATGCCGTACGCATCCTCTGGGATCGTCTTGCATCCGCTCGCCAGAACGAGCAGGAGGCAGATGCATCGCCGGCGAGCCATCTACCTAGGGCTTGTAGCGCGGGGAACCCCAATTCCGCCAGCGAACTGCGTGATTTCGGCCGTTTGGCGACCGTCCTGCCGGCTGCTACAGCTATCGCCACGTCGCCATGAAGCAGTACTTCGTCCAGACCTTCGGCTGCCAGATGAACGTCCACGACTCCCGTCGCATCGAGGAGGTCCTTCGGGCGAGCGGCTACCGTGAGGCAAGCGAACCCGCTTTGGCCGATCTCCTGCTCGTCAACACCTGCAGCGTCCGCGAGAAGGCGGAGCACAAGCTGATGAGCCTTCTCGGCACGTTTCGACCCTTCAAGGAGGCGCAGCGAGGCACGATTCTGGCCGTAACCGGCTGCGTCGCCCAGCAAGAAGGCGAGCGATTGCTTCGAAAGGCGCCCTTCGTAGACATCGTCCTCGGACCGGACAACATCCCCGAGCTTCCCGCGCTGATCCGCGAAGTCGAGCACGGGGCCCCGCCGATCACCAGAACGGTGTTCGACATGGACGACCCCCAATTCCTCCGAGCCAAGCCTCACGCAGATCGCCGGGAAGTCACCGCGTACGTGACCGTCATGAAGGGCTGCGACGAGCGCTGCACGTTTTGTATCGTTCCCTATACACGTGGGTCCGAGCGATATCGGCCCGCAGACCAGATCGTCGGCGAGATTCACGACCTCGTCCGAGGGGGCGTGCGGGAGATCACCCTCCTCGGGCAGACCGTCAACTCCTGGCACGAACCCGGTGCGGATGCGGAGGCTAGCAAGACCGAGTCGAGGCTGGCCGCGTCCACATCTCGATTTGCGGGGCTGCTCCGGCGGATCGCGGAAGAGGTTCCTGACCTCTGGCGGCTTCGCTACACCTCTCCTCACCCACGGCACATCACCGCCGAGCTGGTGGCGGCGCACGCTGACCTCGGGGTGCTTCCCTCGCACGTGCACCTGCCGGTGCAGTCGGGTTCGGATCGCCTACTTCGGCGGATGGCGCGGCGCTACACGGCCGAGGAATACATCGCGCGAACCGACGCATTGAAGCAAGCGAGGCCGGGTCTCACGCTTTCTGCCGATTTCATCGTCGGCTTCCCGGGGGAAACCGAGGAAGATTTCGAACAAACGCTCGAGCTGGTGCGGCGCGTCGGCTTCGTTGCCGCGTTTGCGTTCAAATACTCGCCGCGGCCGTACACGCCGGCGCTCAAGCTCGGCGATGAGGTCTCCGAAGAGGTGAAAGACGATCGCCTGGCGCGCTTGTTTGCCATCGTCGAAACCCAACAGCAGGCGCACCTCCGATCGTTGGTCGGCCAAGATGTGCAGGTTCTGGTAGAAGGCCCTTCACCAGGGGACAACGGCCGCTTCGCTGGGCGCAGCGAGCGAAACGAGATCGTTCATTTGATCGCGCCCGACGGTCACGACCCGACCGGCGAGTTGGTCACCGTGACGATCGACGAGCCGTTTCGCCACAGCCTGTCCGGCTACTTGACCGGGGCAAAGGGCCTCGCAGACCGCGGCCCACGCACGCGCCTTTCAGTGCTTGGCGCTGGAGGCGTAGCCTGAGTAGCAATTCGCTCCGGCAGAGCCTTCGCGCATGGCGCTTCGCGCTTCTGTACATGGCTCTGATTTTCGTGATTTCGTCATTCGAGGTCCAAGTTCCGGGGATTCGGCACATCCCGCTGCGCGACAAGGGCATCCACTTCGTCGAGTACGCGATCCTGGGCTGGCTTTGCGCCACGGCGTCCAGGCAAAGCTGGCCTTCCGCTTCGGCGTGGCGAACGGCGGCGTTTGCGGTCTTTGTTTCCCTGCTCTGGGGACTGTCCGACGAGATTCACCAGGCGCTCGTGCCGGGTCGTTCCTCCGAGCTCAGCGATGTCGTTGCCGATCTCTTGGGCAGCGTCGCCGGCGCCGCAGGCTCGTATCTTTTTTCGAACAGAACTGTAAGCTAATGCACCGCAAACCTGGACCTAAGGCAAGCGCTACCATTGACGCGTTCAGTCCTTGTATTTAGATTGTAGGTGCTGCAGGCAAAGCAGTTCTCGAAACGAGAAAACCAACATATTTTGCCGGTGGATCCCCCCCATAAGTCCACCGGTTGTTCCCCGCCCGGTCGTGTCTCCCCCCTCCAAACGACCGGGCGACCCTTTTTTAAACGGTAGTGGCCGCGCGGGTGGGGCGTGGTTGATGGGCTGCGGGCCTGGTTTGGTTTAGTTACACCGCCCGCCCACCCCCACCCGTAGTCCTCCCTGGCGCGGTATTCGCTGCGCTTTGCCTTGCCGGCGCGTTCGCGCCGGGCGTCGCCCTTCGGGCTCGCGCTGCCGTAACCTTTGTCGAACTGGGATGTCCTCGGGCACTTGGGTCCGTTGAAGCGTTGCTTTCCGATTCGGTTCTACGTCGATCAGGATGGCCAGCTAGCGCGGCAGCTCGGCACGAAAAAGCAATGGGAAGCCCTCGACTGGTCTGGTGTACACACCTACAGTTCGCGCCATGACGTTTCGTGGAAATCGCTCATGCGCGATAGGCTCGGTGCTCGCCGCTTTTTTCGTGCTGAGCTGCGCCAGCTCCCAGGCACCTGGCGCGACGGAGCCACAGGCCGGCGCCGAACCCCAAGCCTTGGTGGACCCGCTCCCCTCCTGGAACGACAACAGCACCAAAGCGCGGATCATCGACTTCGTCCGCGCCGTCACCGACCCTGAGGACCCGGCTTTCGTCGAGCCCGCGGATCGGGTGGCAACCTTCGACAACGATGGGACGCTCTGGGTTGAGCAACCGCTCTACACCGAGCTGGCCTTCGCACTCCATCGGGTCAAGGATCTCGCGAAAGTTCACCCCGAATGGAAAGACCAGCAGCCATTCAAAGCCGTCATCGAGGAGGACCGGGACGCCCTGGTGTCCGCGGGCACTCGGGGCCTGATCGAAATCGTGATGGCTTCGCACACCGGCATGAGCACGACGCTTTTCGATACGATCGTCGCGGAATGGCTGCGGGATTCCCGTCATCCCAAGCTCCAAAAGCCGTACACCGAGCTCCACTACCAACCGCAGCTGGAGCTCTTGCGCTACCTCGAGGCCAATGGCTTCAAGACGTTCATCGTTTCGGGTGGAAGCGTGGAGTTCATCCGCATGTTTTCCGAAGAGGTTTACGGGATTCCGCGAGAACGAGTGATCGGAACATCGATCGCAACGCGATACGCGGTTCAGGCGGGCAAGCCCACGCTCTTGCGCCTACCCGAAATCGACCACGTCGATGACAAGGCCGGCAAGCCGGTGGGCATTCACCAGCACATCGGTCGGCGCCCCATCCTCGCCTTTGGGAATTCCGACGGGGACTTCCAGATGCTGGAGTGGACCACCGTGGGCAGCGCCGGAGCGCGCCTGGGATTGCTTCTCCACCATGATGACGCCGAACGGGAATACGCCTATGATCGCAACAGCAAAATAGGCAAGCTCGACCAGGCGCTCGATGCAGCAGGCCAGTCGGGTTGGCTCATCGTCTCGATGAAGAATGACTGGAATGCGGTCTTCACGACGAAGTAGAGGTTCCAAGATGACGCGACCGATGATCCATGGACTGGCCCTCGCGTCCACACTGCTGGCGCTCACCGCGTGCAAAGACTCCAAAACGGCGGCCGACGCTGCCGCAGCGGACGGCAGTGGGGTTCGCTTACTGGACAAGGGGCAGAGGCCGCGGTCGGCACTTCGGTACAGTGTATCCGCCGGGACGACGACCAGCTCTACGACGACGTTTCGGGTTGCGAGCCTCGCCACCAGTGAAACCAACGCGGCGTTGACGATTCTGCCGGGCCTTCGCCTCGACATCGTGTCCGGTCCTGCAGAGCTGACCGAGCTCGGCGTGAAGTTCAAAGTCGATGTCGTGCGCTCCGAGGCCGTGGTGCCGGACGATTACGACCAAGACTTGGCAGACCAGCTCCGAGGCGGAGCAGCGCTTGCCGAGAGCATCGGCGGTTGGGTCGAATTGGACGACCGCGGTCAACTGTTGGCTGGCGCCCTCAACGAGCAGACCAAGCGCTCGGATATCCCGGTGCGGCTGATTCGGATGATCGTCAATTCTCGCGAAACTTTGACACGCGTCCGGCTTCCCGAAGAAAAGGTCGGTCTTGGCGCGCGATGGGAGTCCCGCCGGCAGATCAAGGCATACGGCTTCAACTTGCAGCAGGTGGACACGTACACCCTGGTCGACCGGGTGGGCGACGAGGTGATGCTCAACGTCACCGTGCAGCAGATGGCGCGTCCGCAGACCATCGAGTTCCCCGAAGAGGAGATCGCAATCTCGGTCCAGTCGATGACCTCACAGGCCGACGGGCAGATCATTCTCGATCTCCGCGCGCTCGAGTCCGATGCATCGGCAAACGGGACGGCGGAGGATCACCTCCTCGTCAAGACCGCAAAGGGTGCCGAATCCATCGACATCAAGGAGGAGTTCGAGGTTCAGGTCGCCAATACGACGTCGCTCGGAAGCAGCACGCCGGTGCCGGATGATACGAAGGCCCGCCGGCGAGACAAGCGGCGCTAGCTATCTACTTTCAGGATCGCGTGAAACGCATCTTGCGGGATCTCGACGCTGCCGACGGCCTTCATGCGCTTCTTGCCCTCCTTTTGCTTTTCGAGGAGCTTGCGCTTGCGCGAGATGTCGCCGCCGTAGCACTTGGCGGTGACGTCTTTGCGTAGGGCGCGAACGGTTTCCCGAGAGATGACCTTGGACCCGATCGCGGCCTGGATGATCACCTCGTACTGCTGTCGCGGCACGATCTTTTTGAGCTTTGCGGCGAGCGCTCGCCCCAAGTAGTAGGCCTTGTCTTTGTGAACGACCGCGCTCAGGGCATCGACCTTTTGGCTGTTGAGCAGCATGTCGAGGCGAACCAGCGGATTTTCGCGATAGCCGGCGAGCTCGTAGTCCATCGAGGCATAGCCCTTGGTTGCGCTCTTGAGCTTGTCGAAAAAATCGAAGAGCACTTCGGCGAGCGGCATCAGATAAGTGATGATCATGCGTTCGGGCGAAGCATATTGAATGCCCTGCTGCTCGCCGCGGCGGTCCTGACAAAGCTTGATCACCGCGCCGACGAACTCGGACGGGACGTGGATCGACACGGTGAAGTAGGGCTCTTCGATTCGAATGCGACCGTCGGGAATCTGCGACGGGTTGTCGATGTCGAGGGTCTCCTCCTCGGTGTGCACGCGGTACACGACGCTCGGCGCGGTGGTGATGAGCCCGAGGTTGTACTCGCGCTCGAGCCGCTCCTGGATGATCTCCATGTGCAGAAGCCCGAGGAAACCGCAACGGAATCCAAAGCCGAGCGCGTCCGAAGTCTCCGGCTCGTACATGAACGCCGCGTCATTGAGATTCAGCTTCTCGAGCGCATCGCGAAGCTCGGTGTACTGGTCGCTGTCCGTCGGGAAAATCCCGCAGAATACCATCGGCTTGACGTCCTTGAAGCCC
>JAOTXX010000156.1 GCA_029862185.1 Myxococcales bacterium
CGTCAACGTGTCGTCGTCGATGCATCTTCGGCCGAAGTCGATGAATTGGGACGACCTGATGTTCGAGAGAGAGTGGCGGGGCTTCGGGGCCTATTCGCATTCCAAGCTTGCGAACGTCCTCTTCTCGAACGAACTCGCGCGACGCTGGAACGGTTTCGGCGTCACTTCGAATGCGGTCCATCCTGGGAACGTGCGAAGCCGAATCACGCGAAACAACGCGCTGCTCAATTTCTTGCACCGGTCCTCGGTTGCGCGAGTCTTCATCCTGACGGAGGAGGCAGGCGCCAAGACGCCGATCTACGTCGCGACGGCTTCAGAGCTCGAGGGAGTAAGCGGGAAATACTTCGTCAAGTCCTCCAAAGAAGCGAAGCCAAACCCCGTGTGCCAGGACGCGGCCGAAGGGAGGCGTCTTTGGGAAGTCAGCCGGCAATTGGTCGACGCCGTCCCGGTCGAGTCTCGCTCCCTAGGCTAGCGTTCACCGCTCTTTGAGGCCTTCGAGGAACAAGTTGGCGCAGTGGCTTGCTGCTTTTCGCAGCGCCTGCGGATCGGCGTCGCCGAGCGCCCAGGTAAGCAAGATCCCATCGAGCGCTCCGAACAGAGCACGTGCGACCACGCGTGAGTTGAGATCTCCTCGAAAGGTGCCCTGTTTTTGACCCTCGTCGACCACGCCCGCGAGGACTTCGATGTACTCCATGAACAACGGCGCGGCGTACTGCTTGAGCAGCCGCGAGGACTGGCGCAGGTTGACGGTGATCACTTCCGCGAGGTCTCGTTGATCCTCGAGCAGGCCGAGCTGCAGCTCGATGATGCGCGTGATCCGATGTTCGACTCGGTCGTCGGAGGCGGCCACCTTCCGAAGGATTGTGAGCAGACGCTGAATCCCGTCTTCGAAGATCGAGATCAGCACGTCGTCTTTGTTTTTGAAGTAGAGGTAGATCGTCCCGTCGGCGACACCGGCCGCCTTCGCGATCTCACTCACCCGCGTCGCGTAAAAGCCGTTCTTGGCAAAGACCTTGACCGCGGCCTTGAGAATGCGGTCGCGTTTGTCCGGAGCCGAGCTCTTGCGCTTGTTGGCGGCTGAATGAATCACCATTCAGTTTTCGGTATCACACTCCAGGCCCCTCCGTCAAACACAGGCGAGCCTCCGCTACCCCGCCCGTTCTTCACCGCGAAGCAGCCGAATAATGTTTCCCCAATGGCGCAGGACGACGAGGAACCACAAACCCGTGGCCAAAAGCACAGGCCATGGTCGACCGTCGATCGCCAAGGTCAAGATGGCCCCCACCGTGGCAGCGGACAGCGAGCCAACACTCGCCAGGCGCGCCCACTTCTTCACGACGACGAAGGTGAGCAGCGTGAGGGCTCCGATCGGAGGCAGGGCCGCCAACAGGACGCCGCCGGAGGTCGCTGCCCCTTTTCCTCCCCGAAAGCCATACCAAATCGGAAAGACGTGCCCGGCGACAGCCGCAAGGCCGACGGCGGTGATCCAGGGCCACGGCAGATCGAGCACCCATTGTGCGAGAGCAACGGGCACGAATCCTTTGAGCATGTCGAGGAAGAGAGCGACCCGGCCAGTCCGCTTACCCAGGGCTCGACCGACATTGGTGGCGCCGATATTGCCGCTGCCGATGCTCCTCAAATCGACGCCGCGTCGTTTGGCGAATATCAGCCCGAACGAGATCGAGCCGAGTAGGTATGAGGCGATCGCAAGCGTCGGGCCGACCATCGGCGCATCATACAGCGCCCGTGCTCGGGAGGGACACCGCAACTTTCTTGCGTCTGCGGACGTGCCCTCGTAGCTTCGTCACTACTATGTTGTTCAGTGCTCACCGTGACACGTACGTTCCGGTGGCGCTCTACGCTCAGCTCGCAGCCGACGACGAAGTGCTGCCGGCGTTCGTGACCAGCATCAGCGAGCACGGCCTGCACCTCGATTCACTCGCCATCCTCGGCAATCGTCGGACCGATCGTCTCCAGCTGCAGCTCGCCCTCCCGGGTGAGCCGGACCCGCTCTGGATCGGCGCTGAAATAATTCGCGACCAACCCGGGTTATTGTTCAACGACACGGCGCTCCGATTCCTGTCCATGGCAAACGCGCATTGGCGCGCGCTCCGGCGTTGGGTGCGGGTGCGTGAGCTGATGATCACAGCGCGGCCCCTCGGTGCCCACGACGCCGCTTAAGCAGGCGATAGCACCCACATCCCGGCCGAGGGCGGTGTGCTGTCCTTCCGCGCAGTATACTGAAGGGAAGCATGCGATCGGCGCTCCTCACTACTCTGACCCTGATTCTCAGCATGGGATGCGCGTCCCGCCCGCAGCAGACCACCATGGCGACGCGAGTGCGCGCTCAGACCGCCGAGGCCCGTGTCGCCTTCGCAGATGCGCTCGCACAGATGAAAGCAGACGAGTGCGATCGAGCAGTGACCTCGTTTGATCGTGTCGTCGAGGTGTTTGCCGAAAGCCGCTATGTCTCTGCGTCGCTTTACAACGCCGGTCTTTGTTTGCAGCGTCTCGAACGCTGGCGTGAGTCGACCGAACGATACGAACGCCTCCTTCAACTGCGGCCGGGCTCCCGCGACACGAAGCACACGCGCTTTCAGCTCGCCTTTTTGTACATTGAAACCCAGCGTTTCGACGAGGCGCTCGAGACGACCGACCTTCTTCTCGGGCACACGGGTTTGACCAGCGATGAGCGGTCTGAAGTCATGGCCCGCCGCGCCGAAGCATGGCTCGGCCGAGGAGAGCTGGACGCCGCTGCCACGGAAGCGCGCGAAGCGCTTCTCTACTACCGCACACGCTCGGAGGAGGAGCGCATCCGCGATCCATTCTTCGTCGCGTCCGCGAGCTACACGCTAGCCGAGACCGTTCGGTTGAGGTCGGAGGGCCTGGCGATTCCCAAGGCGGAGGTCGAAGCGCAGCGGGCAGTGCTCGAGCGTCGTGCCGGCTTGCTCCTCCAGGCGCAGCGGACCTACTTCGACACCATTCGACTCACCGATGCCTACTGGGCGTCCGCCGCCGGCTACCGAATCGGCTCGATGTACGAGGCGTTCTGGGATGCGATCATGACGGCGCCGGTACCCCCACCCAAGCGCGAGATGACCACAGCGGAGCTCGTGATTTACCGGCAAGAGTATCGACTTCGGCTCGCCGAGCTTGCACAGCCCCTGATCCGTCACGCGATTCGCTATTGGGAGCTCACCCTGCGCATGGTTCAGCGCACCGGGGTCCGCTCGGAGTGGACCGGCCGGATCGAGGCCGATCTCGAGGCGGCCCGAGCGCGCCTCCGGAAATTCGCTGGGCGAGGAGCGCAACCGAGGGTTGTGATGGCGCGAACGCCAGAAATATTGCCCCCGTCCGATTGATATGTAATTTTCTAG
>JAOTXX010000157.1 GCA_029862185.1 Myxococcales bacterium
CGACTGGGGTGATCTTCGCCGCTGTGTACATGCTTCACGCGGTGCTGCGCATGTTCTGGGGCAAGATGACCCACCCAGAGAACGAGTCACTGTCGGATCTGAATCGCAGGGAGGCATGGGCGTTGATCCCTCTGGTGGCGTTGGTCTTTGGATCGGCCTCTACCCGAAGTTCTTCCTCGACAAGATGAACCCGTCCGTCGACGCCTTCATTTCCGACTTCAACATTCGGTACAAGCAGTCACACGGGATATCGAAGCCTCAGATCGCCGACTTGCAAGCCGTCGATTCGGAGGAGTTAGGCACTTACGCGCTTGCGCAGCACACCGAGGAAGGCCGATGATCACCGACCGGATCACCGACCTCTTGGGAGTCGCTCCCCTTCTTCTGCTCGTCGCAGCGGGGCTCAGCATCATGCTGGTAGACGCCTTCTCGAAGGACCGGTCCGGGCTCGCGTTGACGACCGCGATGTCTCTCTTTGCCGCTGCAGCGATTTCTGGCGCGGTCGCAGTCCGGGGAGATCTTGCCGCGCCCGAGCAGATCACGCGCTACTTGGCGGTCGATCAGCTCGGCTTGTTCTTCGATGTCGTCATCTGCGCTGGCGCGGGCCTCTCCGCTCTGCTGGCTGGAGGCTACCTCAAAGAGCACGGGCTCGAGCGAGGCGAGTTCTACGTGCTGCTCATCTTCACGGCGTTCGGCGCGATGGTGTTAGCGCGCGCGGTCGATCTGTTGACCGTCTTTTTGGGCCTCGAAACCATGTCCCTCGGCGCCTACTCCCTTGTGGCATACCGACGGACCAGTGCTCGAGCAGTCGAAGGAGCCGTGAAGTACTTTTTGCTTGGCTCGTTTGCGGCGGCAATTCTATTGTTCGGGAGCGCGCTGCTCTATGGTGCCACGGGGCATACCGATTTGGCCGGCATTCGAGAGTCCGTCGGTTCCGGCGCTGCAGACCCCGCGCTCACCATTCTCGCGTTGGTCATGATCTTGGTCAGCCTGGCCTTCAAGGTGGGCGCAGTGCCATTTCACATGTGGGTCCCGGACTCATATGAGGGCGCGGTCACTCCGGTCACCACCTTCATGTCCGTAGCGGTGAAGGCAGCCGCCTTCGCAGTGCTGGTTCGGGTCTTGGCGGGGGCGTTTGGTGACCAGGCCAGCATGGACCTCTTCACCGGTTGGACGCCTGTGATCGTGATTCTGGCGGTCGTGACGATGGCTTGGGGCAACCTGGCCGCGCTCGCGCAAACGAGCGTCAAACGGATGCTCGCTTATTCCTCGGTGGCGCACGCCGGCTATGTGCTCGTGGGCCTGGCTGCGACGTACGAGATAGGCTCGACCGCGGTGAGCTCGGTGCTTTACTACGTTGCCGCCTACACGGTTTCGAACGTGTTGGCGTTCGGCTCCCTCGTGTTGATGGGGTCGAGGGGCAAGGAGGCGGTGAGCTACGACGATCTGGCCGGCGCCGGCCGTCGCCATCCTGCAGCCGCGGTCCCGTTCGTGATCGGAGTCCTATCACTGCTGGGCATGCCGCCAACGGCCGGCTTCTTTGCGAAGTACTATGTCTTTAGCGCAGCCGTTCAGGCGGGGATGACGTGGCTAGCCGTCCTCGGCGTGCTCACAAGCGCCGTCGGCGCCTATTACTACCTCAAGGTCATCGTCTACCTCTTCATGCGCGAGCCGGAGGAGGGCGCCCCGATCGCGGTCCCGATGCGTTCCTGGTATGTCGCCAGCGCGCTGGTCCTCGCCGGCTACTACGTCGTTCGAATGGGCGTCACCCCCGGCCGCTACCTCGACTTCGCAGTGTCCGCAGCCAACGGCTTCCTGGGCTAGGCGATAGTGTGGAGGTGGTGGGGTGGGACCCATTGGTCGCCGAAGGCGGCCGGGGTTTTCACGCCGTAGCCCGGCCCAGGCGATTGCTTGGACGTACCAGGGAGCGTCGAGGTCTGTCGGCTGGGAGCGCATCGAACGCTCGTTTCCAATCGGAGAACCGGCCCCCGGCTTTGACCGCCTCGAAGACCGCCAAGCCTTCAGCCCGCCCCCCATGGGCGAGGACGTATTCCACCCATGCCCATCGCGCGCTCGTGGCGCGCACGTCGACTCGGCCTCGCACTCCGCGTCGCAGTCGTCGAAGCCTCGCGTCCACGAGGTTAATTCCGGCAAAGGACTCGCCGTCGAGCGGCGTGTTGCGCTTGGCTACGAACGGCGCAACCCCGAGCGAGAGCGGAATCAGCGACGAAAGCTCCTTCCCGAGCTCGACCATTTCGTCGATGTCTTCGTCCGTTTCGCTCGGGAGACCGACCATCACATAGAGCTTGAGTCGCTTCATGCCATGACGCCGCGCCAAGAGCGCAGCCTGTCGCAGTTGTTCTTCGCTCGTGTGTCGCTGAATCACGTCACGCATTCGTTGACTCGAGCCGTCGCTGGCGGTTGTCAGGATCCGGTGCCCCCCGCGTCGCAGGGCGGCAACCAAGTCGTCGTTCAGGCGATCGGCCCGCAACGAGGATAGACCGACCTCGCGACCGGTGTCCGCCAGCGCGTTCACGATCTCGGTGATCTCCGGATGATCAGTCGTTGCGGCGCCCACCAGCCCCACGCGCTTCGCGTCCTCAGGCACCAGCGACAACACACGCTCTTTCTTCACGAGGCGCATGCCATCGTTCGTCGACCGTCGCATCACACAATAGGTGCATCCTCGGTGACACCCGCGTTCGGGCTCGACGAGAAACATGTTCCTCAGCTCGGTGTGCGGGGTGATGATCTGAGAAAACGCCGGGAGATCTTTACTGTCTGCTTTGTCGATCGGCGGAAGAATGTCGCCGTGAATCTCTGGGACGAATACGTGCGGATGCATTGCAAGGGTCCGTAACGCGCTGCCTTTCGAGTCCGAATCGAAAATCGTGCGGAGCACCGTATGGATCGACTGGTCCGCCTCGCCCATGACGATCGCATCGACGAAGGAGGCCATTGGCAGGGGGTTGCTGAAGGTAAGCGGCCCTCCCGCAAGGACGATCGGATGCCGCGGCGTTCTGGCGCTCACGAGCGGCGGGATCCCCGAAAGCTCGAGCGTCTGGATCAAGCCTGCAAGCTCGGTTTCGTACGCGACAGAAAAAGCGATAATTGGATAGTCCGAGACTGGACGCATGCGTTCGTAGGTGACGAGCGGCGCTCTGGAGTGCCGCCAAGCTTCCACATCGTCAGGGAGAAAGGCTCGGTGAGCTGCCATCCCGTCGATCGCGTTGATCGTTCGGTAGATCGTCTGGTAGCCGAGCGACGACATAGCGACGCGGTACGGGCTCGGGTAGATGAGCGCGACCGATTCGGGAGCCTCCTTGTCGATGGCGCCTATCTCGTCCCGAAGGTACGCTGCGATCGTGGCTTTCAC
>JAOTXX010000029.1 GCA_029862185.1 Myxococcales bacterium
ATGGCGGCAGCCCCGGGACAAGCCCGGTCATGTAGCCACCGAACGCGACCGACACGGTTGCCAAGGAAAGAACGCCCGAGGAGAGGACGATCCATCCGACCAGCAGCGAGAGGGCCGGGCGCCCAAACGCTTGCTCGGTGAAGAACGACTCGCCTGCGCTTCGGGGGAAGCGGCCGCCGAGCTCGGCGTACGTGAGGGCCGTCAGACCGGCTACGACGAGCGCCACCCCGAATGCGGCCCAGCTTGCGTTCCCCGCCACCCCAGCCACCTTGCCGACGAGCGCGTAGATGCCGGCGCCCAGGATGTCCCCGACGCCGTAGAAGACGAGCGCCCAAAAACCTAGGGATCGGCGGAGCTCAGCTGGTTTGGAGTCGGTCATCGGGCCGGACGTCATTTCTGGTCGAAGTAGGGGTCGTCTACGACGCAAAGCGCTGGTAGGCTCCCCGACGCCATGAAGCAAACCAAGATCACCCTCGAAGAGAACGAAATTCCAGAGCGTTGGTACAACATCGTCGCCGACATGCCGAACAAGCCCTTGCCGCCGCTCAATCCGGCAACCCAGGAGCCCATCGGCCCCGAGGCGCTCGCCCCCATCTTCCCAATGGCATTGATCGAGCAGGAGGTCAGCCAAGACCGGTGGATTCCGATTCCCGAAGAGGTGAGACAGATCTACACGAGCTGGCGCCCATCTCCGTTGTACCGGGCGCATGGGCTCGAAAAGGCGCTCGATACACCCGCGCACATTTACTACAAGTACGAGGGCGTCAGCCCGGCGGGGTCCCACAAGCCGAACACCGCGGTCGCTCAGGCGTTCTACAACAAGCAAGCAGGCGTCAAGCGGATCACGACCGAGACGGGCGCTGGCCAGTGGGGAAGCGCGCTGAGCTATGCCTGTCAGCACTTTGGGCTCGGCTGCGAGGTGTACATGGTGCGTATCAGCTACGACCAGAAGCCTTACCGGAAGCTGATGATGAATACCTGGGGTGCGGAGGTGATTCCCTCGCCGAGCCCGCAGACCGAGGCGGGTCGCAAGATCCTCGCCGAACACCCCGACTCGCCTGGAAGCCTCGGCATTGCGATTTCCGAAGCCATGGAGCGCGCGGCAACCGACCCCGACACCAACTACTCCCTCGGCAGTGTGCTGAACCACGTGCTCACGCACCAAACCGTCATGGGGCAAGAAGCGATCAAGCAAATGGAGAAGGCGGGCGAGCTGCCCGACGTGGTCATCGCGCCGTTTGGCGGTGGATCGAACTTCGCCGGGCTCAGCTTTCCGTTCCTTCGGATGAACTTTGCGGAGGGTCAGAACATCCGCTGCTTGGCCACTGAGCCCACGTCGTGCCCGAAGCTCACGCGCGGCGTGTTCCGTTACGACTTCGGCGACTCCATCGGGATGACTCCGCTGATTCCCATGTACACCTTGGGTCACAACTTCGTGCCGGCCAAGATCCATGCCGGCGGCTTGCGCTACCACGGCGCGGGTGCGCTCGTCAGTCAGCTCCTCCACGACAAGCTGATCGACGCGGAGGCGGTCGATCAGATCGAAAGCTTCGAAGCGGGCGTGCTGTTCGCGCGCGCCGAGGGCATCATCCCTGCACCGGAAGCCAATCACGGCGTGGCGTCGGCGATTCGCGAGGCGAAGGAAGCCAAGGAGGAGGGCAAAAAGCGCGTCATCCTCTTCAACCTCTGCGGCCACGGTCACTTCGACATGTCGGCATACGAGGCCTACTTCTCGGGCGAGCTCCATCGCCACGAGCTCAGCCAACAGGACATCGACTCAGCCATCTCCGAGATCGACACGCCCGAAATTCCCGATACGGCTGCCTGAGAGCGCGTGTAGCGAACATGCGCATCACGTCCATCGAGCTTTTTCACGTCTCGGTTCCGCTTCGTCAGACGTTTTGGCCGTCGTGGATTCCTGGGTACCCGCAGACGCACAACCGCTTCACGCTCGCGAAGCTGGTGACCGACCAGGGGATCGAGGGCTTCGCGGCCGGGCAGTCGATGGGCAAAGAGCGGCAGGGCCTCGGAGACCTGCTGGGCGGGTATCTACTCGGAACGGATCCCACCGACATCGATCGCGTGCAGGACTTGCTCAAGCAAGCCGGGTTTTTGGGGTGGCGAAACTTCTGGTTGGAAGCGGCCTGCTGGGACATCAAGGGCAAGGCCGCGGGCAAGCCGGTGTACGAGCTGTTTGGTGGCACGCCGCGCCCGCTTCCGGTCTACCTCTCGACGGGCGAAGTGCATCCGCCCGAGCAGCGCATCGACGAGCTGCTTCGGATGAAAGATCGGGGATACCGCACGGCTAAGCTGCGGGTGAAGAGCCCACGTCTCACTGAAGACATTCGGCAGATCGAGGTCGTACGCAAAGGGATCGGTGATGACTTCGTTCTTGGTGTCGATGCGAATCAGGGCTGGTTGGTGTCGATCGTTGATCGCGTGCCAGCCTGGGATCTGAAGCGGGCCACCGAGTTCGCCGCGGCCTGTCACGACAACGGGATCTCGTGGCTCGAGGAGCCGCTCGACTGGCACGACTACGACGGACTTGCGGCGTTGAAAAAGGCTTCGAAGGTGAAGATCGCCGGCGCGGAGCTCAACCATGGCTGGGACGAGATCAAAATCATGTTCGAGAAGGACTGCTTTGACATCTACCAGCCGGACGCCTGCTTTGCCGGAGGCATGGCCCAGGTCAAGAAGGTCATCGACGCCTGCCACGAACACGATCGCATCTACTCGCCGCACACTTGGACCAACGGCATCGGTTTCTACGTGAACTGGAACATGGCGCTGGCCGATCAAAAGAACAGCCACCCACTCGAGTACCCGCTCGAAGAGCCGTCGTGGATTCCCGAGTTTCGCGAAGGTATCATCGACCCGATCCTGCCCAACGAGAACGGCATGCTCCCGCCTTTCCGGCGCCCCGGGCTCGGCTTCGAGATCGACAAAAAGAAGCTGCGCAAGTACGGAAAGCGATTCTTCAAGCTCACCGAGACCGGGTTGAAGCTGAAGGTGATCCGCGAAAAGGGGATCCGGGCCGCGCTGGATCTTAAGAAGCGGAAAGAGTCGCAGTAAGGCGCAACCGGGGCGCGGAAATAAGCGCGACACGGGCCTGCGTCGAACGGCTCGGCTTGCAAATGTGGTCGGATGCACTTGGGGGCTTTGACCACGCAAGCCTCGCCTCGGCGCGCGCGCCAATCGGCGCTGGTTGCTGTCTTGCCGATTGTCACTTGCGACGTCGACTCCGACCCATATCGCGCTTTATTCCGCGCCCCTCCATTAATATCCATGTGCGGAGGAGGGCAGCACAGGAGTCACCCCCCGCCCCCACAAGACAGCAGGCGGCAGCGCGAGCCGGAACGGCGAAGCACGGCGCAACGCGCCGGCAAGGCGAAGCGCAGCGACCGCCGCGCCAGGGAGGATTACGGGTGGGGGTGGGCGGGTGGTGTAACCAAACCTGACCAGGCCCCACGCCCATCAACCACCCTCCACCACATCCGCGTCATCGCCAGCGTCGGTGTTGTAGTCGCCACTCCCCATGACTTGGTTGCCGGGTGCCTGAGGTGGCATACCGGGGGATGTGCCGCTCAAATTGAAACGGGCGGTCCGGATCACCGCGCCACTTGTTGTATCGGTGATGTCGTGCTCAAATGAACCATCGAAGTCGTTCGTTTCGCACCCCGGATCCTCGTCCCAGAAGATGTCGATGTAGTCTGAAAAGTCTTCCTCCGGCGGGATTCGGTAGTTGTAGATGTCGCAGCCGTCGACGGACGGAATCGTCTGGACGGGTGGGTGAAAGCAGACGTCCCTTGTCACCACCCCCGTCGCGCCGCTGAAACTGAACGTCCCCGGACCGCACACCTCACCCGCGGTGTTCGTGCAACCAACCGACATGAGTGCTGTCACTGACAGCGCCAGAGTCCATGAGAATATTCGCGTCACAACCTCCCTTCTTGGCATCGCGCTACGAAGCCGGGTGGTGTTGATGCATCAGGCGTGCCAGGTGGGAGTCAGGTTTTGTTGGGCAATAGAGTACCGTGACGCGCACGTTTTTCGTTTGGAGTGTGGGGGCGCGGCGGGTGCGTGGCTCGAATAGCAGGCTTTACTCCTGTTCGAGAAGCCCGGGCGGGCTGCGGACGCGGGCGAGCAGGATTGACTAGCAAACACGCTCTCCGGATCGGTTCTCCTATGCAGATGCATTCATGGGAAGTCGCATCACGGCCAGACCCCCTCGTATTTCTCCATCGACGTTTACGTAGGCACGGGCGCGGAAAAAGGCGCGACGCAGCCCCGTGTCGCGTCTTTTTCCGCGCTCCGGTGATCTACGCCGCCGCCTTCAGCTTCTTCCGCTTAGCCAAATGCTCCGCATACCCAGCGCACAGCGTGCCAAACGCCGCGTCCGTCCATGGAAAGAAACCGGCGTAGTTGCCCTTCACCTTTGCGTGGTGGAAGTCGTGGTGCGTGGCGCCGTCGCTGAAGGGCATCAGGTGGGTGGGGCTCCAGGGGAAGTCGTAACCGGCGTGGCCTTCGGCAGCTTCCCATTCGCGAAGCACGATCCAGATGTAGAGCGTGACGACGTGTGCGCCGACGAGCAGCGGGCCGATCAGCATGACGGTGCCCGTCAGAGCGAACTCGATCGGGTGCATGTAGTTCCCGGTGATCGCCCAGGGCGTCATGATGCGGTGGTGAATCGAGTGAACGTTCTTGAACAGCCATCGGCTCTCGTGAAGGCCGCGGTGCATCCAGTAGAACAAGAAGTCGTCGAGCAGGATGAAGAATACCAGCTGAAGAACGATGACCCACCAGGCGGGCAGCGGCCCTGCATGCACGTTCGATAGCCGAAGCAAAGGCCACGCACCCAGCGTGACGATCGCCAAGACCAAGTTATTGCGGGCGACGTGCCAAAAGGCGGGGCCCACGATGGCGCGGCGGCCGGTCTTGCGTGCTTGAATTCGATAGGGCTCCGCCCATTGGGGTTGCTTCCAGGCGAGCAGAGTAAAGGGAACGGCGAAGGCCAAGAACGAGACGAGCGCAAGGACCGTTCCAGCAACGGGAAAGAGCCAGAACAATGGCTCGCTGTAGATCTCGCTCAACCATTCCCACATCGGAAGGCGACTCTAGCACCAGGCGGTCAGGGTTTCACTCCGCGGGCGCCGTACCAGCTCTCCACGTCGGGCCAGCTTCCCCACGGAAAGACCGCGGCTGAAACCAGGCCTGCGAACGCCCAGCCGCTGATCACGGCCCAGGCTCCCATCGGGGCGGGCTCCATGCGTAACAGGACAGCGATCCCCGCGATGCAGGCGAGCGTCTTGTAGATGACGAGATACTGGAAGAACACCAGGTAGCGAACTGGCCAGACGACGCCGAGCGCAAACATGGCGCCTTCGCCCATGATCGCGCCGCCGTAGAGGGCTTGCACGAATGGATCGTCGCCGACGTTCAGCCCCATCGAGCCCCAGGCCGCAGCGGGGTCGATCATCATCCACGCACCGATGACGAAGGAGGAGGACGCGAAGAAAAAGCAGACGAGACGAATCAATTGGATTCGGCGATCGGAGAGTCCTTGCTCGCTCATACGGCGACCATAGGGTGACAGCGCAGGCGCCCGCAAGCACGTTTCACAAGCCGAGCCGCTTCGGAAGGATCTCGAGCACGCCACGTTCGGCGTCGTCTTGATCGGCGCCGATGGAAATCACGTCAAACTTGCCGTGCCCATCGAGGGGGCCGAGGTTGTAGAGGATGAAGCGACCCTTGCCAGTCTCGGTCTGAAAGACGAGGTCACCAAGGAGCCGGAGGAGGTCGGTGAGCCGCGCGCCGACGAGCTCGGGGTAGACGACGTCCTGTGCACGGTACGCCGGGCGTGGCTGGTTCAGCAGACGGTCGAGCAGGCTCATCGGCATGCTGGTGCCGCCCCAACGGCCGTTGCATTCGGTGAACACCACGTGAAACACGCCGTCCGGGTCGCCTGTGACCAGGTGGTCGAACGAGCAGCGTCCGACATACCCGAGCTCTTGAAGCGCTGCGCCGACCATCAACGCGTCGCTCGCGAGCTTTTGGTTCAACGTATCGGGAAGGGTCGAGGGCCGGCTTCCAACAAACACCTTCTCTTCGCCTTTTAGAATCTGCTCGTAAATCCCGTCGAGACGCGGGTCGCCAAATCCAAGAGGTGGAATCCAAAGCTGCGTCGAAGGCGACAGGTCGGTATCGAGCCACGCGACCGTGAGCACTTCTTCTCCGTCCGGCCATTCGGTACGCCGTAAGAACGCTTGCACCATCTCCTCAGCGTCCTGGTCCGATCGCAAGTCACGTGATGCGAAGACCGCGTTGCCCATCGCGGATGCGCACCTCGTCCGCTTGAGCGCGACGCGTTCGTACCGCTGCGACAGCGTTCGCAGATCGGTTTCGATTCCAGAGACGTCCCGAGAAATCCGTGTTTCGACCAATGCCTCGCGTCCGAGCACGCGTTCGACGAGCTCGTCGAACACGGACTTGTCGTTGGCGATCCAAGTCACCGGAGGCGGTGGCGCGAGCACGCGTATCGGGCTGCGGCTGTCCACGCTGAGCATTGCCGCGAGCTCCCAGACATCTTTGATGCCCATGTACGGGTGAATGGTCATGCCGCCCGCAGCGCTTGCTCTCTCGATGAGACGCGCGCGGGTAACTCCCTTGGTGCACGCTCGCGCAACGGCGATCGGCGGGCCCACCCGATCAGCGACCAGATGCTCCGGCGCTCCCAGTTGGAGCGTGTCGTGGCAATAGGCTTCGTAGCCCGCAACGGCGGGAGTGACGGTCACATAGAGGTCGTGGTCGCCAGCCCTGAGCCGGCCCCGGTGCTGATATTCCTCGACCCCTGCGATATCGGCGAGGAACGGAATCGCCGAGACGTCGTCGAGTTGCAGCGTCGGGTGAGGAGTATCGCCGCGGTGCCAGCGGTGCGCTTCATACGGAACGAGCTGGCGCGCGATGTCGATGTCCGCCCCTAGCTGCCGACCCGCAAGACGCGCCTGTTCGAAGTCCAAGACAGCGTCGCGGGGGTGCATGCTCACAGGCCCGCTTTAGCGCAGCTGGGCGCGGGTTCCAGCGGGTTTAGTCGGGCGCAGGGGCCGGCATGGGCGGGGCATAGCTCTCGAGGAAGCCGTTGACGGCCGCCCAGTAGACATCGTGATCCGGGAACTTCTCCCACAGCGCGCGGGACCCATGCTGACCTCGCGATGCCGGGGTGAAGAGGATCTTCTTTTTGGCAGGGGATGCATCGAAGATCGGCTTGACCTGCGCCCGCTCTTTTTTCGAGGAGGTCACGAAGAGCGGTTGCTTCACGCGCTTGGCGAAGTTCCAGATGTAGACCGGGCTCTTTTGCTTTTCGAAGTACTCGCCTGGAGCAAACGCCAACACTGCCGTCACGACCTTCGGATGCTCGGCCGCCAAGCGAAAGACGAGCGACGCTGAATAGGAGCTACCCCACGCGATGATCTGCTCGGCGCCCAGCTCCTTGCGCGCGTAGCGAAGCGCGGCTTCCAGGTCTGCGTAGGCATCCAGGTAATTACGTGGCAGGCCCATTTTCGTGGCTCGCCGATGGGTCTCGTTCTGAACTCCGTTGACAGCGCCGCCCGAACGCTGGTCGACCGCCATCACCCGATACCCGGCGTTCACGAGCTTCGGGGCGATCTCCCTGTACTCCCCACGGCTCCATCCGGCCTGATGAAACAGGAGGACCACAGTGGCCGATTCGTCCTTCGATGCGTAGACGTCCGCACGGCCTTGGATGCCGCCGTCCGTTGGAAAGTCGATGCTCTCTACGCCCGGCTTCGCAAGCGCGGTGCTCGCCATCCCAGCCAACATCACTGCGAGTGCCGTGAGCCCCCAAGTCAATCGTCGCATGTGCTCCTCCTAGGCGAGGCGGTCGAGAATCGGAAATGAACCCTCACCTCAGTACACCGAAACGGGAGCTTGAGCGGCGACGCTCAGCGTGGTCGACAGCGGCAGATCTCGGGAAGAAGTGCCGACGTGAATCGCGTGTTCCAGCGCCTCGAGTGCCCAGGCAGATTCGGCGACGTCGTAGTAGGCGAGGTCGTTCACCGGCAGCGAGATTTCGACAGTCTGGCTCTCCCCTGGTTCCAGCATCACTTTCACGAAACCTTTGAGGTCACGTTCCGAGCGCTCCACCGCGGACCCCGGATACGTTGCGTAGAGTTGCACCACTTCCGCGCCCGCCGCCGAACCCGTGTTTGTGACGTCGACGTTGAAGCGTACGACATCGCCAGCAACGGCCGTGGACTGACTCGCCTGGAGATTGTCGATGGAGAACGTCGTGTAGCTCAGGCCGAAACCGAACGGAAACTCCGGCGTCGCACCGTTGCGGTCGACGTATCGATAGCCGTGAAAGTAATCGTACGTCACATCGAGCAAAACGTTGTCGAACGGGGGCAGTTGGTCGAGGCCGGTGGGGAAGGTGATCGGCAGCTTACCCGATGGGTTCGCAACGCCGAACAGCAAGTCGGCGATGGCGTAGCCGCCCATTTGACCGGGGTACCAGACCATCAGGAGCGCCTCGACCTCGGGAAGCCAGTCGCCCATCGTGATCGCTCCCCCGCCTTCTAGGACGACGATCGTTCGAGGGTTTGCCGCGGCGGCGTCTCGAATGAGTGTTTCTCGTTCCGGGGAAAGGTCGAGGTCGAGCCGGTCGCCTGCGCCGATGAGCCCTTCGCCTTCGTCTTCGGCCGTGAGCCCGGTCACGACGACCACCGCATCCGCTGCTCCGATTGCCACGAGGTCATCGCTATCGAGAACGTCCTTCGCGATGTGGTCAACTACGACCGCCTCGCCCACGGCTTCCTCGATACCCTGCAGGGGCGTCACCACGAACGCCGGCATAGTATCGCTGCTTCCGTCATCCCCGGTGTTCGGCGTGTCGGCGAGGAGCCCGACGACGGCAATCCGTTGCCCCGCGCCCGCGTCCAGGGGTAGGGCGTTTGACGCGTTCTTCAGTAGCACGGAGCCTTCCACCGCCGCTTCCCTGGCAATCGCCAAGTGCTCGTCGCTTCCGATCACGCTTTCGTCGAGTCCGCTCGGCTGGTCGAGCCCGTACTGTAGCTTCTTTCGCACCATCCGACGGACTGCATCGTCGATGAGAGGCTCAGGGACGTCTCCGTCTTGGACCGCCATCAGCAGTGGCTCGCCGTAGAACCTTGCGATCGGCATCTCGATATCGAGGCCGTTCAGCGCCGAGCCGAGCGTCGACTGCGTCCCGAAGATCCAGTCGGACAAAACAAAGCCATCGAATCCCCAATCTCCCTTGAGGATGTCTCTGATCAGGTGCTCGTTTTCGCCGCAGAACTGCCCGTTGACCGAGTTGTATGCACTCATGACGGAGGCCGCTTGGCCCTCGAGCACGGCAGCGCGAAATTGCTTCAGATAGATTTCGCGCAAGGTCCGCTCGTCGATCGTGACGTCGACCTCGAAGCGCGTGTCCTCGATGCTGTTTGCGGCGTAGTGCTTCGGATTGGCCAGTGCGTTCTCTTGAACGCCTTGGACGAACGCGACAGCCATGCGTGAGAGCAGGTGCACGTCCTCGCCGTACGTCTCCTGCGAACGGCCCCAGCTTGGATGCCGCAGCATGTTGATCGTCGGGGCAAGCAAGATGTTGCCACCTGCAGCCCTCAGCTCACGGCCCATCGCTGCCCCGACACGGTTCTCGATGCCGGGTTCCCAGCTCGCGCCGCGGGCCATCCCGACGGGAAACGTGGTCGCGCCTTGAATCGGGCCGAGCCCCCTTGGGCCATCCGCCATTTTAAAGGGCGGAACGCCCAGCCGCTCGACGCCCGGGACATTCCAAAGCGTGTCGCCCTCAGGCAAGAAGACCCCGCTGTCACCCGACATCTGCGCGACCTTTTCGTCGAGTGTCATCTGAGCGACGAGCTCGTCCACGCGGCGCTCCAAATCGCTGCCGACGTTGCTGCTACCACTGCTGCACGCGATGATGACCGCGAGCGGAACCCAAAAAAGCCTTCGAAGAATCATTGCGGTCGAGCGTACCCGATCCTGATTTGCTGACAAGACCCGCTCCGGGCAGCTCGGGCGCCGTTAGCTGGCATCCAAGCGCCAGAGGTTCTCGAGCTGGTCGATCGCTTCGGCAGGGTCGCCCTGGTAGCGGATCAGCCGGCGGGATTCGAGCGTGTCGACGAGCTGTTCGGCCTCTAGCTCGGAGCATTTCAGAATCGCGACCACTGCGGCACGAAGGTCACCCTTTCCACGCACGTACCCTGCGGGAGGCGCTTCGCCGAAGCGCGCCGCCAGTTGGCGCCTGAGCTCATTCAGGTCAATCTCCTCGGGAATCATCTGCGGGGTTGTACGACTCAATCGGGCTTATGGCAAAGCAGCTTCCGAGACGATTCGCCGAGAGCCATGCACCAAGAGACCATTAATGGAATCGTGACGCTGGTCGCGCTCGGCGCAGGCTCACAGTGGATCGCATGGCGCTTGAGGATTCCATCCATTTTGGTTCTGCTTGCCGTGGGCTTCATCGCAGGGCCGCTGACGGGCTTTTTCGCGCCGGACGAGGTTCTCGGATCGCTCGTGTTCCCCTTCGTTGCACTGGCGGCGGCGGTCGTTCTTTTCGAAGGTGGGCTCACGGCGAGTTGGGAGGAGATCAAGGGTGTCGCGACGCCGGTTCGGCGATTGATCGTTCTTGGGATTCCGATCACTTGGGCGATTCTGTCGACCGCCGGGCACTACCTGCTCGGGCTGCGAGTCGAGCTCGCCCTTCTTCTCGGAGCGATTCTCGTCGTCACGGGTCCAACGGTCATCGGCCCTCTGCTGCGTCATGCGCGTCCACGGGGGTCGGTGGGATCCGTTCTGAAGCTCGAAGGAATCATCAACGACCCGATCGGGGCGATTCTCGCGGTGCTGGTTTTTCAGGGTATCCGCGCAGAGGAGATCGACCGTGCATTCACGGTGGTGAGCGCCGGGATCTTGAAAGCGGCCTTGGTCAGCCTGTTGCTGGGTTCCGTCGCTGCGTTTCTCTTCGTGAGGTTTCGCGAGCGCGACGTGCTACCGGAGTTCCTCCACAATGCGGTCGTTCTTCCATGTGCCCTCGTCGTTTACGCGGGCGCGAATCACATTCAAGAGGAATCCGGGTTGCTTGCCGTCACCATCATGGGCATCGCCTTGGCGTCGCAGAAGCGGGTCAGCATGGAGCAGAGCTTGGAGTTCACCGAGCACGTTCGCATCCTCCTGATATCCACGCTCTTCATCCTCCTCACCGCGCGAATGCAGCTCAGCGACATCACCGGGCTTCCAATCGCTGCATTGGCCTTCGTGGCGGTCGTCATCTTCGTCGCTCGGCCGGCCTCGGTGTTGCTTTCGACCGTTCGCTCCGGCCTTTCGGTGCGTGAGCGTATCTTCCTCGGCGCCATGGCCCCGCGAGGCGTCGTTGCAGCCGCTGTCTCCTCGCTCTTTGCGCTCGAGCTCGTCGAAACCGGCTACGAGGAAGCGTCCATTCTCATGCCGATCACCTTCGCAGTCATCGCGCTGACCGTTCTTACTTCGGGTCTTTCGGCAGTTCCATTGCTGAGGCGACTTGGGCTCGCCCAAAAGAAGCCGCAGGGCGTGCTCATCGTCGGTGCGGATCGCGTAGGCCGGACGATCGCCCAGGCCCTACGGCAGCAAGGGTTTCCGGCACTCCTCGTCGACTCCGATCTGGGCAAGGTCGAAGAAGCCCGATCACTCGGTCTCGAGGTCGTGAAGGGCGAGGTCCTCTCCCGCCGGGTCTTGCGAAGTCTCGACTTGGACGGGATCGGGTATCTGCTCGCGCTGACCCCCAACGACGACGTGAACACGCTGGCGGCCGCGCATTTCCTCAGGCTCTTCGGAGCGGACAATGTGTATCAGATTCAACCGAGCAGCCATCGAGGGCGTCCGATGCCGGGCTACGCAAGCGAGCTTCAAGCGCATACGTTTGCGGGCGGGGCTACGCTCGGCAAGCTGGAAGCGCTGGCGAAATCGGGAGGCGCGGTGACGGTGACGGCGGTCGAGGAGACCCCCACGTTGGAGCAAATGCGCGAACAGCTCGGACTGGATGCAGTTCCTTTGTTCGCAGTGAGCGACGATGGGGATTTGAGCTTCATCCGCTCGGACGAACCGCTGCCAAGCGCTGCCAAGCTCGTCGTACTGACGCCGCCCTGACCTTCGTCGTCGATTGAAGGGACTTCAACCCCGTTGCACCGCGTGCTTCTTGAACTCGATTCGCGCGACGGCCCGCCGGTGTACTTCGTCCGGCCCGTCGGCGAGTCGCAAGGTTCTGCTTTGGGCCCAGGTCTCGGCCAAGCCAAAGTCTGTGGTGACCCCTCCGCCACCGTGTGCCTGAACGGCGTCGTCGAGGACCTTGAGCGCGGTCAGCGGCGCTTTCACTTTGATCATCGCGATCTCGGCGCGCGCCGCCTTGTTGCCGACCTTGTCCATCATGTCCGCCGCCTTGAGCGTCAGTAGCCGAGCGCATTCGATGTCGATCCGAGCATCTGCCACCCGCTCTTCCCAGATGGATTGCTCGTAGATCTTCTTGCCAAACGCTGTCCGGCTCATCAAGCGTAGGCACATCTTCTCGAGCGCCCGCTCGGCCACGCCGATCAGACGCATGCAGTGATGAATCCGCCCCGGGCCCAGACGACCCTGCGCGATCTCGAAGCCGCGACCTTCGCCGAGGAGCATGTTGCTCGCGGGAACGCGGACGTTTTCAAAGAGCACCTCGCCGTGCCCGTGGGGCGCGTCGTCGAACCCGTATACCGGAAGGTAGCGTTCGACCGTCACGCCCTTCGCGTCGCGAGGGACGAGGATCATGCTCTGCTGAAGGTGGGACGAGGCGTTTGGATCGCTCTTACCCATCACGATCATGATCTTGCAGCGCTTGTCCATGATGCCGGACGTCCACCACTTGCGGCCGTTGATCACGTATTCATCGCCGTCACGGCGAATCTCGGTGCAGATGTTGGTCGCATCCGACGAGGCCACGTCGGGCTCGGTCATCGCAAACGCCGAGCGAATGCGACCCTCGAGCAAGGGCTCCAACCATTTGCGTTTTTGCGCCTCCGTGCCGTAGCGGTCGAGCACTTCCATGTTGCCGGTATCTGGGGCAGCGCAGTTGAAGACCTCCGGTGCAAACGCGACGCGGCCCATGATTTCGCAAAGCGGTGCGTATTCCAGATTGGTGAGCCCCGCACCGCGTTCACTCTCGGGCAAAAACAGATTCCATAGGCCCGCATTCTGCGCCTTTTTCTTCAGCTCTTCGATTAGGGGCGGCGTGTCCCATCGGTCCGAAAGCGAAGCGTGCTGTTCGCGAACTGCGGCCTCATTTGGATAGATCTCCGCCTCCATGAATGCCTGAAGGCGGGAGATCAGAGCTTGCGTTTCATCGCTGTACGTAAAATCCATGACTGTCCCCTGACTAATCGACTGCCAAGACCACTTTTCCGCGGGCTCGTTTGGTTTCCATGTATCGGTGGGCTTCGGCGATGTTGGCGAGCGGGAAAGAACGGTCGACCACGACACGAAGGCGGCCGGCGTCGATCTGTTGGCGCAGCCAGTCGAGTTGGTCTCGCCTGGATTTCACGATCACCAGCTTCGCACGCTTTCGGCGCACGAAGCTTCGGGCGACGTCTTTGAAGATGCGCGCGCTTGGAATCGTGTTGACGTACGTGCCCCGCGCCGAGAGCAGCTTCTTCAGCTTGTCGAAGCGGTAGTTGCCAAACACGTCAAAGATCGCGTCGAACTGTTCGTCGAGCTCCACGAGCTCTGTTTTCGTGTAATCGATGACTCGATCGGCGCCGAGCTCAGTTACGAGATCGATGTTTCGGTGGCTGCATACGGCGGTGACCTGCGCGCCCAGGATCTTGGCGATCTGTATCGCGAACACCCCCACACCACCGGACGCACCGTTGATCAAGACAGTCTGGCCCGCCTTCAGCTGCGCGTCGTCGCGCAGAGCTTGCAGCGCCGTTTGGGCGGCCAGCGGAACGGCGGCCGCCGCCGCCAGCTCGATCGAGGCCGGCGCCTTGGCCAGCTGCTGGCAATCTACGGCGGCGTACTCCGCGTAGGCACGGCCCGCGAAGTCGTTGATCATTCCGTAGACCTGGTCGCCTTTCGCTAAATCGGCGCCAAGCCCGACCTCGACGACCTCCCCGGCGATGTCGTGCCCGACGATCAGTGGGAACTTCTTGCCCGTCGCAATTTGGAACTTCCCCTTGCGGACGATGACGTCTTTGGGATTCACCCCGATGAAGCGCGTCCGAACCAGTACTTGGCCTCGTGTCGGAACCGGACGAGGGACGGTGGCTAGGCGCAGCACTTCCGGACCGCCGTATCGGTCGATGAGCACCGCGCGCATGGTCGCGCTCGGATGCAGGTGCTTACCGTACTGCGGCAGCGCACTCATTTCTTGGTGAACCGGTACAGTGAAAGGCCCGAGAGAATCTTGGGCTGAAAGAAGGTGCTCTTTTCGGGCATGACGACCTCTGAATCTTCGAGACCGGCGTCGGCCACCGCCATGAGCTCGTCGAGGCTCACCGGGTGCAGCGCAATCGCCATGTCGTAATCGCCGCGGTCGACGGCGGCTTTCATTTCGTCGAGGGCGGACTCCGAGTAGTAGTCGAAGTGAGCGGGATCGACGACCATGTCGTGGGTCAGCCCGAGCTTTGGGTAGAGCTCACGCTCGAGGATCGCGCAATCGAGGCGTCCGACGACGTCGTTTGGAACCTCTTGCGCATCGAGCTCGAAGCAGCCGTTCTTGGTGTAGATGCAGAAGCTGTGCTTTTCGGGAGTGCGGAATGAATCGACCGGCCGCAACAGTAGGTCGCCTTCAATCTCGGAGAAGGGACGAACGCCGTTGATGACTCGATTGTACGCCTGAATCACGGCTTCCTCGGTGACGTAGCAGAGGAAATGAGTCTGTTCGTTCAAGAGGCTCGCGTGGTAACGGTGATGACCGTCGGCGATGTACAAAGGCTCGGGACCTAGCGCCGCCTGGAGCGCACGCCCCGTCTCGCTGGCCTCGGGCACACGCCAGACCTTGTTCAGAATGCCCTCCAGCTCGCTGAAACCGCCGAACCTGCTGGTGAAGTCGTAGACCGGGTCCGCCTCTTGTTTCGCCTGGTCCAAAATCGAGGCGATCGGCGCCCGCGTCAAAACGAACACCGGCCCGATGTGAAGACCTGTGGAGCGCCGCATCGCAATGCGACCTTTGACCTTGTCGTCGAAGGTTTTTTCGTGACGAATGATCTGCTTGGCCTGGTAGGGCGAAACCTCTGCCGCCACGAAGACGCCGGTTCGACGCCCCCCTTCCCAGGTCTGCTCGTATACGTAGTACGCTGGTTCGGCGTCTTCGATGAGCGAACCGTCTGCGAGGAGGCGATCGCGCGCCGCTGCAGGCTCTGGGCCCAAGATGATGTGGTAGAGCGAGCTCGGCTCTCGTTCGAGCAGCTTTTCGAGTGCGGTGCCTGGCTTGATCACGTCGTAAGGGGGGGACGCGATTCGAGACACTCGGGTCGGGTCCGGGCGCAAGCCGGTGAGTCCGATCGTGGCGACCATGGTAGCTCCTTAGGGGCTTGCCGATCGCATATTGACCCTGGAAGTCAAGGGCCCCGGGAGCCTCGTTCCGCTCAGGCGCGCGTCAGCGTTCCACGGTCTCCGTCGAGCGTGACCAAGTCGCCGGTTTGAATGCTGGTGGTTGCGACTCGAAGGTTCACAACTGCCGGAAGGCCGTATTCCCGTGCGACGACCGCGCCATGCGACACCGCGCTCCCGACGTCGGTGGCGAGGCCGGCGATCAGGCTGAAGTAGGGCGTCCAGCCGACGTCGGTGATGGGCGCGATCAAGATTTCACCTGCCTCTAGCGCGGCTGCCTGTTCGAGGGTCTCGACGACGCGCGCACGCCCCGTGACCTTGCCGCGGCTCACCGGTTTGCCAACGAGCGCCCCGTCGCCGTTCGTGAACGGCTCTAGTCCCAGTGGCTCGGGCCGATCGCGGAACACTTCGGGGAAGTGAAGCGGCATCTGGTAGTCGATGACCTTTCGCCTCGATACCGCGAGGTCGGAGAGCTCCCGCCGCCCAACGAGTAGCTCGCCGAGCTCTTGGTGGGTCAGGAAGAAGATCGCGTCCGGGTCGGTCAAGCAACCTTCCTCCATAAGCTGCGAGCCAAGCGCCCGGTACGCGTGCTTGAACGCCGTCGTTACCGCGACCAGCGCGGACTTGGTGTGCTCGCGTGTCCGAATGGCCGCGTGCGCCAACGGTAGGAGCCGTCGAAGGATTGGATGGCCCTGCGCGGCAGCGTGAGGCCGGGTCGCGGGTCGGTGACGCGCGCCGAATTCCAGCCGGGCCCGCAGGCCAGACTGCAGGGAGCCGATCAGTGGAGCCGGATCGACGGCCCATTCCTTTTGCCGGAGCTCGAGCTCCCGGACCGCGCGATGACCGTGTCTTGCTAGGTACTGCGCAAACTCCAAGCTCGCCTCGCCCGCCTCGTTCGAACAAAGCCAGGCAAGCGCAGCGTCCGGATCGGCTGTGGCAAAGGCCTCCTCGGCCCGCTCCTGCACGAGCAGCAGGTCGATCAGCCGCTCGACCCCCTCGGCGATGTCGGCGCTCTCGACGTCTTTCGCGCCTGCGAGCATGTCTGCGACTTCTGCGTGATGCGCTTGAGTCGGCTCCTCTCCCTTCGCGAGGACGCCGAGCAAGATGGGGCTCAGTGCGCCGGCCGATGATGAAGACAGCAGATGGAGCTCGTACGCTCGCCAGATCTGCGGAAGGTTCTCGTCGATCGCACGGTAGAGTTGCCTCGCGGTGCCTCGCGCGGGCAGGTTCAAGCCTCCCAGAAGCGCATCGAGGTCGTTGCGATGCTTTGCGGCCGAGACGAGGAGCGAGAAGTAGCGGACGCCGTTGAACGCCCGCCGCCAGGACGGTTCCGGCTCCGGGTCGGCAAGCTCTTCGATGTCTCTGCCGCAAAGCGCGATGCACATCTGGCTTTTGTTCGACCCGGCCACGGCGGACGCGAGCTCGGACAAGTTCGAAAGGTTGAGGAACAGGTGACCGAAGTACATTCCCACGTATCGAAGCTCGTCGCTGTGCGGTACCTTGGCCCCCATTCGCCGGTAAGCCCCCTGCATACCGAGGTCGATGCCGCGCGCAGTCACCGAAAACGTCAGCGGGGTGACCGCCCCCGGCATCATCTCTCCAATGTTGCACCAGGTGTAGACGTCGTCGGGGTTTGGCTTGGTGTCGAGCTCGTTCGGGTCCGCCGGAAGCTGCGTGATCGGCCGCGCCTGGAGCCATCGAAGCGAACCGTCCTGGTCTATGGCCCACTCCATGTCGAGCGGTGCGCCGTACCCTGTTTCGGCGCGGAGGGCCCCGTCGACCAAACGAGCGAGCTCGGCATCGCTCAAGATCGGCTCGTCACCCTGAAGCTCGCGCTCGATCACCGAGCCGTCTCGCGCCACTAGCCAATGGTCTGGTACGGCCCGTCCGCTGACCAAGGCTTCGCCGAGGCCAGTCACCGCGTCGACGACGATTTGGTCGCGTCGAGCATTCACGGGGTGTGCCGTGAACAGCACACCGGCTGCCCGCGCATCGACCATCCGTTGCACGACGATGTTCATCTGAGCTTCGCGCTGGCCGGTCTGCTCGTCGCGGTATGCAAGGGCACGCGCGTTCTCCAACGAACGAAGACAGTCCTCGATCGCAGAGCGAAGAGCCTCGCTGCCCTCGACGTTCAACACCGTCTCGTACTGCCCGGCAAAGGACGCGTCACCGGAATCTTCTCCGATGGCGGAGGACCGAACCGCAACCTTGCCTGCGCCGATTCGGGCGTAGTGCGCGTCGAGGTCGTCTGGCAGGCGGCCGGAGCGGGCGCCCATCACGACGAAGCCCGGAGGTACATCGAACCCGTAGTCCAGCAAACGGACCAGCCCTTCGGCCTTGCCGCCCACGGCTTCATTGGAAATAGCTTCGAGCGGAATGCAGCGAGGTCCGGTCATGCGGTGTTAGACTGGCTTCGCAGCTTGCTGATGATCTCGGACGCGCAGCCTTGCGGGAGCGGGAATGGCGACGCAAAGCCGAGCCTTCCTGCGAGGGAGCCGTAGCGCCGGTGCAAGATCTCGGCGACTTCATCGGGCGTGCCCACAGCAGCGATGCGGCCCAGGAGCTCATCGTCGATCAGCGCGGCCATTTCGTGCCAACGGCCCTCCTTGGTGAGCCTACGAAGCTCCGGCTGGAGCTCGCCCCAGCCCTCGGCTTCGAGCACGCTGCGATACGCAGGCGTCGATGCGTAGAAGGCGATCTGATTTCGCGTCATGGCCCGCGCGCTCTCGAAGCCGGCCTCATCTTTGCCGGTCACGACCAGGACCTGTGCGCAAAGGGTGAACTCGGAGAGCTCGCGCCCCGATGCGGCCAAGCCTCTCGTCAGGTTCGGCAGCATCACTTGTTGGAGCGAGCGCTCGGTGTGAAAGGGATGCAAGAGCATGCCGTCCGCGACTTCGCCTGCCGCTTCGGTCATCTTTGGCCCGACGCCACCGAGATAGATCGGCGGCGCGCCGCCCTTGGCCGGACCGGGATTGAAGATCGGCGGCATCAGCGTGTGCGTGTAGAAGTCTCCGCGGAAGTCGAGCTTCTCGTTGTCGTTCCAACTCGCGAGGATTGCCCGAAGGGCCCGCACGAACTCCTTCATGCGCGAAACCGGTTTGCCCCAGGGCATGCTGTATCGAGCTTCGATGTGCGGCTTGATCTGCGATCCGAGCCCGAGCCAGAAGCGGCCACCGGAAAACTGCTGCAGGTCGTGCGCCACGTTCGCGACGGTCATGGGGGTACGTGCGAAGGCGATTGCGAGGCCGGTGCCGACCTCGAGCTTCGAGTGCTCGGCCGCGAGCACCAGCGGCATGAACGGTTCGTGCGGTCCCTCGAAGGTGAAGCATCCGTCGAAGCCGGCCTCCTCGAGCTCGTGAACCCGCGTGGCGACCTGCTTCATGTCGGTGACCAGCAATCCGGCGTCGATCTTCATCCGTTGGGGTTCCTGCGGAGACAGGCTCGTCGCATGAATCGCCGGACACTGTCAAGGCGAGCAGGCTCTTGAAACCCCATCTCAACGGGGCTACTTGCAGCTCCGGAGGCAATCGATGACCGAACGAACCGGGCTTCTCCCATTCTGGAAAGACTACGACCGCAAGCTCTATCTGAAAGCCGCGATTCTCGCGGACGAGCTTGGCTACGATTCCTTCTGGATTCCCGAGGCCTGGGGCTACGAAATCTTCTCGCTTCTGACCGAGATCGCGGTGCACACCAAGCAGATCAAGATCGGCACCGGGATCGTCAACTGCTTCAGCCGCTCGCCCGGCCTCATGGCGATGAACGCAGCGACGGTCGACGAGATTAGTGAAGGCCGTCTCATCCTCGGCATGGGTACGAGCGGCAAGCGGGTCATCGAAGGCTTTCACGCGCGCCAGTTCGACAAGCCGCTGACTCAGCTACGCGATGTGATCCGGGTGACCAAGACCCTGCTCGCCGGAAAGCGGCTCACCGAAAGCGGCGCCAAGCTTCACGACTACCGGCCCTTCGAGCTCGCGATGAAACCGCTTCGCGTCGACGTGCCGATTTACGTCGCAGCGCTCAAACAGAAATCGATCACTTCGATCGGCGAGCTCGCCGACGGCTGGATTCCCACGTTCTGGCCGTACACCAAGCTCGACCAGGGCCATACTTGGATCGCAGACGGCGCAGCCAAGTCGGGGCGCGACCCTAACGAAATCACCACGGCGCCATTCACGACGGTCATCCCGCTCGGCGAGGCGGGCGTTCGTGAGGCCCGTCAGATCATCGCCTTCTACATCGGTGGCATGGGCGACTACTACAAGGAGCTTCTGAGCGGGTTTGGATACGCAGACGAGTGCAAAAGGGTCGACGAGCTCTACGGTGACAAGAAGACCCGGTCGCAGGCAGCCGATGCGGTCTCCGACGAGATGATCGAAGCGCTCAGCATCGCGGGCGACCCTCAACACTGCATTTCGGAGCTGAAGCGCCGGCGCGAATACGGAATCGACCTCCCGATCCTCAATCTGCCCTCGAATCTACCCTGGGAGATGGTCGAGATGTTCATCCGAACGATGGCGCCTTCGGCTTAGGGTTTCTTGGCCTGTACGGCCAGCTTGCTACCCTGTAGCCGTGGGGAGGAGACGCGGCGACGCGATGCGTGGTCTTAGCCGGCTTACCGGCCTGTGCCCGCTCGTCTTCGCGCTTGCCTGCTCGGTCTACGATGCGAGCCTGATCGATGGTCGCGTGGCGGGCCTGCCCGCGCGGCCAGCCGCAAACACGAGCTCTCCAGACGACAGCGAGTCGCTCCTCTTCGCGTTCAACGAAATCTTTCTCCGGCAGTCTGCCGAGATGGCCGCACGTGTTGGCATCGATCTCGATTCGGCGATAACGACTGGTCCCAATGACGCCACCTGCGAGCCGCCGACGGTCGATGGCGAAGTCGTCGGCCAGGCCGTGGTCGACGGCGAGAAAGGAGTCGACAATGCGATCGGCTCGCTTCTATTGCCAGCGGTAGGAACCGCGCTCCCATGCCTCGAAGACAACCTGGCGCTGACGCAGGGCCGCGGGATCGGCACGATACTGCTTTGGGTTCGGGGTTGGAACGGGCTCGACAATGACGCGAGCGTATCGGTGGTGCTCACCAACGCCGTTGACGCCACGAGCGAAGATCCCGCGCTCGTCGGTTTTGAGGGCTCCGATCCGGTGAATCTCGTGTATCTGAGCGGGCGCCCGGGTGTCGACGCGCCGCCTCCCCGCTGGGAGCAACAGGACTACTGGTACCTCGACCCAGACGACTTCGATGCGGACGAATCCGGCCAGCCTAGCCTCGATCTGCCGAAGAGACCGCAAGCAGATGCCTATGTGTCGCACGGCCGCCTAGTCGTGCCGTTAGCTCCAGGCACCGCGTTCGAGCTGATCGCCGGTGACGGCACGTTGCCGAGTGACGGCGACATGACGATCGCAGTCAACGGCGGTTATCTGATGGGCGACATCGATCAAGAGCGTACGAAGCTCACGAGCGGGCTTTTCGCAGGCCGGCTCACTCTCGAGAAGCTCGCGCAGATCACGCCAAAGGTCGGTCTCTGCGCGTTCGATGCCGAGCTCATGCAATCGCTCATCGGGCAGTTTGCCGATATCGTCGGCTTCCCGGAACACGATCGAACCGGAATGGAATGCGACGCCTTCAGCGTGGGCGTGACCTTCAGCGCGGTGGTCGGCCAGGTTGCAGGGCTCGCAGCATCTTCACGAGCAGCGCTCGAGCCCTGCGCAAACAGCGGGCCCATCCAGGTGGATCGCTGCTGTCCGAGCCAATGGCTGAGCGGCAAGTCGAGGGCGGAAACCTGCGACACCTTCGAGAAGGTCGTCAAGGCAGCGCGCTTCGACTCCCTCTCGAACGCCATTCGAGTTCCAGTGCCCGAGCCGGCCCCGTTCTAGAGCCTCGAGCTCGCTCAGGTTCCTGCCATTCGGCGCTTTCGAGTCGCGTCCGCCAGGCCTTCGAGGACGGGCACGGTGACGTCCCAACTCATGCACGCATCCGTGATGCTCTGCCCGTATTGGAGCTCGGTGCCAGGCTTGTTGTCTTGACGCCCGCCGACCAGAAAGCTTTCCAGCATCACCCCGAACACCTTGGTGCTGCCTTCGGCGAGCTGTTGCCCAATCGCGATCGCGACGCCCGCCTGCTTCTCGTGGTCTTTCTGGCTATTGGCGTGACTACAGTCGACCATGATGCGACCTTCGAGCCCGGCCGCCTCGAGCATCTCCACCGTCGAGGCGACGTGCTCCGGCTCGTAGTTCGGCTTGCCGCCGCCGCCGCGCAAGATGACGTGGCAATCCAGATTGCCCTTGGTTGCAACGATGGCCGTCAGGCCTTGCTTGGTGACCGAAAGGAAATGATGCGGGTTCCGGGCCGCCTTCACCGCTTCGACGGCGATCAGCACCGTCCCTCGCGTCCCGTTCTTGAAGCCCACCGGCATCGACAGCCCGCTCGCCAGCTCGCGATGAACCTGGCTCTCGGTCGTTCGCGCGCCAATTGCTCCCCAGGACACCAGGTCCGCGACGAACTGCGGCGAAATCGGATCGAGGAACTCCGTCCCGCTCGGCAGGCCCAACTCCGCCAGCGCGCTCAGCAAGCCGCGTGATACGCGCAGTCCGTGGTTGATGTCGAAGCTTCCGTCGAGGTTGGGATCGTTGATCAGGCCCTTCCACCCGACGGTGGTGCGTGGCTTCTCGAAGTAGGTGCGCATGACGATGAACAGATCTTTGACATGCTCATCGCGCAGCGCTTTGAGCCGCTGGGCGTACTCTAGCGCAGCGTCCGCGTCGTGAATGGAGCACGGGCCGACGACCACGAGCAGTCGGTCATCCTTGCCGTGAACGATGTCGCTGATCTCTTGGCGCTCGGTCGCGATCCGCGTGATTGATTCTTCCCCGGGATGGATCTCTTCCATCAAGATGGCGGGCGGGATCAGAGGGCGAAGGTCGTCGATCCGGACGTCGTCGGTAGGCGGGCGAAACATGAGATCGGGACTTCTAGCATGGAAGCACGACGGCGTCTCGCTCGGCCCGCGCCCACGCATGCTGTGCTACATGGCGACCTCGTGGCTGCGTTCGTTCGGTTCTTTCCCCTTTGGGTCACCCTCGGCGGTGTCGCAGCGCTCATTTACCCGCCGGCCTTCGACTGGTTTCTCGAGTACGGGCTGATCACGCCGGGGCTGCAGATCATCATGCTCGGCATGGGGCTTACGCTCGAGCTTTCAGATTTCTCGCGCGTTTTTCGCTCCCCTGCGCCCATTGTTTGGGGAGTGCTCCTGCAGTACACGGTCATGCCGTTGCTCGGCTGGGGCGTGGGCTATCTGTTTCAACTTCCCACCGCGTTTGCCGTCGGCCTGGTGTTGGTCTGCTGCTGTCCGGGCGGAACGGCTTCCAATGTGATCGCTTACTTGGCCAAGGCCGACGTCGCGCTTTCCGTTTCGATGACCGCGTTCTCGACGATGCTCGCGGCTGCGTGCACGCCGCTGCTCACGACTTGGATCGTCGGCAGCCGAGTCGACGTCGACGGCTGGGCCCTGTTTCTCAGCACCGCAAAGGTGGTCCTGCTTCCGGTTGCGCTAGGGCTTTTCATGCGACGCTACGTGCCGAAGCTCACCGAGAAGCTACTCCCCGTCGCACCAGCAGCTGCAGTGCTCATGATCGTTCTGATCGTGTCGGCAATACTCGGGGCGCGGAAGGATGCCGTGCTCGAATCCGGGCTGCAGTTGCTCGGCGCCGTGGTCACGGCGCATGCCTTTGGCTTCTTTCTCGGCTACCTGTTCGGCGGTCTCAGCGGGGGCTTTGGCACGGTCGCGCGGACGACCTCGATCGAGGTCGGAATGCAGAACTCCGGCTTGGGTGCGGTCCTTGCGCAAGCCCACTTCGCCAACCCGCTCACCGTGATTCCAAGCGCGATCTCGGCGATTACCCATTGCATCATCGGTAGCGCGCTGGCCGCATTCTGGTCTCGACGCCCCACATCCGGCGAAATGGCCGGCCCTTAGGCCCCGCCCGGATGGAGACGGGTCTCGCGCGCTGTTTGTGCGGCATCGTACAATCTCTGGGAGTCTTTTGTCGCTGTTCTATTATGTTGATGCTAGATTTTTAAGACGTCGTGGACGGCGTGGAACCGATGAAGAACTCTTTCAACGTCTTGCTCGTGGCCCTTCTGCCGGCCGCTGTGGCCTGCAGCGTCTACGACGCCAGCCTGGTGGACAAGGGGCTGGCGGGCGTTCCGATTCGTCCTCCGGCGAGCACCAGCTCAGAGGCCGATGATGTCGAGGCGGTCTTCGCGTTCCGCAACGTATCGCTCGACCAGTCCGGGGATCGCTGGCGACGGTTCGGCCTCGATCTGGACGGGATGAACACCGTGTCGGTCCTCGATGCCGCCGAGTGCGTCGCGGCCAACGGGCAGCCCCCCCTCGACGGGCAAAAGGGGATCGACAACGCCTTTGGACAATACGTCCTACCGACGGTCGTAGGCCTGGTCGCCTGTCTCGAGGACAACATCGCACTCAATCAGGGCTGCGGTCGGGGTACGGTCCTCATGCGCTTGCGCAATTGGAACGGCAGTCCAAACGACGCGAAGGTTGACGTGTCGACCTTCTTTGCCGTCGATGGAACGTCTCTCGACGACATCTCCGACTTGGAGTGGGGAGGGTCCAGTGGCTCTCGCCTGATGCTGCCGGGCTCCACGGAAGAGGCCCCGGACCCGGCGTGGGATGGGAACGACCACTTTTTTGTCGACCCTTCGACCTTGATTACCGGAGACCTCGACCGACCGGTGGTGTGGCAAACGGATGCCTACATCAGCAACCGCCGTGTCGTGCTCCCGCTGGATACGGGCTCCACGTTCGTGTTTTTGACCGGCCCCGGCAGTTTCTCGATTTCGATCAACGGATTTGTGATCGCGGACCTCAGCGAAGACGGACAGACATTGGAAAAGGGCCTGATCGCGGGTCGATTCCCTGCGGGCAAGCTGGTCTCCGCACTCGAGCCTCTGGGGGTTTGCGACGAGACACTTCAGGGAAGCATCCTCGGCCTGCTCACCGACAATCTCGATCTCCGCAGCGATCCCGATGTGGGAAGCCCCGACGATGAATGCACTGCGACTGGCGTAGCCTTTAGCTTCCAAGGAATCCGGGCCCGCATCGCCGACCAAGTCGCGCCGGTCGAGCTTCCAATTCCAGAGCCCTGCGCCAATCCTGGGAGGGGGGGCCCCGAGCCGGCGTTCGATCGCTGCTGCCGCTCGGTCGAGCTCAACTCACCCGAAGCGCTTCCGTTGGATTGTACTGCCGAGGATCTTCAGCCCTATGTGGACCTCCCGAATCCGATTCCGGTGCCGCTCGAACAGGGCTTCTAGCTGACCTCGAAGGACTCGCCGCAACCGCAGTCGCCAGTTGCGTTTGGGTTCGTCCATTTGAACCCATAGCTCATCAGGCTTTGCTCCCAATCGAGCACGGCGCCCGCGAGAAACTCGATGCTTCGGTTGTCGACGACGACTTTGAGACCGTCGAAGTCGAACACCAAATCTTTGTTGGGCCGGACCTTTTTGGCGAAATCGTACACGTAGTAGTAGCCGGAGCAGCCGCCGCCTTTGACGCCCAGCCGCAGCCCTTCGACGGGCTCGCCGGCGTCGGCGAGCTTTGCCTTCGCCATCTGCACGGCTTTCGGTGTCAGCGTGATGCCCTTCGCTTCGCTCATCTCTCTCTATGTAAGGCGGGACGCACGGTTTCGCCAGGTTACGGGCTCCGTTACCATTCGACCGGCTTTCCGCTGGCCCTTCGAGCCCAAAGAGGGGAGCGCTCTCTCAGCCGGGAGACGGTTTCAACCACGGCATCGCCGACGGATTGGACCTCGTCCGCGGTCGTGTGCCGCCCGAGCCCGAAGCGAACGGAGGCGGCGCTCCATGCCTTCGGCACGCCCATGGCTTCCAGTACGTAGCTGGGTCCTTCGGTCGCGCTGCTACAGGCGGCGCCGCTCGAGACGGATACCACCTCGCTGAGATCTAAAAGCAGTCGAGGGCCGTCCACGTAGCCGAACGACAAGTTGAGGTTTCCTGGATGCCGCGGAGCGGCCGCGCCGTTCAACCGTACTTCTTCGAGCTCAGAGAGGAGCCGATCCCTCAGGGCATCTCGAAGCGACTCGAGCCGCGCCGCCTCCGTCTTGCCCTCGTCTTTCATGATCGTCGCCGCCGCACCAAAGCCTACGACACCTGGCACGTTGAGTGTTCCCGAGCGCAGCCCACGCTCGTGCCCACCGCCATGCATCTGCGCCGCAAGCATCCCGCGCGTCTGCACGAGCCGCCGTACGTAGAGCGCGCCCACGCCTTTGGGACCGTACATCTTGTGCGCAGAGAAGCTCGCTAGGTCGATCTGCAGATCTTCGACCGAGAACGGCAAGTAGCCGACGCCCTGAGCCGCATCGCAATGAAACAAGACGCCGCGCGCCCGCGCGAGCGCGCCGATCTCGGCGAGGCGCTGCACGATGCCCACCTCGTTGTTGGCAAGCATCACGCTGAGCAGCACCGTCTGGTCGGTGAGCGCAGCGGCGATGGAATCGGGCGACACCAGGCCCTCTTCGTCCACGTCGAGGCGGGTCACCTGCCAGCCCTCGCGTTCGAGAGTGGTGCAGCTATCGAGCACGGCCTTGTGCTCGGTGCGGACGGTGACGATGTGATTGCCGTCGGCCTTGCGCGCTTCGGCGACCCCGCGGATCGCCAAGTTGTCGCTCTCGGTCGCACCCGAGGTGAAGATCAGCTCCTGGGGCCTGGCCCCAACCAGGCCCGCGACCTCGGCCCGCGCAAGCTCTACGGCATCCCGGGCGGCCAAGCCGTGGGCGTGCACCCGACTCGCAGCATTGCCGAACCGGTCGACGAAGTAAGGAAGCATCCGTGCGAGGACCCGCTCGTCGACGGGAGTCGTCGCGTGGTGGTCCATGTAAATCGGCGCGTCGTCCATTGGTCTGCCCTAGCGTAGCGCCGACCATGTGCGCCTCCAACGGGTTGATCTATGCTTTGCGCATGGCAGCAGCGAGCATTCTTTGTGCAACCGATTTGACCTCAGCGGGCCCACGAACCGTCGATCTCGCGATCGCGGCGGCCAAGGCCTTCGGCGTGCGGATCGACCTGGTTCACGTCCTCGATGACACGGATTCTTGGTGGCCGGAGGCCCCCGAATTTCAGGCGGCGGCCGAGGCCGCGAGGGCAGACGCTTCGCACTACGAGGCCGTGCTCGAGGCCGAGCTTCAAAAGGAGCGGGATCGTTGCGTTGCCGCAGGTGTCGAATGCGAAACATTCGTCGTTCGCGGCAGGCCATGGCGGGTCATTCCGGAGTTCGCGGGCGATCGAGGCGCGTTCCTGATCACCATCGGCGCGTATGGGTCGAACGGACCTCGATCGGTCGAGAGCAGGGGGACCAAAGAGCTCGTTCTTGGTTCGACCGTCGAGCGCGTAATCCGCGCGGCCGACCGCCCGGTCTTCGTCGCGACCGGTGACGCTCCCATTCCCGACGCGCTCGAAGGCACGAACTGGTTCGTCGGCACCGACTTCTCTCCATCGTCTTTGGCCGCCGTCACCTGGGCGAAGCGCGCGGCCGCGCGCGTGAACGGCGAGCTACACATTGCCAATGTCGTCATCCCGGCTGGCGGCGAGGAGAAGCCCGACGAGGAGCGCACCTGGCGCCAGGTCTTGCGCGACCAGAGCAAGCTCGAAGCCGGCAAAAAACTCGCGGCGTACGTCGACGAGCATGCGCCTGGGGCCGAGCATCACCAAGTGGTTTCCGCTGATTATGCCTCGCATGCGATGTGCAAGGCGGCGGAGGCGGTCCAGGCCGACATCATGGTCGTCGGCACGCATAGGCAAGGTGTGCTGGGCCGATTGCTGGTCGGAAGCACGGCCTCGCGTTGCCTTCGCGTCTCACCCATGCCGATCTTATTGGTTCCCGAGCAAGCTCGGTAGCCCGTCGAGGCTCTCGGCGTTGTTGTCCCGTTGGTACTTGGCGAGACCATCCTCGCCTTTGCTGTCCGCCCAGCGCGGAAGTTGATCACGCTCGCCTTGGTAGTCGTATAACGGCACGCCGTAACCGCAGGAGTCGCTGATGCGGCTTGCGCGAATCCGGATGATCGAGCGCACCCCCGGGTAGTCGTCGAACCGGTCGCGCAAGCGTTCGAACTCGTCGTCGGATGGCTCCACGACGTCGCCGACACCGTGCACGCGGACGATTCTCGGCGGGCCTTCAAATGCACAGAACATCAAACAGATGCGGCCATTCTCGCGAAGATGGGCGATCGTTTCGACGCCGCTCCCAGTGAAATCGAGATACGCGATCGTGCGATCGTCGAGCACCGCGAAGGTGCCCGCGAGGCCTTTTGGCGACACATTGACATGCCCCTCGGAAGTCGACGGTGCGGTCGCGACGAAGAACATCTTCTGCCGGTCGATGAAGCTCCGGAGCTTGTCGTTGAATGAGTCGAAGGTCTTGGCCATGGGCCAACCTTGACACCCAGGCAGCCGTACTCTAGATCCACATATGGGACTGAAACGGTCCGGTATATAACTCTCTGAAAATGCTCCGAATTTCGAAAATGACCGACTATGCAGTCGTGCTGGCCAGCCACTTGGCCGCCGCGGACGGGGCACATGCTGCCCGCGACCTGGCCCTGCAGACCCAAATCCCCGAACCGACCGCGAGCAAGGTCTTGAAGAAGCTGGCGCGAGCCGGCGTGGTGATCTCGCAGCGCGGTGCAAAAGGCGGCTACGCGCTTGCTCGTCGTCCCGAGCAGATCGGGATCAACGAGGTCATCGAAGCGATCGAAGGCCCGATTGCAGTGACCGAGTGCTCAGACGAAAGCACCGATTCATTTTGCGAGTATGAAACCAACTGCGGGGTCCGGGCCAACTGGCAGCGCATCAATCTTGCGGTCCACCGCGCCCTGTCCGAGATCAGCCTGGCGGACATGGCGTTCCCAGGCACGGCGGAGCTCGTGTCGATCGCGCTCTCGGGCAAGGATGCCGAGCGGATGCGCGACGCCGGCACGCAGAGCAACGACGTTCACTGAGTTGGAGTAACTCATGTCAGCAGCAACGGAACAAATCGACGACATCCTCAAGAAGCGTTACGACGCCGGTTTCATCACCGACATCGAACAGGAGTACGCGCCGCCCGGTTTGAGTGAAGAGATCGTCGCCTTCATCTCGAACAAGAAGCAAGAGCCCGATTGGCTTCTCCAATGGAGACTCAAAGCCTATCGGCGCTGGCTCGACATGAAGGAGCCGACCTGGGCCAAGGTCAGCTACCCGAAGATCAATTATCAGGACATCTGCTACTACGCGGCGCCGAAGACGAACGAGAACGCGCCGAAGAGCCTCGACGAAGTCGATCCGGAGCTCCTCAGGACCTATGAAAAGCTGGGGATTCCGCTCCACGAGCGGGAAATCCTGGCTGGTGTCGCGGTCGATGCCGTGTTCGATAGCGTATCGGTTGCCACGACGTTCCGGAAGAGGCTCTCGGAGGTCGGCGTCATTTTCATGTCGTTTTCCGAGGCGGTGAAGGAGCACCCCGAGCTCATCAAGAAGTACCTGGGCTCGGTCGTACCCGTCTCCGACAATTTCTTTGCGGCACTCAACAGCGCGGTCTTCAGCGACGGCTCGTTTGTCTACATTCCAAAGGGCGTGCGCTGCCCGATGGAGCTGTCGACCTACTTCCGGATCAACGCCGCCAACACCGGACAGTTCGAGCGGACGCTCATCATCGCGGACGAGGGTAGCTACGTGAGCTATCTCGAGGGCTGCACGGCGCCGATGCGGGACGAAAATCAGCTGCACGCCGCGGTCGTCGAGCTGATCACGCACGAGGACGCCCAAATCAAGTACTCCACCGTGCAGAACTGGTATCCCGGCGACGAGAACGGGAAGGGTGGCATCTTCAACTTCGTCACCAAGCGCGGCCTCTGCGAGGGCGCCCGCTCGAAGATCAGCTGGACGCAGGTCGAAACAGGCTCGGCGATCACTTGGAAATACCCGAGTTGCATTCTCAAGGGCGACGACTCGATCGGGGAGTTCTACTCGGTGGCTTTGAGCAACCACCGTCAACAAGCCGACACCGGGACCAAGATGATCCACCTCGGCAAGAACACGAAATCCACCATCATTTCCAAGGGTATCAGCGCGGGCCATGGACAGCAGACCTACCGGGGCGGCGTGAAAATCTCCCGTGGCGCGACCAACGCCCGAAACTACACCCAATGTGATTCGCTTCTCATCGGGGACAAATGCGCGGCGCACACCGTGCCCTACGTCGATGTGCGCAACGCCTCGTCGAAGCTCGAGCACGAAGCGACGACCTCGAGTATCGGAGACGACCAGCTCTTCTACTGCCGGCAGCGTGGGCTTTCGGAAGAAGATGCGGTGAGCCTCATCGTCAACGGCTTTGCCAAGCAAGTCTTGAAAGAGCTGCCCATGGAATTTGCAGTCGAGGCGCAGAAGCTCCTCGGCGTGAGCTTGGAAGGAGCAGTCGGCTGATGTTGAAGATCGAGGACCTGCACGTCGAAGTAGACGGCAAGCCCATCCTCAAGGGGATCAACCTCGACATCGAGGCGGGGCAAGTGCACGCGATCATGGGGCCGAACGGATCCGGGAAGAGCACGCTTGCGTACGCCCTCGCCGGCCGCGAGGGCTACGAAGTCACCAAAGGGAGCGTACTCTACAAAGGGCAAGATCTGCTCGAGATGGCGCCCGAGCTTCGCGCCGCCGAGGGTGTCTTCTTGGGCTTTCAGTACCCCGTCGCGATTCCGGGCGTGAGCAACATCTATTTCCTGAAGGCCGCCCTCAACGCCATTCGAAAACATCGCGGAGAAGACCCGCTCGATGCGATCGATTTCATGAAGCTCTCGAAGCAGAAGGCCGCATTGGTTCAGCTGCCGGACGAGCTCACCAAGCGCTCGGTCAACGATGGCTTCAGCGGTGGCGAGAAAAAGCGAAACGAGATCTATCAAATGGCCATGCTCGAGCCCTCCCTCGCGGTGCTTGACGAGACGGACTCCGGCCTCGACATCGACGCGCTCAAGGTCGTCGCGCAAGGTGTGAACGGCCTTCGCGGGCCAGATCGGGCCCTGCTGGTCATCACGCACTATCAGCGCCTCCTCGATTACATCGTGCCGGACGTCGTGCATGTGCTGATCAACGGTCAGATCGTTCGAACCGGAGACAAGGACCTCGCCAAACGGCTCGAGAAAGAGGGGTACAGCGAAGTCCGGGACGCAACTCAGCTGTGACAGAGGCAACCAGCCAGACGCTACTCGCGAGTCTTCCCGCCTCGTTCGATACGGGGCCGGATTGGTTGCGCACGCTCCGTGGACGGGCTGCGGCGACGCTCCGCGAGCAGGGCCTTCCCACCAAGCGCACGGAGGCTTGGCGCTTCACGCCGGTTCGCTCGCTCGTCGATTCCGAGTTCTCGCGGGATGACGAGGGTGTTCCCGCTCTGGTTTCGGGGGTTCCCGAGGGTGTCACGGTCCGCGGCCTGACCGAGGTCCTCGAATCACAGCCTGAGCTTCTGCAAGGGCGGCTCGACTTGGGCGGCGCGCCTACCCACTTTGCTGCGCTCAATACAGCGCTGTTCCGCGATGGGCTCTGGATCGACGTTCCTGCGGGCGCAGTCGTCGAGGCGCCGATCGAGATCAGCCATACGAGCCCTACATCATCGGAGCCAGGCGTAGTTTACCCCCGCGTGCTGATTACCGCAGGCGAGGGCGCCGAGCTGACCTTAATCGAGACGTATGCTGGCGGCAGAGCCGCTCAGCTGAGCAACTCGGTGGTCGAGGTCGAGCTCGGTCGCAACGCCAAGATGAACCACGTGCGTGTTCACGAAAACGCCGGCCTGCAGATCGGTCGCGTGGATGTTCGTCAAGATGCAGACAGCGGCTACCGCTCCACCGTCGTGACCCTGGGCGGCGCCCTGTTGCGCTTTGATGTACGCTGCCTGCTGCAGGGCAAGGGCGCCGAGTGTCAGCTCGACGGCGCGTATCTGACCGACGGAGACGATCACGTCGACCACCACACCTTGGTGGAGCATCAGGCGCCCCACTGCCGCAGCGGGCAGACCTACCGAGGCATCGTGTCCGGGAAGAGTACCGCAGTGTTCGATGGAGTCGTCATCGTGCACCGCGACGCTCAGAAGACCGAGGCGCACCAGGAGAATCGCAACCTCCTTCTCTCCGATACGGCGACCATTCACACCAAGCCGCATCTCGAGATCGACGCAGACGACGTGATCTGTAGCCATGGCGCCACCGTGGGCGCGCTCGACGAGGACCAGCTCTTCTACCTTCGTGCACGCGGTGTCCCAGAGGATTTCGCGCTCGCGATGCTGACCTATGCGTTCGTGGAGTCGATCGTAGATCGCATGAGCCATGAGCCGACACGGGCTCGAATGCGCGAGGCGCTGCTTTCACGAATTCCGCATGGTGACGAGATTCGGGAGGTCACGTGAACGAGGTGTCGCCCATCGTCGCTGCTTCCTCCGAGGTGTTTGACGTCGAGCGGGTGCGCGCGGACTTCCCAGCGCTTCATCAAGACGTACACGGCAAGCCCTTGGTCTACCTCGATAGCGCCGCCACTACGCTCAAGCCGCAATCGGTGATCGACGCGGTGGACGAAGTCTACGCCCGCGACTGCGCCAACATTCACCGTGCGGTTCATCTGCTCTCGCAGCGGGCGACGGCTCGCTTCGAAGAGGCACGCGAGAAGGTTCGCAACTTCGTGAACGCCTCGAAGAAGACCGAGATCGTGTTCACCCGTGGAACGACCGAGGCGATCAACCTGGTGTCGCAAAGCTGGGGGCGCAGCTCGCTTCGTGAGGGCGACGAGGTTCTGGTAACCGAGCTCGAGCACCACTCAAACATCGTCCCTTGGCAAATCCTCTGCCAGCAGACGGGCGCCAAGCTCGTGGTGGTGCCGATGACCGACCGAGGAGAGGTCTTGCGGGAAGCTTTCGAGAAGAAGCTCAGCGAGCGGACGCGCTTGGTCGCGATGGCACACGTTTCGAATGCGCTCGGGACGGTGCTGCCCGTGGAAGAGCTCATCGCGCTTGCGCACGAGCGCGGCGCGTCGGTTTTGCTCGATGGTGCGCAGGCCGTTTCGCACGTCGATGTCGACGTGCAGGCGCTCGACTGTGACTTCTATACCTTCAGCGGCCACAAGCTCTACGGCCCGACGGGCATTGGGGTGCTCTACGGCAAAGAACGGCTCCTCGACAAGATGCCGCCCTACCAAGGTGGCGGTGACATGATCCGCTCGGTGACGTTTGAGGAGACGATCTACAACGATCTTCCCTACAAGTTCGAAGCGGGGACGCCGCACATTGCCGGGGCGATCGGCCTGGGTGCGGCGATCGACTACCTCTCGTCCTTCGATGCGGGGCTGATTCACGCACACGAGAACGCCGTGCTCCATTATGCGACCGAAGCACTCGAAGCGGTTCCAGGGTTGCGCGTCATCGGCACCGCGCCGGGCAAGGTCGCGGTTCTTTCCTTCCTGATGGACTCGGCGCATCCGCATGACATCGGCACGATCGTCGATGCCGAGGGCGTCGCCATTCGGACGGGACATCATTGCGCGCAGCCGGTGATGGAGCATTTCGGCATCGCCGCGACCGCGCGGGCATCGCTCGGCATGTACAACAGCCGCGGCGACATCGATGCCTTGGGCACAGCACTTCGAAAAGTGCAGGAGCTGTTCGGCTGATGGACCTCCGCGAGCTCTACCAGGAAGTGATTCTCGACCACGGCAGGAACCCTCGGAACCACAGGTTCCCTGAGCCGCACAACCGAGAAGGACGTGGCTACAATCCCCTCTGCGGTGACAAGATCGCGCTGCGTCTGCAGCTGGACGGCGAGACGATTTCCGATGTGGGCTTCATCGGCCAAGGCTGTGCCATCTCTCAGGCATCGTGCTCCACGATGACCGAGGCGATCAAGGGCATGACCGTCCCCGAGGTCGACGCCCTGTTCTCCAAGTTTCATACCATGGTCACGGGCGACGACGGCTCCGACGATGACCTCGAAGCGTTAGGAAAGCTTGCGGTCTTCGCCGGCGTCCGCGAGTTCCCGATGCGCGTCAAGTGCGCAACCCTCGGCTGGCACACGCTCAAACAGGCTCTTCACGACCAGAGCGGCGAAGCAACGACGGAGTAGATTGGTGGGCGACGACATCGAACGTTTGAAGATCCACAAGATCCAACCGCGGACCACGTCGGACCACGTGTTTTTGCCGGTGACGGAACCGCACCATCCACCCACCGAGCCGATCACCGAGGCGCTCGGCGGGAGCGGAGAGAAGCCCGCTACGCCAGTCGATCCTGCGCGCGTCCAGGCCGCCATCATCGAAGCGCTCGAGACGATTTACGACCCGGAGATCCCCGTGAACATCTATGACCTCGGCTTGATCTATGGCGTCGAGGTCGATGAAGACGGCCGCGCCGAAATTCGAATGACACTGACGGCGCCTGCGTGTCCGGTCGCCGGCGCGATCGTCGAAGAGGTCGCCGAGAAGTCGGGTCGCGTAGAAGGTGTTTCTACCTCGCACGTCGAGTTGGTCTGGGACCCACCCTGGACGCCCGAACGAATGACCGAAGCGGCAAAGCTCGAGCTCGGCATGATTTAGAGGTTCGCCATGATGCGCTTCCTGCTTCGTACATCGGTTCTTTGTTTCATCGCTGCGGGGTGCCAAGACGCCTCCCCGGGCGGTCCAGCGGCTACATCGGGTACGAACAACATCTACGAGGGCAGAGTGCCCTCACCCGAGTCGTTTGCAGAGCGGTACCCGGCCTTCGACAGCTATTGGTATCAGGGGCGCGCGGAGCTCACCCGCTACACGCTTCGGCAAGCGAGATATGGCGACCAGCACGATGGAGAAGCCGTCCTGGTCTTCGTCACCGAGGATTTCCTTCCACGCCTGCAAGTGAAGCAGGAACACGGGGATTCGCCCGACGGGATCTCTGTGCTGAAGCTCAATGCCTACCGGCGCTTCTATACCGGAATCTACCCGTACACCTTGATGACGTCGTCGTTCACGCCCGCGCTTCCACCGAGGGGGCCGACGCTCAAGCTGAGCAGCACGATTCAGGAATGGTGCGGAAATGTCTACACCCAGATCAACCGTCGAGACGACGGCCTCCATGCCGTTTTGCATTCGTATTTCCAAGATGACGCCGACCAGAAAACGACGCTGCCGATCGCGCGGTTGGAGGACGGGATCTGGGCGCAGATTCGAATCGATCCCTCGGCGATCCCCGTTGGCAAGCAGGAGTTGATACCTGCGCTCGACTATATTCGGATGCGACACAAGGCTTTGCGCGCGTACCCGGCCGAGGTGACTCGGAAGTCCGATGTCGAGACCGACTTGATCGATCATCCCGTTGCAGCGGTCGAGGTGAAATATCCCGCATTGGGCCGCGACCTGATCATCTATTACGAGCCGAAGTTCCCCTACGTCATCCAAGCATGGGAAGAGAACGTCGGACCGCAACGCACGACGGCCGTGCGGAGCCGGGCAATCATCGACGACTACTGGAATCACAACGCCCCAAGCGACGCCTGGTACCGAGACGCCCTCGGCCTAACGCACTAATCGACGCGTCTACGAGCCGTTCTCCGATTGTGTGGTTGATGGTCGCATTCCGTGTCGCGCTTTTTTCCGCGCCCCAGTGCGGCTACTTCTTCTGTCCGGCGAACTGATCGTCTTTGGTTTTGAACAGGACGTTGAAGGTGGTGAGGGAGCCGTAGCAGCCGGTGATGTACTGCTGGAGTTGGACCTTGTCTTCGTCGCTCAGGTTCTTATTGCCGTTGACCTTTTGTTCGAGGACGCGGAGCTTGTCTCGGACCATGACGATCTTCTTGAAGAAGACGTCGAGGGGGATGCGTTTTTCCTGGGTTCCCTCTTTGCCCGGGATGAGCACCAGCTCACCGTCGTTCCAGCGGTCCCCGAGCTCGACCTCACGGACGCCGAGCTCATCGAGGAGAACTTCGCGCAGAACTTGTCGAAAGGTTTCTTGATCCATGTCGATTCCAATCTCCGAGGGAATGATCGGCCGCGGTTTCGGCGCCGGTTCATCGCGATACATCCGCGGCACCCCAGCCGCGGGCTTTCGTTTGAGGGCCTGTTCCCAAGGGGTGTCTTTGGACTTGTGACTTGAACAGGTCGCCATGTCCTTGAGGGGCCAACGGCCCTGCCCAAGCCGGCAATCCCCTACCCAAGACCCGTCGGGCTCCTCGCGTTTGCGAGTGTACCAACCGCAGGTTCCGCACCGGCCTGAGAGGTCGCGGTCCATCGAGGGCCGAGGGTAGGGCAGGCGCGGCCGCAGCGCCACCCCGTAGAGTCGATGCTGCGCATCGCCGACGGGGCTTCGGCGCCGGTGCTACACTGCCGTGTGTTCTACTTTGCCTACGGGTCCAATCTTGATTTGCAGAACTGGAACCTTTGGTGCGCGAATAAGGGATTCGACGCGGATTCCATCGATCCCCTCGGCCCCGCATGGCTCCCCGATCACGAGCTGGTCTTCCACTACCAGTCCCGTCTTCGAAAGGGCGGCGCCCTCGACATTCGTCCGCGTCGCGGTGCGGTGATCCCCGGCGCGCTATTTCGAGTTCACGATTGGGAAGGGCTCGACGCGAAAGAAGGTGTGTTCGGACGGTACTACCGTCGAATCTCGGTTACCGCGTTGACCGATGACGGGCGCGCTCATGCGGCAACCACCTATTGCGTGTGCGAGGAGCGTGTGGGCCCCTTCGTGCCTCCATCGCCGGCGTACCGCGAGATCGTCGCGCGCGGCCTTTCGCGTTTCGGGCACGGCCACGAAGCGTTTCTCGAGGCAGCCAGCAACACGCCCGCTTCGCCAATCCCCAGCGCGATTTTCACCTACGGCACCCTGATGAGCGGCGAGCGCAATCACGGATTGTTGGCTTCCCAGGTGCTTCGTGCGCACGGCTCCGCTCGGGTCGCCGATGCGGCGCTTCTCCAGATCGACTGGTATCCCGGGCTCGTGCTCAGCCAAGGGGGAACCGTGCACGGCGAGCTCTACGAGCTCGACGACGTTGCCGCAGCGCTCCAAGAGCTCGACTCCTACGAGGACTTCATGGGCTACGAAAGCCCGACCTCGCTGTATCGACGCTCCCTCATCAACGCGGTCACACCGAGCGGCTCAGCCCTCGCATGGACGTACGTCTTTCTGGGTGATGCAGGTCAGTTTCCCTTGATTCCATCGGGACGTTGGTCCGGTGCTTGACCCTTCGCCATGGAGTCGTAATATGAGAGCTCAGATGAACACTCACCGCGACATCCGCTACTTTTTTTGGTTCACCGACTGAGGTGGCCTGCGCGCGTTGTCGCTCAAAGGCCGCCTTTCAGGGCGGCCTTCTTGGTTTAAAAATCTGAAGCCGTCTTGGGAGGGGCTGGGAGCCCGACCGATGGCACGGACAGATAGAAACCAAGCACAAGACCGACACTCTCAGATTCGAGCCCGAGCGCACCGAAAGGCGACCGTCGTGCATGACGGCTCTGCTTTCCAGCTCGCGGCCGACCTGCGTGTCTATGGTTTCGACGTGGCTGAAGGGCCACTGCTCGCGTCCTCGGCCATGCAAGGCAACTTGGGCAGCCTCGCGGTGATCGCGACGCGTCCGGGTGCGACCCGAAGCGAGCGCATGCAGGATTGGACCCGCCAGCTCTGCTGGAACGGCGCGACGCTCCTTGCGGTTGGCGCGGCGATGGGCCCGGTCGCCGAGTTCTTCGGTACTCGGCGCACGGCACAGTCCGATGAACGGGTCAGCGGCCGTTTGGCCAACGTGGTCTGTGCCGAGGAAGGCCTCTTCACCGGCTTGCCCGAGAAGTTTCGGCTCGCGCTCCCGGCCGGCGACGGCTTCCCCGCGTCCGAGCTCAGCCCCGAGTTCCGAACAACCGCGCAGAGCCACGACGGCGAGCTCATCGGCGCCTCACATGTCTTCCGCCCGGTGCACCTACTGCACGCGGGAGCGATGGAGAGCGGCGAGGTGCGCTCGGTGGTTCTCAAGAAGTTGTTGCGGTTGGTGAGGGAGAACGGCGGCCGGGCTTTCTAGCGCTGACACCTGGCCCCGTGGGCGATGCGCAGCATCGACTTTACGGGGTGGCCCCGACGGGTGTGCTACGGAGTCCACATGGCCGACGCGCTCATCCTCACGGACCTCGACGACGACGGGGTTCTCACCGTCACGATGAATCGTCCCCAGCGGCGAAACGCGTTCAACTCGGAAGCGTTTCTGGCGCTTCGGGATGCTTTCGTGACAGCCAACACGGACCCGAGGGTTGCGGTTGTCTTGCTCACGGGTGCAGGCGATGATTTCAGCTCGGGGCTCGATCTTTCGGCGATCGACATGAATCGGGATGAGGAGCCGCCTTTCGAGTTGATGATGGACGCGGTCTGCGCATTCGAGAAGCCGCTGGTCTGCGCGGCAAAGGGCTGTGCGATCGGGTTTGGCGCGACGGTGCTCTTTCATGCCGATGTCGTCTATCTGGGGCAGAGCGCGAACTTGCGTTTTCCATTCGTGAGCCTTGGGCTGGTCACCGAGGCGGCGGCTGCGTATCTGGGGCCGGTGACGATTGGCCACAAACAGGCCGCGGAGCTGCTGTTCACCGCCGAGCTCTTTGGCGCGGACAAGGCGCTAGAGTACGGGATCGCGACGCAAGTTTTCGAAGACGCCGAGCTCTTGCCGAGAGCGGTCGAGAAAGCGCGGCAAATGGCGCAATGGCCGATCGACTCCCTGGTCGCGATCAAGCGTATCATGAAGGCGATGCACGGTGACAAAGTCGCGCTCGCGCGGAAGCTCGAAATGGAGGGGTTTGCGGAGCTGATGGGCTCTGCGGCCAACATGGAAGCGTTCTCTGCGTTCATGGAAAGGCGCCCGCCCGACTTCAAACAGTTTCGGAAATAGCTGCCCCTTTGCTCGCGTGAAGGGCGATGACGAGCAGGATGGCGATCAAGCCGAGAAACATTCCGCTCCACAAAGTGAACTGCCCGTACTGGCCGGGAATGAGCCAGCCAAACCATTGGAGCGAGCAGAAGCCAAGCACAGCGGCCGCGATCAGCGTCCAATCTCTGCTCGAATCTGGCCCAGCTCTTGAGGCGAGAAGCAACGGCCAGATGAAGAGGATGTGCAGGTAGTAGTTCGCGGGATAGAAATAGATCGGGATCATCAAGGTCCCGATCACCGCTGCGTCGGCGAGCCGCAGTCGTCTGCACGCTACGATGCCGAGCAAGGTGTACAACAGCATGCCGGCGATCGTGATCCAACGCCGATCCTTCATGGTTTGCTCAGTCAGCGGTCCCCATTGTTCCGGGTCCTCGCCCCGAGCGCGGAGATGGTGCCAGAGGTTGTCGGGCTCATAGCTCACCGAGGCGATCATCCCGATGTGATTCACATTGGGTTTGTTGGCGTGCATCGAGATCTTCTGGGACCACGCGCCCCACGACCGTTCGATACCGAACCTATTGGCCGACAAACCGCCCAGAACCACCGCCACGACGAAGACCCCGGCCCCGACCCTGACCAGGGGAAGCAGTTGCGAAAGCGGGCTGGCGTCGTCGTCCGAGCCGCCTCGACGTTTCCGCATGGCTGCGAGCAGCCTCCACGCGATCGGTGCGGCTAAGAACAGGAGCGCAAGGACGGGAAATGCTCGAATCATCGCGCCCCAGCCGAGGAGCAGCCCGGCCAGGAACCAGCGCCGCGATGCCAGCGCGCAGACGCCCAGCCCTAGTAAGACCATCCAGTCGTTTCGAAGGGTCGAGCCGCCCCAGTTGCTTCCGAACTGGTAAATGGTCGTTGCTCCATAGGCGACCAGACACACGAGCGCCGTCCGAAGCCCGAAGGTGCGCCACGCCACAATGAAGAAGAGCAGCAACAGCAGAGGATCGAGGAGCGCACCCCAGAGAAACGTGGGCTCACTTGCTTCCGCCGAGCCGTAGATCGCATACGCGACGAGAAGCCAGGCAGGGGTCGCATTCCCACCGTGGTCGCGCAGGCTGTTCAAATAGGCCCCCGGTCCCATCGCGTTCCAGAAATAGGACATGTCCTGCTTGAACTCGAGCCATCGCTCTGGAGAAAAGCGATCCTTCACGGCGTGGATCTCTTCGGCAACTTCGGAAACGGTTCGTATCTCGTAGTCCCGCAAGTCCCGAAGCTGGGTGCCTTTGATTCGATCGAGCGACCCGTCGAGCTTATCGTCGGCATACGCTTTCACGCTCGCGAGATACACACCGTCGTAGCCGAGCTCATCAAAATACTTCACGAACGGGAAGTACACGCGCATATCCCAGGTATGGACATAGGTCGGCTTTCGTCCCTCGAAGTCGTGAAACTGTGGATGGCCGAGGTTGTAGAATGTCAATATCGACATGAAGGCCATGGCGGCGAGGAGGCCGGTGAGCAGCCCTTTGCGGGCGTGCTCCGGGCGCAGGCCAAGCCGCAGGACCACCGCGCAGGCCACCGCCGCGGGGACGGCGCGCGACACGTCGATTACGCTCGCCTCGACCGGCCAGATCAGGAAAATGAAATAGCCTGCAATCCCGGCAGAAAGCAGAGTCGCCGCCCACAACAGGTTCGACAGCGGCTTTCGCGTGTCTCGGCGGTGAAAGAGCACCGCCAAGGTGGCGAGCACGCCAAACAAGAGCAACGAAAGCCGTGACCAGATCGACGACTCGAACTCGACCAAGACCGGAATCTTGGGCGGCCAGACCGAAGGTGCCGCGGAGAAGAGTTGAATCTCGCTCGCGCTCACGCTGGCATCGCCACCGAACGCGCTCAGTTTCGCAAAACGCGCGCTTCCACCGAGGCCACTTTCCCACCGGGCGCGGAGGCCTTGCGGGCCCACGGCAGGCGCAGTCCAAAGGGTTGTAAAGCGGGCGCCGTCCTCCGAGATCTCGAGGATGAACTCGTCGTTGTTGTCCCCCTGAAGGTACACGGCGTCGATGGGTGTCACCTTGCCGAGGTCGAAGATCACGTAGGCACGGCTTCCGCGGAAGATGGCGGCCGTCTCCGAGTTCCATGCGCTGCCTTCGAACGAGCGTTGTCCGTCGGTCAGTCGGCCAACGTGCACGACGTGCTGCGCCGCCGCTGGAGCATCGAGTCGGATTTGCTCCGGCGGCGCCGCTCCTGAGCATCCCGCGGCCGCAACCCATAGCAAACCCGCGATGCCCACCGTGATTCGCTTCATGGCCGCCGAATCAGTAGCAGGCCGAGCGTTCGCCGAGAAGGCCGTCCTCCCCTCGAGAATCGGAGCGACAAGCCGGCGCAGGCCTGACACAAAATGACAATTGGAAATGAACCGACAGCCAGATTGCAGTAATCCTTTTTCAACGGACGAAAGAACAGGTCCGTACAAGACGCGTTCCCGTGTCCTTGCGAGACCTTACGCCGATCGCCGGTGTTCTGGGGCGCCTAACGACTCGCAAGTGCGGTCCGAGGTCGGCGTGCGCTCGTGTACGCGCCGTGTTTGACGCGGTTGGGCTAAGCCGCTACTTCCGACGCCTGAAGCGGGGAATGTGGGTGTTCGTGGTGTACCCCGCGTTATCAACGGAGAGAATCACTATGACCAAAAACATTTTTCGATTGGGCCTGGTCCTCGCGCTTTGCGGGGCCATGACGGCTTGCAAGAAGGCACAAGAAGCCGCCGATGAGGCTGCGGCCGCAGCGGAACATGCGGCGCACGAAGCGGCGGAGGCTGCTGAAGCAGCTGGAGAAGCCGCCGGAGAAGCTGCTGAAGCAGCTGGAGAAGCCGCCGGAGAAGCTGCTGAAGCAGCTGGAGAAGCCGCAGCGGAGGCCGCAAAGGACGTCAAGGAAGCAGCCGCAGGCGCTGCCGAGGACACCAAAGCCGCCGCTGCTGACGCAAAGGAAGGCGCCGAAGCTGCCGCCGCTGACGCCAAGGCCGACCTGAAGAAGATGGCCGAGTAAAGCACTGGGTTTTCGGACGTCTCAATAGAAAGCCGGCTCACGCGAGCCGGCTTTTATTCGTTGGCGCTCCGGCGTCGGCTTGCATCGGAGGCATGGCTAACTAGAACATGTTTCACTCCGGCGGCTTCGCCGGAACGCATGAGGCCATGTATTTCGACTACACCCCCGAGCAAAAAGCGCTGCGCGACGAGCTTCGTGCGTACTTCGACCAGCTGATCAGCGACGCGCTCCTCGCGGAGCTCGATCGAGCGGAGGGCGGCGGTCCACTCTATCACCAAGCCATGCAGCAGCTCGGCGCCGATGGCTGGCTGGGGATTGGCTGGCCCAAGGAGCACGGCGGCCAGGGCCGCGGCCCGATCGAGCAGTTCATTTTCTTCGATGAGGTGCAGCGTGCCGGCTTTCCGATTCCTATCCTCACCCTGAACACCGTGGGGCCTACCCTCCTCAAGTTCGGTACGGCGGCGCAGAAGGCCAAGTACCCGCCGAAGATCCTCGAGGGCAAGTGTCACTTCTCAATCGGATACACCGAGCCGGGGTCCGGCACCGACCTCGCTTCGCTTCAGACGAGCGCAGTGCGGGACGGCGATGACTATGTGATCAACGGCCAGAAGATATGGACGAGCCTGGCCGACCACGCCGATTACATGTGGCTCGCCTGCCGAACCGACCCCGATGCACCCCCGCACAAGGGGATTTCGATCATCATCGTTCCGGCGAATGCCGAAGGCGTTCAGATCACACCGATGCACGCGCTCGGCGAGAACAACGTGCACGCGGTGTACTACGACGACGTGAGAGTTCCGGCCGAGAACATCGTAGGCGGCGAAAACAAGGGCTGGCACCTGATCACCACGCAGCTCAACCACGAGCGCGTAGCGCTCTGTTCGGTTGGGCCGCTCGAAAAGATCTGCACCGAAACCATCGCATGGGCCAAGAAGACGCCAAACGGCGACGGAGGCATGGTCATCGACTTGCCCTGGGTGAAGAGCAATCTGGCGCGCGTCTACGCCAAGCTCGAGGTGCTCAAGCTGCTCAACTGGCAGCAAGCCTGGGGCATTGCCAAAGATGCGCTTTCGCCGGCCGATGCCTCGGCGATCAAAGTCTTCGGCTCGGAGTTCTACGTGGAAGGGTCTCGATTGCTGATGGAGGTTCATGGAGCGGCCGGTGTGCTCCATCATAGCTCCGAAGGCGCGCTCCTACGTGGGCGGCTCGAGAAGTACTACCGGATGTCGTTGGTGCTCACCTTCGGCGGCGGCACCAACGAGATCCAACGAGACATCATTTGCCAGGCGGGCCTTCGCATGCCCCGCCTCGGACGACGCTGACGAGGCCCGACATGGATTTCTCCTTCACCGAAGATCAAAACAGCATTCGAGATCTCGTCAAGCAGGTGCTCACCGACATCGTCACGGACGAGTCGCTGAAGGCGCTCGCCAAAGAGGGCACCTGGTTCCACGAGCGCGCGTGGAGGCAGCTCGCCGAATCGGAAATGCTCGGGCTCGCCATTGCCGAGGAGTATGGCGGAGCCGGAATGGGGTTGACCGAGCTGTGTCTGTTGCTCCAGCAGGTTGGGCGCACCGTGGCGCCGATTCCCGCGATCGAAACACTCGTGTCCGGCGCGCTTCCTCTGGCAGAGTTTGGGACGCCGGAGCAAAAGGACCGCTTCCTTGGCGGAATTGCGCAGGGCCGTACGATCCTGACCCCGGCGCTCGTCGATGCGGGGAGCCGCAATCCGCTCAACCCTTCCGCCGTCGCCGAGGCCGACGGAGATGGCTGGCGCGTCCGCGGGCGCTTCAGCAATGTCGCCTACGCGGACGTCGCCGAACGGATCGTTGTGCCTGCGCGCACCGAGAGCGGTTCGACCGTAGTGCTGCTGGTCGATCCCAAGGCCAATGGCGTGCGCCTAGGCGCGCAGCGGGGCACCAACGGCCAGCCGCTTTGGCTTCTCGAGCTCAACCACGCTCCGGTGGCTGCCGCTGACCTGCTTGGTGGCACGGAGCAGGGCGAGGAGGTCCTTCGGTATCTCGTCGATCGCACCGACCTCGCCATCTGCGCGGTCGAATACGGCATTGCCGAGCAGGCGCTCTTCATGACCGCCACCTACTCGGGTGAACGCCAGCAGTTCCGTGTCCCCATCGCCACGTTTCAGGGCGTGACCCAGCGGGTTGGCGACGCCTACATCGACGTCCAGGCCATGCGTTCGTCGATGTGGCAAGCCTGCTGGCGTCTCGATGAAGGCCTCGACGCCGCCAAGGAGCTCGCGGTTGCGAAGTTCTTCGCTTCCGAAGCAGGCGCCCGGGTCGTGGCTGCCGCGCAGCACGTGCATGGCGGGATGGGCTTCGACCGGGACTACCCGCTCTACCGTTACTTCATGACCTCCAAGCATCTGGAGTTCATGCTGGGCGGTACCCACGAGAGCCTGGCCAGGCTTGGCGAGCTCATCAGCGCTTGAAGTCCCTGCCTGGAAACCGCCGATTGGTGAGACCGGTGGAACCAGGCAGGGGGTTTATGAAGGAGAGGTTGTACCCCTGATATGACCGGTCTCCGGGTGTGTTACGGTTCATGTCATGGCGGTCAGCACTTTTTTTCGAGCAGAAGCACTAACCACCGAATCCAAAAGGAATTTCATTCGAGACGTTTGGAATCGATTGGAGCGAGTTCCTGGCGGCAAGCGCTTGTACAGCCGGCTGGTAGGGCAGATGGCCCCGTACACCGGCTCCATCGCTGCGGTGGTTCAAGAGCTCGGGGACGGGTACTCGCGGGTCACGCTTTCTGATCGCCGCGCGGTCCGCAATCACCTCTCGTGCATTCACGCGGTGGCGCTCGCCAACCTCGTCGAGCTCACGGGCAACCTCGCGCTTGGCTACTCGCTTCCCGACGACGCACGCTTCATCGTCGCCGGCATGAACCTCGACTACATCAAGAAGGCGCGCGGACCCATCACCGGCGAATGCCGCACCCCGCCCATCGAGTCGAGCGCGAGGCAGGAATACGAAGTCAATGTCACGCTCCGGGATGAGGGCGGGGACATTGTGGTGGAGGGGATGTTGCGGACACTGGTTGGGCCGAAGCAGGGGTAGCAGCGGCAGCGGCAGCGGCAGCGGCAGTGTCAGCGCCA
>JAOTXX010000159.1 GCA_029862185.1 Myxococcales bacterium
TGTTCGTCATCGGCTATTTGGCGTCGTGGCTGGTCGGGTACCTCATGTCGTTTCGCGGGGTCTTGTTCGAGATGGCGCTCACCTTTGGTTTGACGATCTCGATCGGCGGGCTGATCGAAGTCATTCGCTCTTTTTCGCCAGGTGGCATGGCCTGGGGTGGTGGAGCGCTCGCCCTCGCGCTCTTGGCATCCTCGTTGGCCACTTCGCTCGTGTCGCCACTCCTTTTCGCATTGGTGCGCTGGGTCGACCCTCAATCGGCGCGGGCTCCGACATGATCACCATTTCGCAACGCCACGAGGTCGGCGAGTTTCGCAAGCGATACCGGTGGATGGGCCTTTTTGTGGTGCTCGTATTCGGAGCCCTCATCGTGCGCGTGGCCCAAGTGCAACTGTTCCAGCGCGATCGTTGGTCCGGTATTGCCCAACAGAACATCACCAAGACCCTCGAGCTCCCGGCAACCCGCGGCGTGATTCGCGACGTCGCAGGCCGCGTTGTCGCTTCGAACCGTCCTTCGTACGACGTCTATGCCACCCCGCGTCTCCTTCGTATCCCGGAAGACGTCGAGCGGATCGCTTCATTGATGGGGCTTTCCGAAGAGGAGGCTGCAGCGCTTACCGCTCGGCTCGTGGAGCTGCCCGAGAGCCGCCGGACCCGCCAACTCGAGCTCTACAGCGACATCTCGCGCGAACAGCTGGCAGCTCTCGAAACCCATCTTGCCGAGCTTCCGGCGCTCGACATCGTGACCGTCCCGCTTCGCGACTACCCCTACGCGACCCTCGGCGCGCACCTAATCGGTTACCTGAACGAGGTGAACGAGACCGACCTTCGCAATGCGAGTGACCCCAGCATCTATCGCGCCGGGGACCGCATCGGCCGAAGCGGGCTCGAGCGTCGGTACGAAGAGCTACTCCGAGGGGCGCGAGGCTTTCGTCGTGTCATCGTCGACGCCCGAGGAAGAGCCCTCGAAGGCGCGCTACCACAGTCCCTCGAAGTCGAGATGCTCAAGAAGCCGGTCCCCGGCCACGACCTACAGCTCACCATCGACATGCAGCTCATGGAGGCTCTCGATCGAGCGTTTCGCCAGCATCCCTCGGGTGCCGCTGTGGTCGTCGACATTCACACCGGCGCGATTCGCGCCCTCTACTCGAAGCCGGTCTACGATCCGAACGAGATGAGCAGCGGCCTTAGCACCAAACGCTACCAAGAGCTCACGGCCGATCCATTTCGACCGCTCATCGACAAGACGATCTACGAGACGTATTTCCCGGGCTCTACCTTCAAAGTCATCACCGCCCTGGCGGCCCTCGAAGACTCCCTCGTCGACCCGATGCAGCGTGTCGAATGTTTGGGGTCGATCAAGATCGGGCGGCAAAAATTTCGCTGCAATCGCCGTCACGAGTGGGTCGACCTCTACGACGCAATCGTTCAGTCCTGCAACGTGTACTTCTGGGAGCTCGCTGAAAAGGTCGGCCTCGAGCGCATCAATCGTTCCGCCGAGGCTTTGGGATTCGCGGAGCGATCGGGAATTGGCGTCAGCGGTGAGGCGAAGGGCTTCTTGGCGACGCGCGCGTGGTACAAAGAGCACTACGGCGCGTTTCGCCCGGGCTACACCCTCAACACCGCGATCGGGCAGGGCAACACCCGAGTCACCGTGTTGCAACTGGCGATGGCGTATGCGGCGATAGCCAACGGCGGTACCTTGCACGTTCCACAGGTGGTCCAGAACGTGAAGGCGCCCGACGGCTCGCTCTCCGAGACTTTCCAGCCCCGGGTCAGGCGCGGGGTCGAGGTCTTGCCCGAGCACCTGGAGCTGCTCCGGCGCGCACTCACCGATGTCGTCAACGAAGAGCCCGGGACCGCGTACCGTGCGCGAATGCGAGAGGGGCCACTCGTTGCGGGTAAGACCGGCACCGCACAGGTCGTGAGCCGCAAGGGTCGGTCAGGGGAGTCGTCGAGCGCCTGGTATCTCGACCGCTCTCATGGTTGGTTCGCGGGCTACGCACCTGCCGACGACCCCCAGGTGGCGTTCGCCGTATTGGTGGAGCACGGTGGATCGGGAAGCACCAGCGCGGCGCCGATCGCCACGACGGTGATGCAGGAGTACTTGAGCGAGCCCGAGGGCGAGGAGCCTGAATAGCGATGCCAATCGGCAGAACCATCCGTGACGAGTTCGATTGGCCCCTCTTCATCGCGGTCTCGACGATTGCCCTTTTCGGCGTTCTCAATTTGTACAGCGCCACCGACGGCGGAACCAGCTCCGATGCGTACGCGCAACAGCTCTACTGGCTAATTCTCGGGTTCGGGGTAGCGGGCGTCACGGTCGCGGTCGACTATCGATACTTCGAGCGGTACGGCTGGGTCATCTACGGCGCGTGCATTCTCGCCCTCGTGTTGGTGTTCGTCCTCGGAAAGAGTATTCGCGGGTCTACCCGATGGATCGCGCTCGGCGGCTTTTCGCTCCAGCCGAGCGAGCTGATGAAGATCGGGCTCATCATCGCGCTCGCCAAGTACCTCCACCACGACACCAAGACCGGCGGACGCACGCTTGCGGATCTGGTCATCCCCGGACTGATCCTCGCCCTTCCGACCGCTCTCGTCCTTCTTCAGCCTGATCTCGGGACGGCGATGGTGCTCGCCTTCATCTTTGCCAGCGTGATGATGCTGACGGAGCTCAAGGCCCGGTCGGTGGTCACCCTCATCGCGACCTTCGTGGTCGCCGCCCCGGTCACCTGGTTCTATCTACTCAAAGACTATCAGAAGGAGCGGATCGCGGCGTTCTGGGACCGCCTTGGGGGCACCCAAGCCGACCTGCTGGACTCCGGCTGGCATGCCCACCAGTCGCTCGTCGCGATCGGAAGTGGGGGCCTGACCGGGAAGGGTTTCACCCAGGGCACCCAAACCCGCTTTCGATTTCTCCCCGACCAGCACACCGATTTTCCATTCCCGGTCTGGGCGGAGGAGCACGGCTTCATCGGCGCGATCTTGCTGATCAGCTTGTACCTGTTCTTGATTCTCTGGGCGCTTCGCATCGCCTCGCAGGCCAAAGACCGCTTTGGTGCGGTTGTCGCCGTGGGCGTCGGCGCCATGATCTTCTGGCAAACCGTGGTGAATCTTGGGATGGTGTCCGGGCTGCTTCCGGTGGTCGGGATGACCCTGCCGCTGTTTTCCTATGGCGGGTCGAGTTTGCTCTCGACGATGCTCGGACTTGGGTTGCTGATGAACGTATCCATGCGGAGGTTTTCACATTGAGTCAGTCGAAGCCAAGCCTGGCCGGCGTCATTCAAATGACCTCCACCGCCGACGTCGATGTCAACATGAGCACGGTGCGGGAGCTCGTTCGGGAGGCCGCGGGTCGTGGCG
>JAOTXX010000158.1 GCA_029862185.1 Myxococcales bacterium
AGGGTGGAGGCAATACCGGCAACTGCGACTCTGGCTACGGTTGCGCGTATTCCCGAAACATCTCGTGGGCGTCGGAAACGCAGCCCTTGTCGAAGACGACGAGCGCCCAGGTGGTCTTCAATCAAATATTCGAGGGTACCGATCCAAACGCGAGCATCGAGGAGCAGGCGCGCAGAAAGCTCTACCGGACCAGCGTCCTCGACTACGTGCGTGAGCAGTCTCAAGCACTCGAGAACCAGCTCGGCTACGCCGACCGAACGAAGCTAGATCAGTTCTCGACCGGCATCTTCGAGCTCGAGCAGCGACTGAACAAGCCAAGCCTGGTTTGCGGTGCGACCGGGGACCCTTCAGACACGGGCGACCTCGTCGAAAAGGTGCGGATCATGAACGACTTGATGGTGTTGGCGCTCCAGTGCGACGCCACCCGCGTGATTACGTTCATGCTCGGGAACGCCGGAAGCAATCGCAGCTATCCGTTCCTCGGGGTAAGCGGCGGCCACCACGAGTATTCGCACCATCAGAGCGATCCGGCCAACTATGCCGCACTTCAGACTATCGATACCTGGGAGGTCGAGCAGCTCTCCTATCTGCTGCAGCGGATGAACGAGGTGCCAGAGGGCACCGGCACGCTGCTTCAGCACTCGCAGGTTTTCTTCTCGAGCGAAATCGAAGATGGCAACGCCCACAGGCACCGCAACCTTCCGATTATTCTCGCGGGCAGTTGCCACGGCGCCTACACCACCGGCCGACATATCGACTACGAACCCAACAAGAGCGTCAACGGGCCGCCTATCGCAAACCTGTTCCTTTCCATGATGGCTGCCATGGGCGTCAATCAAAGCAGCTTTGGCGACAATTCCACCGGGCCCCTCGGCCAGCTGGCCTAGCCTCAGTCGCCAGGTCTCCCGTCGCGCTTGACGTTATCGATCTCCGGGTCAAATGTCACTCCCATCAGGATTTGCGGGGAGAGCTGCTGATGAAGTCGCTGGAGTTGCGGAGCGGAACGAGAATGCCTGCACTGGGCCTCGGAACTTGGAAATCGGAAGCAGACGAGGCGTACCGGGCCGTCCGCTCGGCGATCGAGGTCGGTTACCGGCACATCGATTGCGCTGCGATCTATCAGAATGAAGAAGAGGTCGGAAGAGCCCTCCGCGATGCGTTCCAAGCGGGGGACGCCACGCGCGAGGAGCTCTGGATCACCAGCAAGCTTTGGAACGATTCACACGCGCCCGAGCATGTGCGCCCGGCGCTCGAGACGAGTCTCCGCAAGCTCCAGCTCGACTACCTGGATCTCTATCTCATTCACTGGCCCGTGGCCTTGCGGCACGGCGTCGCGCTGCCTAGCGGACCCGAGGACTTCATCCCTCTTTCCCAAATCCCACTGGCGTCAACCTGGGGAGCCATGCTCAAAGCATCCGAACGAGATCTTGCGCGAGAAGTCGGCGTGTCGAATTTCACCAAGGCGATGATCGAAAAGGTGAGCGACGCGACGGGCCAGACGCCCGCTGTCAACCAGGTCGAGTTGCATCCCTACTTGCAGCAGGACGCGCTCCTCGCCGCTTGCAAAGAGCTCGGCGTCGCGGTCACGGCGTACTCGCCCTTGGGCTCGCCCGATTCTGCCGCCATGATGAGCCGTCAGGACGACGTCCTGCTCACCCAGCATCCGACCATCCAGCAGATCGCGGAGTCACATGAGGCCACCCCCGGTCAGGTCTTGATCGCCTGGGCTCTGGCTCGGGGTACGAGCGTCATCCCCAAATCGGTCAACCCCGGACGCATTGCGGAGAACTGGGCAGCGCGCGATCTCGATTTGACGCTGGCCGACATGACCGCGATCGGCGCGCTGGATCGGCATCATCGAAAAGTGGACGGCAGTTTCTGGTTCCTCGGCGAAACCTATTCGCCGAAGACGCTGTGGGACGAGTGATTGAGCCGGCGACGCCGCTAGTACAGCAGCTCCACCCAGCGTCCGCCGGCGGTCAGCTCCGCTTTGCGGCGAGCCCATTTCTGCTCGGATCCGGCGATCTGCGCGAACGCCTTGTCGAGCTCTTCGCGCATCTTCTCGAGGCCGGCGACGTAAACGTACGTGTTGGGCTGCCCGAGTAGGCTCCAAAGCTTCTCGCCGCGCTGGCCCAGCGCGCCTTCCCAATCGATGGCGCCAGACCAGCTCGGGCGCGGGCTCAGCGCCTTGAACGCCTCAAAGGTGTCGATGTCGTAGTATTGGGAAAAATCGTCCCGCTCATCGTTCATGTAGAGAAGCTCGAGCCCGCTTCGAGCGCCGTAGAAGAGTGTGATGGTGCCGCGCCAGCTCGGGACGTTCTTGTAGAGGTGTTTCACGAACGCGCGGAACGGTGCGATGCCGGTGCCGCTTCCGATGAGGATGAGGTTGGCGTCCATCTCCTCGGGCACTTCGAACGCGAGGCCGTAGGGACCCGCCATGGTGATGGTGTCGCCCGCGACCAAGTCGCACAGATAGTTCGAAGAGACGCCGGGGTACTGCTCACCGCTGTAGGGGTCGACGTAGCTCACACGGCGGACGGCGATTTTGATTCTTGGAAGGCCGCTGCCTCCGCGCTCCGGCAGGTCGGCCACGCTGTAAAGACGAAAGTGGTGCTTCTGCCCGAACTCCTTGGAGCCGGGCGAAATCACACCGACGCTTTGTCCGAGCGCGAGCGCGAAGTCGGGCCGATTAAGATCCAAAGTGAGCTCGCGAACTTCGGCGTCGGACGCCTCTGGCGTGATCCTCTCGCTTCCGACGACGGTGGCCTCGAATCGATGCTCGGTATCGTAGTCGTCAAGATGGGTAACCGCGCTATTCATGGCATCTCCTCCTGGGCCTTGCAGGCTCTGCTTTCGGGCCTTCGATGGCAAGCTTCTAGATCGTTACAGCCATGGCATCCTGTGCGTCCGGCCAAAGCATCGGGGTCCGTTCCGAAATCGAAAAACGACCGCCGCCAGGCTCGCTGCACGCCCACCCAGGCCGTGGACAAAAGCAGGATGGCTCCGATGCCGATCAGGTAGTGGTACATCATGAAACCTAGCCTCCCAACCCGCCGAAACCCATGAACGTCACCGAAAGCAGCCCGGCGATCATCAGTGCCATAGCAGTTCCTTTCGTCACGTCCGGCACCTCGGCCAGCTCGAGCTTCTCGCGCAGACCCGCCATGAGCACGAGGGCCAGCGTGAATCCCGCCCCGGCGCCGAGGGCGTAGACGATGCACTGGACGAAGCTGTAACCCTTGTTGGTTTGAAAGAGCGCCAAGCCCAAGATGGCGCAGTTGGTGGTGATCAGCGGCAGGAAGATACCCAGCGACCGGAAGAGCGCCGGGCTGACCTTCTTGATGAACATCTCCACCAATT
>JAOTXX010000030.1 GCA_029862185.1 Myxococcales bacterium
CTCACGTTGCTCAACCTGTTGCTCAGGCCATCGGAGACGCGATCACAGAGGATGCCGACGTCGGCCTCTTCGATTGGTAGGCCTCGCCCGCCGCTGGGGAGACGCGAGCCGAGAAGCGGCACGACAAAACCGCCGGCGACTGGCGGATCATACGCGGCCTGGAACGCCATCGCGTCAACTGCACGCGCCTCGGCCAGCAAGGGGTACCCGTGCTGAACGGCTTTGTGAGCTACATCCAAGGCGTCGTGGGCGACTCGCACGAACTGCTCGACTGCGTCACCAACCCTTTCGACCGTGCTCTCGACCGGATTGAGCACGGCGATGAGTGCGGATGCTTTTGCGGCGAGGACGACCGTCGCAACGAGCCCGTAGAGAATGCCGATGACGATTTCGAGCAGAACTTCGACGCTGCGGATGACCAGCAGAATCCCGGCGGTCACGGCCATTACGACGTTGAGCAATACATGGAGGTTCATCCCTTTGGCACCCATCACCGACGCTGCGTGCGCGCCTGCGTCCGCGCCGTCCTGCATGATGCGCCGGTAGATGACAGCGTCCCCTACCCCCAGGAGGTAGTAGAGAGACCCGATGAGGAGGAGCGCCATGAAGAGGGACATGAGCATCATGGCGCCCTTCGTCTCTTCGATCAGGCGTGCTTGCTTCGGGTGCATTAGTAAGCCCTCGCGCGATACTCGTAGGGCGCGTCTTGGATCAGCAGCGTGGTTTGGTGCTGTAGACCCCGGAATCGACCCCCCAGAAGACTGTGTACCAGCGGCAGAAAGGCCTCGCCCAGCTCCTCTTTGGCATCGAGGTCTGCGAACGACTGACAAAGTAATCTTCGGGCAAGTGGCACAGTGCATTGATAGGCGTACGTCACCCTCACGGTGATTTCGGGCTCCGTCGCAACGACTCCCTGAAGCCCCGGAAACGTCACCGCGAGAGCAAACGGTTGATAGTAGAGTGCAGTGAGAAGCTTCCGCTCGCTTCCGATCGCCTTGCCAATACTGGGCCGCGAATCGCGGCCCACATTCATCGGCGCCAACGGCATCATCGGCGCATGCGCGGCCAGTCGAATCGAGTTGAGGCGTGACTTTCCAAGGTTCACCAAAGCCTCATGAGAGAATGCCGCTAGGAGGCCCGCTTCGCTTGCTCGAGCCCGCACGGTCGACCCGATTCGCGCGAGCGCAACACCCAGATCAGATGCCGTTATGGGATTTCGGTCCACGCTCAGCTCGGCCTCCCCGCCGTATTCGTTTGGATCGTCGGGCAGAACTACTACGGCGGACCGTGCAGCCGAGTCAGCGGAATGCTTCACCATCAGGTCTGCGTGGCCGATGAACGCGAGCTGAAGAACGCACAGGAAGAACGTCCACATCGGAACGAACGCGATGAGGAGCTCGAGAAAGACTACGCCGCGTTTGTCTGCAAATAGCGACTCGGAATTCGACATCGCTCTCGTCACGGCGTGGCCCATGCCAACAAGAGATGCGGAGCCGCGAAGAATACCGTCGCCGCGAAGACCGGCGCGCCCATTCGAATGGGAGCGGCCAGCGCGTTGCACGATTCGCGACGCCACCGCCGTGGAAGCACAGGGCCCAAGGCCACGACCAGTGCGTTCTTCAGAGTGCTGGTCAACGCCCCCTTCCGGGCGAGCGCCGCACTGGCGACGACCAAGGCCGCCACGCAAGCCGCCAGCTGGATCTCGACGCCGAGAAGCAGGTCGAAGCCCATCACCGCGCCAAGGGCGCCAAAGAGCTTGACGTCGCCGCCCCCCATCGCGCCGCGGCGAAACAGGAGGTACGGCACTAAGCCGCCCAAAAGCCCGGCCGCGAGGCTATGGAGGGCGTATTCAATGCCAAACGCCAGGCCGTAGCTCCATGGAGCGAGCAGGAGGACCGGGAGCGTCAGCCAATTGGGGATCTCGCCTCGTCGCCAATCGCAGAACGCTGCTGTTGCGGCAACGCATAAAGCCAGACCCGCAGCGATGGTTATCGCAGTCTTCATTGCACAGCCTGCTACTGCACGACGTCCGCGATGTATCCGTCCGCCGCTTCGACTTCGCCGATCAGGGTTTCGCCGAATTGCTGCCAAGCCGCGATACCCACCACGGCTATCAAGCCGAGCACGATGATGTACTCGACCGTGGTCAAGCCACGCTTGTCGGCGAGCAACGTCTTGTTGTTTTCCGCTTCGATTCTCATGACTGCCTTCCTCTCTCAGGGCACCGGTAAAAGGATAAAGAGCTTCGTGAAGTAAAATGCTTGCACGAGGGGGACGCCGAGGGCGTAGAGGGCTAGGCCCGCCGTTAGGACGACGATTCCTGTCAGCAACGTGTACTCGGCGAACACCATGCCCGGTCATCGGACAGGGGCGGCGGGTGTTGTGTCGAAAGTCTCACGCCGGTTGGGGCGGGGCGGAGCTCGCTAGGCGGTGGGCCGTTCTAGGCAAGCTCCGGATGAGCGTCTAGCCATGTCGGCCCGCAGGGCGGAGAGTGGCTGCCAAATCCTATTTCTGCTGCTGTGCCCGCTTTGGTGCCTGCCAGGCCTGCTCCGAAGTCCGGGTAAATAATTGCGTATGGACGGGCGTGCGGGCTGTCCCTATGTTCGTCAGCCACGTCGCAAGGAACCCCATTCCGATGGCCTCAGTGAGTAAGCGCATGGTGATCGACGCAGCGCCCGAGCGCGTGTTTGCCTATGTGACCGCGCCGTCGAGGCTCCCTGACTGGCTTCCGGGCCTGGTCGAGGTTCGGAACGTCGTCGGGACGGGCGCCGGGCAACAGTACGAGTGGACCTACAAATGGCCGGGCTGCGGCTTCGCGGGCAGAGCACGGTGGTGGAGTACCCTCCAAACAATTGCGCCGTCCACCAGAGCATCGGCACGATTGGTAGCGGTTGGACGTTGGCGGTCGAGCCCTATGAAGAAGGGGCGGTGCTCCGTATCGATATCGAATACAGCGTTCCTGTGCCGGTCTTGGGAAAGCTGGCCGTGCGGCTCGCGGTGAGGCGGGACGCGCGGGACTTCGCACTCGCGTTCGACAATATCAAGGAAATGATCGAGAACTAGCCAAAGTACACTTAACTCTCGACCGAGGAGCTCGGGCGAATGGCCACCTGGAAGAACAGCATCGAAATCCACGCACCCGCGGACCGAGTATTCGCGTATGTGGACGAGCCCATGAACTTGGCGGAGTGGCTGCCAAGCATCGTCGAAGTTCGGAACGTGATCGGGACAGGCGCAGGGCAACAGTTCGAATGGACCGCCAAAATGATAGGGCGTCTACTCCGCGGGCAGAGCACGGTCGTCGAGCATGCTCCCAACAAATGTGGCGTGCATCAGACGATCGGAATGGTCAGCAGCACGTTTGGGTATTGCGTCGAACCCCATGACGAAGGGACGGAGCTGACCCTCGAGATCGAGTACAGCGTCCCGATTCCCTTGTTGGGCAGGCTAGCCGAGCACGTCCTCGTCCGGCGCAACGCGCGGGAGTTCCAGTTGGCGCTCGACAACGTCAAAGAGCTCATGGAGGCCTAGGCGAGTCAGTCCTTTGCGCGAACCTGCACCGTGGTCGGGCGGTCTTCGGGCATCGGGAGGATCGCGTTCCAACCGGGCGGCAAGACCGGCTGGCTGAACTGAAACAGATAGCGAGCGTCCGCAGGCGAGAGGTTGATGCATCCGTGGCTTCGGCGGCGGCCGAAGTCGTTGTGCCAGAACGCGGCGTGGAAGCCGTAGCTGCCTTTGAAGAACTGCACCCAGGGGACATCTTGAATCGAATAATTTTTGTCGACGTCGGTGCGCTCGATGTCGTCCATGTCGGAGTATTGGAGCTTGACCCAGATTTGGAACACCCCGACTGGGGTTTCGGATTGCTTGCTGTTGCGGCCGGTCGAAACCAAGGTCGCGAAGGTCGGCCTGGGGCCTTCGTAGGCGACGAGGATTTGCTGGTCGATGTCGATGTCGATCCAACGGTCGGTCGGGCCCACGCCTTCGGGGGGTTCGACGCGCACGGCGCGCGCGAGGTTGGCGGTGCGCATCCACCCTCCCCCGGCGAGCTTGCTCCAGGCGCCTTGGCTCGATTGGATGTGGACCGCGGCGTGGCGGTCGAGGCGTTTGCGAACGCGGCCGTTGGGCGTCTCAAAGAGCTTGGCGGGCTTGGGCGAAACCCATGCGACGTCGAGCGGCTTGCCGCGGCGGAGCTTCACGCCGGTGAACGCGCTCCCGTCGACGAAGTGAACCGAGCCGCGTTCGATCCAGAGGTAGCGGCGCGTGCGGATGAACTCGACGCCCTCATACACCTGCTCGCCGGTAATCACGATTCCGTAGCCCTTGCCGAGCGCTTCGCTGTAATCGCTTCGGAAGTAGTCGCTCGGGTGGGCGTACGCACGAGTGCCGTCGAAGCGGACGAAGGCGTAGCGCTGGGGCAGGCGCGCGCTTCGGCCGGTGAGCTCGTCGCGCTTGAGGCCAGGGGGCTCGGGCGAAGGTTGCACGTGCCCTCCGCAGATGAAGAGCTCGTCGCTGGTTTCGTACCAGACCCCGGTCGAGCAACCCTCGCCGAAGACCCTCCGCGTGAAGCCGAGGCGCGTGCCGGCGCCGACGGTCCCGCGGCGACGTGAGCTGCCGTCGGGTGCGAGCATCACGGGGGCGCCGTCGTTCACGACTTCGACCGACTTGGCCCACGATGGCGCGGGCGCCGCGGGTTGGCCGACAGCCGCGTCGGCTGAAACCCAGTCCGGCCAGCCGACGGCAAGCGCCGCGATGAAGAGAACTGAGCCCCGAGCCATCACTTCCATCATAGGCGGGAGCGACGCCGATCGCTCAATCTTCGTCGCCGGGGTCGCTGGTTTCGCCGCGCAATCCGTAACGCTTAGCGAGCTCGCGGAGGTGGTAGCGGGTAAGGCCGGCGGCTCGTGCGCTCCGGCTGATGTTGTCGCCATGCTTGTCGAGCACGGCCTTGAGGTATTGCGCTTCGAAGGCATCGACGATTCGCTGCTTGGCGTCTTTGAAGGGGATGTCGTTGTCGACGAACTGCTCGGCGGTGCCGCCGGGAAACACCATCGGCGGCGTTTTCTGCGAAGCCGGCATGAGGTCATGCATGCCGAGCTCTGTTCCATCGGCAAGGGACACGGCGCGCTCGATGGTGTTCTTGAGCTCGCGGACGTTTCCCGGCCAAGGGTAGGCCTGGAGCTTCGTCATCGCGTCATCGGTAATCGAGAAGCTCGCGCCCTCTCGCTGGCCGCGCTTTGCTGACTCTTCCAGAAACTGCCCGGCAAGCGCAGGGATGTCTTCGGTGCGCTCGCGGAGCGAGGGCAAGTCGACCTGGACGACGGTCAAACGGTAGTAGAGGTCTTCGCGAAACGTGCCCTCGTTGACCATCTGGCGGAGGTCGCGGTTGGTGGCGGCCACGACGCGCACGTCGACCGGAATCATGCGCGTCCCACCGACGCGTTGGACTTCCCGCGTCTCGAGGACGCGCAGAAGCTTCGGCTGAAGGCTGATGTCGAGCTCGCCGATCTCGTCGAGGAACAGGGTGCCGCCGTCGGCCACTTCGAAGCAACCGCGCTTGCGGTCGGCGGCGCCGGTGAACGAGCCGCGCTCGTGGCCGAACAAAATGCTTTCGATGAGGTTGGCTGGAATCGCGCTGCAATCCTGAACGATGAGCGGGCGCTGTGCGCGCCTTGAAGCGCGGTGAATGGCGCGCGCAACGAGCTCTTTGCCGGTGCCGGTTTCACCACGAACCAGGACGGTCAGGTCCGATGCAGCCACCTTCTCGAGGACGGCGAAGATCTCGCGCATGCGGACGCCGTGGCCAATGAGCTCGTAGAACTTCTCGCGCCGGCTGAGCTCGATTTCGATGGTGCCCGGGCCGTGCTCGAAGCGAAGGACCGTTCGCCCGATGCGCAAGGGCATGCCCGGTTCGAGCCATGCCTCCCGCACGCGAACCCCTGCGACCCAAGTCCCGTTGGCCGATCCGAGGTCTCGCAGCAAAAAGCCGTTCTCTTTAGCGATGATTTCGCAATGCGTGCCGCTCACCGCGGTGTCGTTGAGCGTCAGGTCGCAGATGACGCTTTCGCCGATGGTCATACGCTCGCTGGCGATGTCGATTCGCTTGCCTTTTTCAGGCCCATCTTCGACGACCAATCTGCTCTTGCGAAGCTTCCGCTTGGTGACTTTGCGGTCGACGAATTCCTTGGTGAGCGCTGCGTCGTCGTTCACGCGCCGTCCTTTCGGATCGCCTCGATGGCGGCCGCGTAGTCGTCGTGGTTGAAGACCGCGCTGCCCGCGACGATGACGTCGGCGCCCGCCTCGACGACTTGGCGTGCAGTGCCGGGCTTGACGCCGCCGTCGACTTCGAGGTCGATGTCGAAACCAGACTCGTCAATCATGGCGCGAATCCGAGCGAGTTTGTTGGTGGCGGACGGGATGAAGCTCTGGCCGCCGAACCCAGGATTGACGCTCATGACGAGGATCAGGTCGACGTCGGGCAGGACGTATTGTAGGCAATCGGGAGGGGTATGGGGGTTGAACGACACGCCGGCGCGCTTTCCGAGAGCGCGGATTTGCTGAAGCGTGCGGTGCAGGTGCGTGCTGGCCTCCGCGTGCACTGTGATGACGTCGGCGCCAGCCTCGGCAAACGACTGAACATACTTCTCTGGTTCGACGATCATGAGGTGAACGTCCACTACGCTCTTGGTCGCAGCGCGGATGGCTCTGACCACCACGGGGCCGATTGTGATGTTGGGCACGAAACGGCCGTCCATGACGTCGACGTGGATCCAGTCGGCGCCCGCCTTGTCGACTGCCTGGACTTCAGCCTGGAGGCGGCCAAAATCAGCCGAAAGCACGGACGGGGCGATTCGAAGTGGCTTTGGAGAGCGGGGCACGGCAGCAGTCAAGCGCCGCCGGGGCACCGTGTCAATCGCATCCCTTCCTTGACCAGGCCAGTGCCCGCAAAGGACAATGGAAAAACGCCTCAGGGGAGGGCGGACGAGCTGAGATGACCGATCAGAGATACAACCTGATCGAAAGACTTGAAGCCGGCGGGATGGCCGAGGTTTTCCTTGCGGAAGCCACGAGTGTTCAAGGTTTCAAGAAACGCGTCGCGATCAAGCGCGTTCTGCCGCATCTCGCCTCGCACACGAACTTCATCGGGATGTTTCTGGACGAGGCTCGGCTAGGCGCCCGGCTGTCGCACGCGAACATCGTGAGCGTTTTCGACATCGGGAAGTCGGACAACAGCTTTTTCATCGTGATGGAGTTCGTCGACGGAACGAACCTGAAAAAGATCATGGAGACCCTGCGGCTCAAGCGGCAGCCTTTCCCTCTCAAGGACGTCATCTACATTGCAATGGAAGCGTGCCGCGGGTTGAGTTACGCCCATGAGCTTCTCGACGACGACGGAAAGCTGGTCGAGCTGGTTCACCGGGACGTCTCGCCGCCGAACATCCTGATCAGCAAGCGGGGCGAGGTGAAGGTCACCGATTTCGGCCTGGCCAAGGCGCGAACGCAGCTGGAGCGAACGGACCCCGGCGTCGTGAAGGGGAAGTTCAGCTACCTGTCGCCCGAGGTGGCAAACGGGCAGTCGGTTGATGCGCGGGCCGACATCTTCGCGCTCGGCGTTTGCGTTTGGGAAATGCTTTCGGGGCGCCGTCTGTTTCTCGGGGAAACCGACTACGATACGGTCCAGGCGGTTTCGAATGCCGACGTCCCCAGCCTGGTAGGCGACCACCCCGAGGTCGACCCGCAGTTCGAAACGATGCTCCTGAAATCGCTTGCCCAAAAGCCGGACGATCGGTTCCAGACGGCGCGTGAGTTTGGCGACGCGCTGGCGAGCTATCTCTTTCATCATCAGATGAAGGTGACCTCGTACGACATCGCCAACCTCGTCAAAGCGGCGCTCGAGCGCCAGAAGTCGGTGCCGCCACAGCCGATGATGATCGACGGCATGATCCAAGAAGAGCTCGCCAGGTTCACGTCGCTCGACAGCTCGGTCAACGTCCCGGCCGACCCGTCGAAGCCGTTCAGGCTCAATCCCGACGATGAAGGCGCAAGGCCGCTGGTGGCTTCGGACTTCGTCGACCCCAGCAATTGGTTTGCCGGTGATTCGGAAGTCGAGACGGCAATCGAAAACGTGCGCAGCAGCGCACCGCCAGGCGCCACGATGGGCTGGTTCGAGTCCAAGAGCAGCAGGCCAGCGGCTGAGCGCCCAGCCGGGGTGCCGATGGGCCCGTCGCTGATTCCGGCGCCGCGCGTCAAAGGCGAAGATGGGTCGCCCGTGATGACCTTCCGCCCGCCGGGTGCGGCCCCGATCTCCATCGTAGACCCGCAGTCGGAAAAGCCGGCCAAAGAGAAGAAGAAGCCAAAGCAGAAGAGCGAAGCGGCTCCCGCAGGCAAGCCCGGCGGCTCCAAGGTGGCCCTGATCGTCGCCGGCGTCGTTGCGCTCGCCGCGCTTGGTGTGGCCCTGGGCTGGTTCCTCACGAAGTAGGCGCGCGCTTCGCCTTGGCTCGAACCCCGCGGCTCAACTGGCGCAGCCGCTTGTAGTCGTGCAGCGGCAAGGTCGCTTCGCCGAAGCGCGCCGCGAGGTACGCATCGGTGACCTCGCGAACTTCATCGGACGCGGCGAACCCGGCGCGGTCGAGCTCTTCGGCGTGCTCGATCGGTGTGAGATCCGGCGGGCGCGCTTGCCCTGCGCTTCGAAGGCTGCTCTCGAGTGTAAGGTAGAGACGAACTGCGCGGTCGCGGTTGGGGTCGAGTTGCCGCCCCGCACGGGTTCGGCGACGGCGTTTGCGGCGCCATCGAACCCACAGGACGCCAACGCCGAAGACGCTCATGATAGCAACGAACCAACGCCAGTCGGGGCGGAACGGGATCGGCCCCAATTCGTTCTGGCCGTTCGACGGACCGTCCGCGCTGAACGGCTTTGCACCGCGATCTCCGCGCAGGGATCGATACCATGCGGCGAGGCCCTGCAGCGCCTTGGCCTGGTCGCGGATGTTGTACTCGACGACGTACTCGGCCCAGCGGACGCGCATCGCATCGAGGATCTGCCGCATTTTCACGGCCAAGCCGGACGGCGCCGCGAAGACCTGACCGGAGGCCGGCGTCGGGTCGAACGTGACCCAGCGACCGTCGATGAGCACTTCTACCCAGCTGTGCGCGTGTCCGTTACGAACGGCGTAGTAGTCGCCGTAGGGGTTGTAGTCCGCACCGAGGAAGCCGGTGACGTTGCGTGCCGGCAGTCCGAGGGAGCGCATCATGATGGCCATCGCGGTCGAGAAGTACTCGCAATGACCCGCCTTGGCTTCGAACAGGAAGACCTGAAGCGGGTCCTTGCCTTCGGTGTCGGGCTGCTCGAGCGTATAGCGGTACTTGCCTCCACCTCGGAGGTAGCGCTCGACAAACTGAGCTTGGGCGTGCGGGTTGGAGACGCCGTTCACCACCTCTCGGGCCAAGGCCTCGACTCGGTCGTAGTCAGGCGGAACCTCGAGATAGCGGCTTCGCAGGCGGTTCGGGATGTTCTCCCGAAAGCCGCGCGACTTCGCCTTGGCGAAGGCCTTGTAGGTCAGAGGTCCTTGGACGCGCCCCTGGTAACGCACGTCGAGCCCCGGCGAGCGCGTGATGCGTCGGTAGCGATTGCGGCCGGCGCGGACCGTCGGCGGAAGCTGCAAGGACACCGTGCCCTCGGGCAAGAACAAGACCGCCTCATCCATCGGGTCGAGGATAATCTCATACTCCCGGTCTCCCGGCTTTGGCGGACGGAAAACCATGTACGTGTCTTGGAGTCGTTTCAGCTCTTCGCCGGCGATGGGCGAACGCGACCAGCGGCCGTCGCTGTAACGGTCGAACGAGGTGCCCCGGAGGCGCAGGTCGAGCGAGCGCCGCGGCGGGTCGGGCCGGTTTTTGGGTTTGACGCGCATGACGACGGTGGGGTCGTCGCGAATCGTGCCGAAGCCGCCGAGCTCGACGTCGTCACCGAAGCCGGCCACCGACTGTGGCCGCACGCCCAGATTGGAAAGGAAACCGAAGCCAACCCGCGGAAACGCGAAGAACATGGCGGCGGTCAAGACGAAGAGCGGAACCGCGAGAAGCGTCGTACCGCCGAAGAACGCCGGGGTCGCGAGCTTTTTGCTTTGGAGCTCGCCGCGGAGAACGGGGCCGTCTGAGCCGTGCGCAATCTCGAGCTCTTTTCGTAGATGCGTGAGTGCGAGCATCCACGGCATGACGATGACGAAACCAAAGAAGACGACCGCATAGTCGAGGCCAGTCGAGAACACGGTGCCTGCGATCAGGTGCAGGAAACCGAGGATCGCAATTTGCTGGTAGTCCGCTGCCGTCTTTCGATGCGAGAGGCGTGAGATCTGAAGGAATGCGGCGTACTGCACGCCAACCGACAAGATAGACTCTCCGGCCATCGCTCGCGCGATTTGGAGGACGAGAACCAACACCGCGGCGATGTTCCAGAAACGCGAGTAGCCCGGGCGGTCGAGGAGCGGCGGCTCGGCAAACCAGCTGGCCGCGAAAGCCAAGACGACGAGCGTTGCTTCAACGGGGCTGAACGTCGTGCCGAGCAAGAGCGCGATGAGGCCGAGCGCTGCAAACAGGTACGTCACGAGCTTGTGGGCGGAGCTGAATTTCATGCCGCGCGCCTTTTGTGCTTCGGGTCGCGGCGGTGGGCAGCGGCGCGGGCGGGCGCAAGGAGCGCGAGAAAGTGCCAGATGGGGTCGGGCGGCGTGCCGCCAGGCACCAATGGCGAGACGCTGCTGCTCGACTGAACCTGCACCGAAATGCCCTGCGTGAGATAGACGGAAGCCAAGGTTGCGACCTCGGAAATCGACGTTTCAAACCGCTCTTGCCATGCCGCTTCGTCGTCGAGCCCGGAGGGGATCAGGTTGTCGACGGTGAGGGTGACGAGCGCGCTGGAGTCCTGCTCGTGTTCGCGAACGACGAGCTCGCCTCGGCTTGCGGTTCGTTTCCAGTGGATGTCTCGAGCCTCGTCGCCCTCACGGTAAAAGCGCACGCTGCCCGCAAACTCGCTTCCGCGGCCGGTCTGGTGAATGGGCGCAGCGTCCCCTTGCATCGGGCGGAGGGCCGGCGTGGCAACGTGCTCGAGCAGCCGCGGATAGACGACGATCTCGTCGGGCAAGAAGATGGTGTAGCCTTTTTCGATCAGGCCGAACGGATAGCGCGTGAGAACCCGCACGGTTCCGAGCTCGAAAAGCCCCCGGCGCGGTGACTCGAAGCGATAGCTCGCGACCTCCGTCTTTCCGGGCGCGACCCGAACGAAACGCGCGGCCTCCGTATCCACACCGTCAACCTCATCGATGGCTTCGACCGAGACGCTGGAGAGCCAGCGCTTCTCGTTGAGTAATGCGATGTCGATGAGCGAGCGCCGCCCTGCAAAGAGTCGAGCGGGCAGATTGCGCGAGATTTGGAGCTTCCAGAGCGCGAGGTCACTCAAGACACCGCTCACCAGGAGCAGACTGAGAAGCAGGCCGAGCACTAGGTACAGAAGGTTATTTGCTGTGTTCACCGCAGCGAGACCGACACCGACGGTGACGAAGAGGAACGCCCGCCCCTCGCGCGTCAGTCGAAACCTTCGCCTGCTCCGCTTTCGCCGAAAGATCCGCATCGTCCGGCCCGATCAGAGAGGGACAGAGACGACGGTGAGAAGCTCGCGAATCACGCGCTGCGCATCGTCACGAACCGCGGCTCCCCCCATGCCGCCGCTGACCTTCACACGGTGGGCCAGGACGGGGCCCGCGAGGGCCTTGACGTCGTCGGGCAGCACGAAGGAGCGCCCTTCGACCAGCGCCCTCGCCCGCGACGCACGCTCGAAGCCAAGCGCCCCTCGGGTGGACACGCCGACCGACAAAAGCGGCGTATTTCGCGTCGCGATGACGATTCGATGCAAGTAATCGAGGACAGCGTCGTCGACCCGTACGGAGTCGACCGCCTGCTGAACGTGCCGAAGCTCGTTTGCGCTCATCGTTGGGTTGAGCTGTTCGACCGGGTCCGAGCCACGACGATTGAGCACCTCTCGTTCGACACTGGGCGGCGGATAGCCAACGCTGAGCCGTACGAGAAATCGGTCGAGCTGCGACTCGGGCAGCGGGTAGGTTCCGTAGAACTCCTGCGGGTTCTGCGTCGCGACCACGAAGAACGGCTCTTCGAGACCGTACGTCTCTCCGTCAATCGAGACCTGCCGTTCGTCCATCGCTTCGAGAAGCGCGCTTTGCGTTTTGGGCGTCGTTCGGTTCACCTCGTCGGCGAGCAGAACCTGCGTGAAAATCGGGCCAGGCCGAAACTCGAAGGTGCTCTTCGATTGGTTGAACACGTTTCCGCCGAGGACATCGGTCGGCATGAGGTCGGAGGTGCATTGAAGGCGTCGAAACGTCACACCGACCGACGCCGCCAGGGCGCGAGCCAAGGTCGTTTTGCCGACCCCTGGAACGTCCTCGAGCAGCAGGTGCCCGCGGGCCAAAAGCGAGACGACCGACAGCTTGATGACCTCTTCTTTGCCCCGAACGACCAGCGCGATGTTCTGAACGAGACGCTGAGACAGTTGGGTCGCGTTTTCGGAGATGTGCGCGACGCTTGGTTGAGCCACTTTTCGAGCCTACCACACCCAACGTTGTGGGTAAAATATTACAATAGCACTGACCTTTGCGTCAGGGTTCCACTCTTTGTCCACAGTGCTCCAATCGCCCAAACCACCAGCTATTCCGGGAGTTTGGACGCTGAATGTGACATCGATCCCACAGTTGGCGCCGGGGACAGGATCGAATCGGGGTCCTCGAAAAGAAATGCCTCGATTTCATCTCGCTTGGCGTGTGCATCGCGCCGGCCCATCTCGATGAGGGTCTGCGCAAAACCCCCGTCGAACAGGAGGTAGCTGGCCAAGTCCGCGTCCGCTCCGGCGCCAACATCGAGCATGCTGATGAACGCGCGCCCGAGGCTCTTGCCAAAGCGCACTCGGTTGGAGGCGAGGTACTCCGAAGCGACTTGTCCAATGTCGACGGTGGGTCGAAGAACCAAGGAGCTGAGCAGGCGGCGCTTCGCCAGAGCGCCACGCGCTTTGGCGGCTTCGTTGATGCGGTCGAGGAACTCCGGACCGTAGGCGCGCACGCCATCGCGAAGGAAGTCGTTGATACGCTGTACTTCGAGGAGGTCGGTGTTCACGTGGTCGAGAAGGAAGGCGTTGAGCACCTTTCCGAGCATGAACGTTGCGCCCGGGTACTTGCCGTCTTTCACGGCCCGCCGGTCGGGCGAGTGCGGCGTCGAGAGCCCAATGACGAGCAAACGGTTCATGCCGAGATGCACCGAAGGGCCCATCGGCGTGTTGAGGCGAAGGCCGCCGTCGCAATGGATCTCGTCGCCGATCTCGACCGGCGGAAAGATGAGCGGAATCGCGGCGGAAGCGAGCACATGGTGTTGGCCGATCCGAGCGCGGCGCACCAACGCATGAAGGCCCAGGCTCTCCGGAATCCCAATGCCCGGAGCCGCATCGACGAAAATCACAGGTTGCCCGGTGCCGACGTGTGTGGTGCTCACCGTGAGCGCTCGAAGCGCACCGCTTCGAATGTTCTGTCTGAGCCGCCGCCAGCGAACGTTTCGGCCCACCAGAGCCGAGAGCGGGGCCGGGTCGAAGACGCCGCGCCCCTGGCCGGAGCCGCCGAGAAGCACGCGATAGAGGCCTGCGGCCTGACGCAGACCAAAACCAAGCACCTGAGGCAGCTCGAGCTCGGTCCAAATGGAAACGAGCTGCTTCACCCCGGCCGGCACATCGCCGATGGCAGAGGCGATGAAGGCGCCGTTGACGGCGCCGACACTGGTCCCCGAGATCAGGTCGACCTTCGGTGCCTTGCCCTTCGAGTCGAGGAACTCGCTGAAGATGTATTGGAGAACTCCAACCTCGTACGCGCCTCGCGCACCACCCCCCGAAAGTATCAAGCCAAGACCACCCACTATGTTTCCTCGTCTTTCAAGCGTAACAGCCGAACGGGCTTGCCGCAGAAATCATCGCTAGACAGTAGCTGGCGGATCTCTGGAGGGAGCCAGATCTCCTGATGGGGCAGGCGGCGAAGCGCATCGAGCAGCACCTCGGCGCGGCGCCAGGGTGGGGCACTGGGAGACACGTAGAGCAGCATTTCCCCCTGGACCCGGCAGAGCCCTCCGTCGACATGGGACTCCTCGGGGAGCTCTTCTTCGAGGAAGCGTATCCCCAACCGGGTCAAAGCTCGTTCCAGGGCGTCGAGCTGAAGCGCGAGTTCCACGCCTCTAAGGGTGCGGCCGCCAGCCGGGCCCCGCAATCTGGTCGTTTGGGCGACCGATTGGTAAGATGCTCAGACCTTGATTCACCTAGCAAAACCATGGATTGGCGAGGACGAACGCCGCGCGGTCGCGGCCGTTTTGGAGTCTGGGCAGCTCGTTCAAGGGGCGTTGGTCGAGCGCTTCGAGCAGGCGGTCGCCGCGCTGCTTGGCCGTCGGCACGGGGTCGCCGTGTCGAGTGGCACCTCCGCGCTCCAGCTCGCGCTCAAGGCGCTGCAAGTCGGCCCGGGAGACGAGGCCCTCTGCCCGGCGCTCAGCTGGCCGAGCCCGGCGCATGCAATTCGGGTGGCCGGGGCGAAAGTGCGCTTCGTCGATGTCGATCAAGGCGAGTGGAACAGCACCGCAGAGGCGCTCCGCGAAGCACGGAGCGGCAGCACCAAGGTGGCCATCGTCATCGATCAGTTCGGCAACCCAGCACGCGCCCAGGCGATTCGGGAGGCCCTGGGTTCATTGCCGATCATCGAAGACGCGGCGTGCGCGCTCGGAAGCCGCTTTGCCAGCGGTCCCTGCGGCAGCCTCGGCGTCGTGTCTTGCCTGAGCTTTCATCCACGAAAGATCTTGACGACAGGCGAAGGTGGGATGTGCCTCACCGACGACGACGACGTCGCCGACAAGCTGCGGACACTGCGCAACCATGGACAGCTCGGCGGTGAGTTCGTCGTCGCTGCCGGGAACTCGCGCATGACCGAGATTGCCGCTGCACTCGGGCTCTCACAGCTTCAACGGCTCGATGAAATTCTTGGAAGAAGGCGTGAGCTGGCCGCGCTCTATGCAAAGGCGCTCGGTGGGGCGCTCGACATTCAAACAACCCCAGACGGCGCGGAGTCCAACTACCAGACCTTTGGAGCCATTCTTCCACAAGGCTTCGCTCGCAAGTCGGTTTGCGAAGAGCTCCACGATCGGGGCGTCGAAGCCGGCGTTCTCTCTTTTGCGATTCACAAGCTCGGCAGCTTTGCCGGAAGCGACGCTTCGCTGCCAATCGCCGAGCACATTGCGACGCGTGGCATCGCGCTTCCTCTCTATCCACAGATGCGGAACGCCGACGTCGAGGAAGTCGTCCGTGCCCTTCTCGGAGTGCTCGATGCGTGACGACTTGGTGCTCGAGGTGAATGGCCTCTACAAGACCTTCCACATCGGCTTTTTCCGCAAGCGCGTGGACGCCGTGCGCGGGACGAGCTTCTCCGTCAAGCGCGGCGAGATCTTTGGCCTGCTCGGGCCCAATGGCGCGGGCAAGACGACCACCATCAAGTCGATTCTTCGCCTGATTTTTCCTACCAAAGGCGAGATCCGAATTTTCGGGCGCCCGTCCGGCGACCGTGAAGCAGCGAAGCGCGTAGGCTACATGCCGGAAAACCCATACGTCTATCAATACCTCAAGCCAATCGAGTTCCTGGACCTCTGCGGTCGGCTCGTAGGCCTCGAAAAGCACGAACGCCGCGCACGCTCCGAAGAGATGATCGACAAGGTCGGTCTTCGGCACGCCACGGATCGACCGATCGGCAAGTTCTCCAAAGGCATGATGCAACGCATCGGGCTCGCACAGGCGCTCCTGCACGACCCGGAGCTCTTGGTGCTCGATGAGCCGATGAGCGGGCTCGACCCCATCGGCCGCAAAGAGGTGCGCGACGTCTTGCTCGAACAGCGCGAGCGCGGAAAGACGCTCCTGTTCACGAGCCACATTCTGAGCGACGTGGAGCTCCTCTGCGACCGCGTCGCAATCATGCAGCAGGGCGAAATCACCTCGGAGGGCCAGGTGCACGACCTCCTGGAGTCCGCTGGGCGGCGCGTCGAGATTCGACTGAGTAGCGCATCACAGAAGCTCAGAGATTCGCTCGCGTCGCGGGGGACGATTCTCGATGGCGGGGCCGGCCATCTCACGCTGCAGGTCAACGGCCAGCAGGCAGTCGACGAGGTCCTCCGGATCTCGAGCGCAGCCGGCGCCCGGCTCGACGCGATGATTCCGGAGCGGGAGTCGCTGGAGAACCTGTTTCTCAAAGGCGCGCGCGGCTGAGCTGCCCACTTGCCCCGAAGTCGATGTTCCCTAGAAGCAAAGCATGACCGTTAAAAGGGTTTCGCCGCTGGAGGCCTCCGCGCTCCTCGAAGACGAAGGCTACGCGTACCTCGACGTTCGCTCGATTCCGGAGTTCGATGAAGGGCATGCGGTCGGCGCGTACAACATCCCTCTGTTGCACGCCACGCCGTCGGGCATGCGCCCAAACGGGGACTTCATGTCGGTGGTCGCCGCTGTGTTTCCGAAAGAGAGCAAGTTGGTGGTCGGCTGTCGGTCGGGCAACCGCTCGCTCAGGGCGGCCGAAGCCTTGCTCGCCTCCGGCTTCGAGCACGTCGTCGACCAGCGGGCCGGGCACGAAGGTGCGCGTGACGCGTTCGGCCAGCTCCAGGAACCGGGCTGGCACGCCGCCGGCCTCGAGGTTGCACGCGAGGCCGAACCCGGGCGCACCTACGAAGCCCTGCTGGCGCGTCGCGACCGCTAGCCGAACATGCTGGCCCAGATGAGGCCTGGGAGCCTGGCCAAAGACGGGTCGGCGTTGAAATACGTGAGCTTCGGACCGACCGCGAGCGCTCTATCGTTGTCGACGAACCAGGCGGGCCTCGGGAACACGCGGAACGGGCCTCGGAGCACCGACTTTTGCGGCCGGTCGAACATGAAGGTGTTGTGCACGACGCCTTGTCCCGATCGAATGTCTTTGCGTTCGTGCCCGGGGAATGCGCCCCAGGTGGGCGTCGCGAATCCGTAGATCAGCCCTGACCAATGGTTGACGGCAATGGCTCCGTACCGGAGGTTGGCGATCGCGCGCTCGACGGCCTCGGCGACCGCCGGGTCCTTGAGGGACTTCGGATGGACGATGATGCTGCAGGCAAGCGTGCCCCAGACGCGCTCGTTGCAGAACTCAACTGCCGCGTCGATGTATTCGACAATCGACGAGGCCGGGAGCGCGACCTCGCTGGTCTGTCCGCACCAGGACTCGGTGTTGAAGCAGATGTCATCGGCGTGGCGAGGGTCGAGGTGGTGGATCAGCGTCCAAGGCACCCGGCCTTCACCCTTGGCGCCGAATAGCTCGGCGTCAGGGTGATGCTCGACGAACGTCTTTTGACGCTCGTGGGCGCCAGGATAGTATGGCTTCCGATCGGCGGCCTTTTTGAATGCCTTTCGCAGCGCGTCGAGCAGGGCGTCGCGTCGGTCCCATTTCTCGTGCTGCACGATCACCCGCGTCGCCGTGCAGTTGAAGCCCGCGTTGTTGACGATGGTGGACGCGATGTTCACGCCGTGGAAGTCGAGGTCCTTCTGCGACCAGGGGCCGGGGACGATGATGATCGGGCTCACATTGCCGAGCTCACAGGTGAGTCGCTTGGGGTTGCGTGCATCATCGGCTGCTTTTCTGCGCGCGCCTTCTTCGCCGACGCCAAAGACGATTGCGTCGTGGGTCTTGTCCGAACCGGTGACGTGGATTTCCTCGACCAGACGGTGCAGGCAAAGGTAATCACCCTCGGTCGCGCCCCCGTACACGAGCCGAAAAAAGCCTCGCTCGCGGAGCGGCTCGAACATTTCGTCGATGAACGGGCCGAGGTATTCGTTGACCGGATTCATCTTCAACAGGACGACCTGACCCTCTACGAAGAGCTTGTAGAGGGTGTCCATCGGCCCGATCGAGGAGACGTTTCCTGCGCCCAGCACCAGGGCCAGCTTCCCTCTGGGCGACTTTTCCCGGTAAAACGAGGCCTGGTCCTGGCTCAGCTCCTCGAGCCGGACACCGGGCTGCATCCAAACCTCGGCCGTGAAGCCTTGAAAGAGCAGTCCATCGAACCCATCGGCCGGGAACACCGGCGCCACCACTTGCCCATCGGGGCGCGCGAAGGCTGCCGTCGGAAGTTGAGGCACCCCCCGCTCTTGGATGTCGCGGAGCGATGCAATGAGCAGGGTGATGTTCTTGACGACGGCGGAAGGGCCGACCAGCCACTCCTCGCCTTCTTCGGCTCCGCCAAAGGTCATACCCTTCGCTTCCACAGATGCGGCGACCCAGCGCTCGGCAACTTCGACAGCTCGCTCTCGCACGTGCTCCAGCATCTCGATGCGTTCGTCGAGGTCGAGCGCCACCCATTCGTTCTTGTGGTCCTCGAGGATCGCAAGCGCTTCGTCGAGCTTGGACTGTGAGGTGGGTTCGATCCGATGTTCGGCTTCGGGGATGGCGGCGGAGCCTTGCTTCTGGGCGACGGCTTGAGTCAAGGTGCCTCCTTCAAGACGCAGATACCGACGACATGTTGGGGTGTTGGCTCGCGGAGATCAAGAGCTCCCGAACCTCGTCGAGGCGGTCGCAGACGCGCGCCGGCGGAAGGCTTCGAAGAAACACTTTTCCATAGCCTTTACGGCGAATTCTCGAATCGAGAATAGCGACGACGCCTCGATCTTGTCGGGTGCGGATCAGGCGTCCAAAGCCCTGTTTCAGGGAAAGCGCAGCCGCTGGCACGAGGTAGCGCATGAACGAAGATTCGCCGGCCTCGTCGAGACGTTCGCAGCGAGCGGCAATCACCGGATCGCTTGGAACGTCGAACGGGAGCTTATCGATGATGACGAGCCGCAGCGCCGAACCGGGGACGTCGACACCCTCCCAGAAGCTCGCGGTCGCGAACAACACGGCGTTGCCCTGATCGCGAAATCGATCGAGCAAGGTTTGTTTTGGTGCGTCGCCTTGGACGAACCAGTCGTAATCGAGTTGATCTCCGACGCGCTTGGCGAGAATCCGCATCATGCGCAGCGAAGTCGAAAGAACGAATGCGCCCCCTTCTGACATGCGGATGAGCTCCACGATCTCTTCGGCCGCCGCGTCCGGGAAGTCCGACGCGCGCGGGTCAGGGAGGTGCTGGGGCGCATAGAGCGCCGCTTGCTCTTCGTATCGGAAAGGCGAACCGACGAGCTCTTCGCTGACCTCGCGATCGATGCCGAGGCGGTGCTTGACGAAACCGAAGTCACCGCCAGTGGTCAGCGTTGCGCTGGTAAACACCACGCAGGGGACCCGCTCGTGCAGCCGCTCACGCAACAGCGGGCCCACGTCGATGGGGCTCGAGCCTACGGCGGGGCTGCGTCCGGTCGCCTGCGCCCAGCTCACCTGGCCCGGCGCTTCGAGAGAGCCCAGCGCATCGCGAAGTCGGTCTGTGCGCCTGGCGATTTGCAAGGCATTCTCTCGCGGAGGCCGAAGGTTCCGGAACGAGGCGGCGAGCTCGGCGAGCGCGTTGTCCAAGGCGAAAAGCGCGCCTTCCGGGATCAGCTCTGGGGGCAACGGGACTCGGCCGCCGTTGGCGCTGCCGGGGAGGGCGCTGAAAAAATTCGAGGATCGCTGGAGCACCGCGTCGAGAAGCCGCGTTGCCTGCTTCTTTTCACTTTGCCCGCTGCGCAAGGCCGCTCGGGCGTCCCGGACCAACTTGTCGAGCATCGCCGTCGAGACCCGCGAGCCAAAGAAGAGAGTCGCGGTGTCCTCGATCTGATGCGCTTCATCGAAGATGACCGCGTCGTAGTCGGGCAAGACGGAGGCAAACCCGGTGTCGCGAAGCGCCAAGTCCGCGAAGAACAGGTGATGGTTGACGATCACGAGCTGAGCGTCGTCTGCGCGTCGGCGGACGCGGGTCACGAAGCAGTCCTCGTAAAAGTCGCAACGGGAACCAATGCGCGTATCGGATCCGCTCACGACCCGCGACCAGATCGGGTCTTCCTCGGCAATCGACGCCAGGTCGGCGCGATCACCGGATTGGGTGGTCTCGATCCAATTGCGAAGCGCGGGCAGCGAACGGGCGAAGCGGGGCTGCGTCGCGTCGGCGCTGCTCGAAAGCTCCTGAAACCTTCGGCGGCAGAGGTAGTTGCTCAGGCCCTTCACGCACGCTGCGTTGATGTCGATGCCAAGGTGGCTTTTCAAGGCCGGAAGGTCCTTCTCCATGATCTGGTCCTGAAGCGCGCGGGTGCCGGTCGATACCAGCACGCGGCGCCCGCTCAGGGCCGCAGGGATCAAATAGGCCCAGGTTTTTCCAGTGCCGGTTCCGGCCTCGATCAGCAGAACGCCGTCGTGTTGCAACACGTCCTGCACCGCGCGGGCCATTCGAATCTGCCCTGGGCGATGCTCGTAGCTCGGGATGCCGCGGGCCAGCGGTCCATTCGGTCCAAGCAGGTGGCCCGCATCCATGTGCGCGCTTTAGCACGAGGCACTGCGGCTGCCTTGCCGACGCGCTATAGAGAGCCCGATGGTCATCCCCATCCGCGACATCAACCAGACGCGCCGCACACCTATCGTCACCTGGGCCATCATCGGCGCGAACATGCTGGTCTTCATGGGCAGCTTGAGCCTCGAGAGCGGCGAGGCCGAAGCCATCGTGATGCGCTTCGGCGTGATCCCCGACGTCATCGTGCACGGCAATTGGGCCGCCGCACGCGTGGATGGAGGCGCGCTTGGAAGTTGGGTGACGCCGTACACGAGCATGTTCCTGCACGGCGGGCTCCTGCATCTCGCAAGCAACATGCTCTTCCTGCACGTCTTTGGCGACAACGTGGAGGACGTGCTCGGGCGCGCTCGCTATCTCTTGTTCTACGTTCTGTGCGGGCTCGGCGCTGCCCTGGGGCATGTTCTCGTCGACCCCAACAGCATGGTGCCCATGATCGGCGCGTCGGGCGCAATATCGGGTGTCCTAGCCGGCTACCTCACTCTCTTCCCGCATGCGCGCGTCGTCACGCTCATCCCGATCTTCATCTTCATTCACTTCATGGAAGTGCCCGCTGCGATTTTCATCGTGCTCTGGTTCGTGCTGCAGCTCGTGCTGGGCTACATGTCCCTCGGCATGATCGCCGAAGGCGGAGGCGGAGGCGGCGTCGCCTGGTTCGCGCACATCGGTGGCTTTCTCGCCGGCCTGCTCTGGATTCGTCTGCTGTACCGAAGGCCTAAGGCGCGTCGGCAGCTTCTGTTTCGCTAGGCGCCGAAGGATCTTCGACGGGCTTTGGCTCGGACGGCGGCGCCGCCTCGGCCTTCACCTCGCTTGGCCCAGCTGCAGCCTGTGGCTCGGGCGTCTCTTCGCTAGGCTCGGCCGGCGGCTCGGCTTTCTCGTCGCTAGGCGCAGCGGCACCGGAGTCTGGGCTGGACCCGGCCCCTTCTTCCCGAAGAGTCACGTTGACGGTTGCAAACATGCGGCGCGTCTCTTCGGTGAACGAAGCGCGGGTCACGAATTTGTTCGCGGTGTCGTAGCCGTTCATGGAGAACACGATCCTTCGAGACTTCGGCATCGATTTGAACTCGAGCTCGCCAGGCGTGACGACCACGCCGCCACCGACCGCACTCGCCATTGCGCCTGCTGGGTCGGTCACGACCTGAACGACGTAGGGCAGCGGTACGAGCCGCATCGTCAGCGACGCTTGGCCGGCGGCGACCTCGATTCGCTGCCTCTGACCCAGGTAGCCGCGAAGCTTCGCGTAGATTGAAACCTTCGTCCCCACCTCGTGATCGACCACGATCGGCGTGCGTCCCTTGCGTTTTCCATTGACAGTGACGAATGCGCCAACTGGCTGCGAGGTGACCTCGAACTTGATGACACCAGCATCGACGCCCTTGTCAGGCGCCGCGTTGGCCGCCGCTGGTTTGGCCGAAGCCGCAGCGTCCCCCTCGCCTTCTTCGCTCTGCGCGGAAGCTTGGGTGGCGGCGGGGTCTACGGAAGGCGTCGCGCCTGCGGCGGCCTCTTCTTTGGGCTCGATCACCGCAAGAGCGGCAACAGGTACCGCGGCGCGATTGGGCTCGGCAGGTTCAGCCAAGCGGACCGCGAGCGAATCGATCAAATCGTCGAGCAGTCCAAACTGCCACGCCGCAACCGCCGCACCGGCAACGACCAGCACCGCGATGAGCAGATAGACCAAGCCGGGTCGAGCCTGCTTCTCCGGGGTTGGTCTCGTCGTCCAAATGGGCTCGGGCGCCTGCGGAACCTTGAAGGCCTCCGACGGAATGCCTGGCGCGTCTGGAACAGGCCGTCCCATTTGCCGGTCGCCGGAATCGAAGAAGTGCGCGTCGATGACCTCGCCTGGCGCTGGGCCGAACGAGTCGACATCGCCGGAACCGAAAAGGTCTTGAACTCCGCCTTCGAACGATTTGCCCGTCATCTCATCCGAACGTACTTTGGGGGTCGCTCGCCTCTCGGACTGGACCAGCTTCGAGGCGTCCTTGGCGATCACCGTGGCGTCGGCTTCAGGGTGATAGCTGTCGGTCGGGTACTCGTGGACCTTCGTGGTTTCATCTTCGAGAAAGTCGTCTTCTGGGTCGATCTCGTCGAACGCCGGCGCCGCAGCGCTACTGATGCGCGCTGCTGAGCTGCCACCGGAGCCGCCGAACGCGGACATCGCACCGCGCGCCTGTGCTTCCGACGCCGATTGCCTCTGTTGAGAAGCAGGGGTGTCGAGCGCCGCGAACGCGCCATAGGCTGCCGGATTGTTTCTGTCGTCGCCGTGATGGCGTGCGCGCGCCGCTCCGGCCTGCGCCTCACGTCGTGCGGCTTCACCGGCCCCGCCCTCCTCGAGCGCAGACGCCAGAAACTCGCTGACGTGCCGGACCTTGGTTTGATCGTCGCTGGCAGGCTGGTCGGACTCCGAAGCCTGAAGATGGCCGCCCTCCTTGCCGTGATCGAAGACACCCGGGCGCGCCCGGTCGTCTGCGATCTTTTGTACGATGGCGCGGGAACTCGCATCCATCTTGATGAACTTGATTCCCATGCCGGCAGGGTCCTGCGGGCTCGCGTCGGCTGCTTCGCGCCTCCACACCACGCGGCCCACTCCATGGATGAGGGTCGACTCGTCCTGGAGCATGAACTCGAACTTCAGAAGCGTACCCACGGCCAACGGCTTCTTAGCCTTGATGAATACGCCGCCCCGCGAAATGTCGCAGCTGTAGCGTTCGATGAAATCCTCGAGCGTGGCGCTCTTGTAGCGGATCTTCAGTGAAAGCAGGGTGCGCTTGTCCTTGCGTGCGTCTGCCATGTTCTTTTGTCTGGAACCCCCAATTAAGAGTAGCTAGCGATTCGTGAAGCAACAAACGATTCGGTGAGAAAACGACGCCTAAAGTGTTCAATAAAGAGTTGCCAAATTGACGCGAATCGGGCGATGCGTTCCCGGGGTAGTCCAAAGGCGCACATCGGCAGGGGTCGGGCTTCCCATGCAGGCGCCATGAAATTCCAAGGCCCACTGCGATTTCGAGCAGTGACCGATCGTCGCCCAGTGAATCGAGAAGCCCATGTGCAGCACATCGCGGACTGCGTTTGAGAATTCTTCGACGCCGGGGTCGATGCTCAGGTGGAGGCTGGACCAGGGGCGCCCTACACAGACCCCGTGCCCAATGCTCAGTGCGCAGGCATCGGCGAGGGAGTCCGCTTCGACCTCGACCTCGAAACCTCGCGGGGAGGTCTCTACGACGATCCGCGCATCGCGAGCCCATACACGTGGCGCACCTCCCAGAAGCTCGAACGACCGGCCAAACGCCTCGACGAGCTCCGGAGCGACATCGAGCAGGGGCGCCAGTGCGAAGTCACGGTTCTGGAGCTCTCGATGAGGCACTCGAAGACCGGGCGAATCGTATGGGCCTCGCTCGTCCCAAAGCAGGTCGAGATCGATGCTTCTCGGACCCCATCGTTGGTCGGCATCGCGCCGGCGGCCGAGACGACGTTCGGTTCGCAGCAACACCGACAAAAGCTCGGTCGGCGAACGCGCCGTTTCCAACCGAAACGCGGCGTTGAGATACCGCGGCTGGGACGGTCCCAGTGGTTCCGTTTCGTAGATTGGCGAGACGGCGGTCACCTGGATCTCGTCGCGCGCGTGCAACAGGGCCTGCGCTGCACGGATCGCGGCCTCCCGCGCTCCGAGATTGGTCCCCACCCCAACGACAACCGCGCGCATCGCCCTCACATTCATTAAAAGGGGACAGTCCCCTTTTTCATAGGATGGATTGCGGCTAGGTTCGGCGCATGTCGGAGATGCCGCTTTTCGAGCGTCTTCAGAGCCAAGGCCATGATGGCGATGAACGTGTCTTCCGCGTCAGCGAAGTCAACCGTGCGGTTCGCCTCACCCTCGAGGACAACTGGGGGAAGGTGCTCATCGAGGGCGAGTTGTCCGACGTGCGGCGGGCGAAAGGGCACGTCTATTTCACGCTCAACGACGAGGAAGACCCCGCTCAGCTGCGTGGGGTGATGTTTCAATCCGACGTCCGCCGGACCAAGGCGCCGCTCGAAAATGGCGCCCGCATTCGGTTTCGCGGGTCGCTTTCGCTCTACACGGCGCGCGGCCAGTTCCAGCTGATCGCTCGCTCGGCGCAGCTCGCGGGCGAGGGCGACCTCGCGGCTGAGTTCCGCAGGCTACGTGCGAAGCTCGAAGCCGAGGGCCTGCTTGACCCGGAGCGAAAGCGCCCGCTGCCCGCGCTGCCGCGGCGGGTTGGCGTGGTCACGAGCCGAACGGGCGCGGCCCTGCGGGACATCATTCGCGTGGCGTCGGAGCGCTGCCCCGTGCAGATCCTCGTCGCCGACTGCCGGGTCCAGGGCGAGGACGCGCCGGACAGCATCGTATCGGCGCTCGAGCTGATTCAGCGGGTCGAGGACTTGGACGTGGTGATCGTCTCGCGCGGCGGCGGTTCGGCGGAAGACCTCTGGGCGTTCAACGACGAAGGGGTGGCGCGCGCCATTGCAGCCTGTCGCGTGCCCATCGTGAGCGGCGTCGGTCACGAGGTCGACATGACGATCGCCGACCTAGTTGCTGACGTGCGAGCCGCCACACCCTCCAATGCAGCCGAGATTGTCGTGCCCGAGCGCGAAGCGCTGCTTCGCGACCTGCGATCGTGGGAACGGCGATTGAACCAGGCTCTGGACAATCGGATAGGCGGTCTTCGCCTTCGGCTCGAACGGCAACTGCGCCCGCTCTACGGCGCCCGGAGAGTCATCAGCCCAGTTCGTCGAGAGCTCCGGGACTTGCAGCAACAGATGCAGCAGATGCAACGGTCCGATCTCCGTGAAAGGCAGGACCGGCTCGCGGAGCTCAATCGGCGGCTGATGCGCTTGGATCCGCGCTCGGTGCTTCGTCGCGATCAGCGCGAGCTCGCGGTGGTGACCGCCAGGCTCAGGGATGCGGGCCGCGTCCCGGTTCGGCAGCGCCGCGACCGCCTGCAGTCTCTCGAATTTCGATTGCAGGGCCGTGGGCGGCCGCTGGTGCGGGAGGCGCGCGCAACACATGCAGAGCTTTGTGCGCACTTGGACGCGCTTTCGCCATTGCGGGTGCTCGAGCGCGGGTATGCGATTGCGCTTCACGAGGCGACCGGTCGTGCGGTTCGGAGCAAATCCGAGGTGAAGCAAGGCGACCGGCTGCGCGTCCGAGTGTCCGATGGAGAGTTTGGCGCAAAGGTCGAGGGCCATGACTAATCCGATTCGTCTCGGGATTTTCGGGTGGCCGGTCGCCCATTCGAAGTCGCCGCAGATGCACGAGTCCGCCGCGCAGGCGCTGGGGATCGCGCTTCGCTACGAGCGATTCGAAGTCGCGCCGGAGGGTTTGGCCGAGGCGGTTCGAGCCAAGCACGCAGCGGGCATCGACGGTTACAACCTCACCGTGCCGCACAAAGTGGCCATCATGTCGCTTGTCGACGAAGTCGCGCCGGCAGCGCGGGCGATCGGCGCGGTCAACACCGTCGTGCGGCGCGGCGGGCGGTATCTCGGCGACAACACGGACGCACCTGGGTTCGTGCGTTCGCTCGAGGACGCCGGCGTGCAGCTCAGCGGGGCCAGCGTGGTCGTCCTCGGCGCAGGAGGCGCAGCGCGTGCCGCGGTCGTGGGCCTGGCTGACGCGGGCGCGGCCGAGATCCGCGTGCTCTCTCGAAGGCCCGAGCAAAGCAAAGCGCTGTGCCGATCGTTGGCTGACGCGGTCGGCTGCAATCTGGAGGCGGCACCACTTGGCGAAGCGGGCCGCTATTTCGGGGGTGCCAGCCTGCTCGTGCAGGCTACGAGCGCGACCCTCGAGTCGAACCCAGACGCCCAAGCGTTCGCCGATTCCCTCCCGATTGAAGCCCTGCCGGAGGGAGCCGCGGTCGTCGACATGGTCTACAAGCCGCTCGAGACAACCCTGCTCGCACGCGCGAATGCGCGCGGTTTACCGACCATCGATGGCCTCGGGATGCTGCTCCATCAGGGCGCGATCGCCTTTGAAATGTGGACCGGCTTCGCGCCGCCTCTCGACGTCATGCGTTCGGCGTTGAGCGACTGATCGCACACATCAAAGCGCGGTCCGCCGGCTCAATCGGCGGCGGGGTGTGTTCGTCGACGATCATTCGCCCTCGAGCTCCGCAACTCCGAAGATCTCGGCTGCGTGCACGAACACCAGCCTCTCAGCTTCCATGACCGGGTCGGGCGATGCATCGATGCCCACAGTGCAATCATCGATCGCGAAAAACTGCTCGGACTCCATGAGCTCATCCGAGACCCTCACGCCTTGTGGCAAGGACAGCGTCCCCATCACCAGGCCGCCGGAAAACAAGCAAGCCACTTCATGGCGCGTGCGGCCATGGTCTTCGTCGAGGCCGAGCATGGCGTCTTCTCCCGGCACGACGATCAGGACGGCCTTGCGCTGCACGGCCAGAAACGGAATTGTCTCGGGCTGCGCCGGCATGCTGACGTTCGTCATCCGAAAGAACGCCTCATCTCCATTCAAAAACGGCAACAGCCCCAGGCCCGCCGGAACATGCAACGTTCCAATCACCCAACCCGCAGGCGTAAACATCCGCACCGTCGCAACAGAAGGGGACACTCTCCGGGGTTCTAAATACCCGATATGGGGCAGGTTTTGGGAGAAAGATCGCAGCGGCATATCACTGTGATTTTCGCGTCTCAGAGTGGGTGTGCGGAAGATGTCGCTGCGATCTTCGTTGGAGAAAGCTTATTATTTCAGGTGCTTATGGGGGTGGAGAGTGTCCCCTGTGTGTTTGGCTACGGTGCGGCGGTCGACGCCGAGGATTTGGCCCGCTCGGGTGTAGTTGCCCTCCCGTTGGTAGACCCAGGTGCTGTAGGTGGAGATGACCTGGTCGAGGGTGGCGTTTGCGTTTTGCATTTGCTCGACGAGCGAGTCGAGGGCGCCGCTTGCAGGGACCGCTGTCGCCGGAAGGTAGCGCCCGTGAATCAAGAGGTTGCGGACGCACTGCTCGAGCTCCCGCATGTTGCCGGGCCATGGGTAGTCGAAGCCAACGCCACGTTCGATTCCAGACATGACCTCTTCGAAGCTCGCACGATCGTCGGCGCCGAGGGTGCGTTGAATCAACACTCCGACGAGATGCGCAAGCTCGTCACAGTCGCCCGCGAGTTGCTCTTTCAGAGAAGGGGTCCGAATGACGTCCGAACAGAGGCGATAATAGAGGTCCTCTCGAAAACGCCCGGCTTGCATTTCGCGCGCTAGGTCCCGATTCGTCGCCGCGACCACTTTGCCTCCAAAGCTTCTTGGCTCGCTGTCCCCCAATCGGTGAAACGTCCGGGACTGCAGCACTCTCAGAAGCTTCACCTGGACTTCTGGATCGAGCTCGCCGATCTCGTCCATGAAGATGGTCTCGCTCGCGGTGCGGCCTTCCAGGTGGCCCATGCGGTCGGCGATCGCGCCGGTGAATGCCCCCTTCTTGTGCCCAAAGAGCTCGGATTCGATGAGCGTATTGGACATCGCCGCCAAATGCAGCGGGTGAAATGCCGTCCGGAAATCGCGGGCGAAGCGACGGCGACCCCCGTCGAATGGAATGTACGAAGAGAGGCCGATCGCGCTTGCAACGAGCTCCTTGCCTGTGCCGGAGGAGCCCAGAATCAAGGTGCTCGCTTCGTGCATTCGACCTTGGAGATGATGCAGATAGCGCCAGGGGTCGTGTGTGAACAACGACTCCCAGACGCTCGCGCGCAGCTTTGCAGCGGCGATCGAGTTCCCGAGGATTTGATGAAAGACGAAATGAAAAGCGCGCCGCGTTTGAAAGAAGAGCGCAAGCAAGTCGGCAGGGTCGCTTGCCCAACGAGGCGGACTCACATGCCGAAACAGCTCGCGAAAATCATGTTGAAACGAGTCGTAGAAATCGACGGTCTCGGCGCGAGACTTGGCGATGATCGACTCATACAGCTCGGAGTCGTAGCGATAGTAGAGCACGTATAAGGCGGCGCCCCGAATGAGGTCGCAGTCTTGCTCGCTGTATGCTGCGCCGCGCTCGAAGCCGGCCTGCGCAGCCGCCATCTGCCGTTCGGCTTCTTCTTGAATCGCGGGGAGCGCCGGGTCTTCGAGCGGCCAGTCCAAGGAGCGGCTCCACGGCGAGGTGCGCGCCACCTGCTCGCCCACGATGATCGCCTCGAGTCTGGGCCGCTCGGGCCCAAACGGATTGGTGAATCCGAGCTTCCCAATGGCATCGAGCCGGGCTGCGGCCTCTGAGTCCAGCATGTACAAGCAGTGTACACAAGATGGTCATTTTATGTACATAGCGATGAAGGCGTCGCAAATTTCCTCAATAATTTCAAGATCATCAGGCCTGGCACGCTCCCTGCTCTGTCAGGCATAGGAGGTTGCGATGAATCGAATGAAGCGATGGACCATGAGCGTGACGAGCTGGGTTGATGGAGTGCTGGCCCAGGTCGAAAACCACGAGTCGGCCGTCAACGCGGCGATCGGCCGGGTCCGCCAATCCACGGCGCGAGCACGCGTCCAGCTCAAGCGGGTCGAGCGCGACCAGCATTCCCTGAGGGACAGCCTCGCTCAGGAAGAGCGCGCGGTCGAAGTCTGGCGCCGACGTGCCAAGTCTGCCGAAGACGAAGCGGTTGCCCTCGAGTGCATGCGCCGCTTCAAGGCGTCGGAGCGACGGTTACAGCAATTGCGCCAGCGTCTAGCCGAGCACGAGCGATCGCACAAAGAGCTCAGTGAAGGCATCCGGATGTTGAACGCCCGTTTGGGCGAGCTCAACGAACGCAAGAACTTGATGCGCACACGCCAGTCGCGTGCGGAGGCCGCCCACGGCATGGCGAGCGCGACGGGACCGATCGGTGACCTCGAAGAGGTCTTCGATCGATGGGAGACGCGGGTCGGTGAGATCGAAATCGCATCGGAATGCGCCGAACCGCTCGACGCGTTCGAAGCCGAGCTCGAAGCCGTCGACGAAACCGAAGATCTTCGGCTCGAGCTCGAAGCACTGCGCACCGAGGAATCCTAGGAGGCTAGATGGAGACCCGACTTCAACAACTCTTTCAAACACTGCGCTGGTGCGGCGCCGCCATGATCGTGGCTGCCGCGGCCACGTTTCTCGTTCAGAGCTGGGATCAGGTCGGGGACGTGCCCCGCTATCTCACGCTGCTCGGAATGACCACGCTGCTGCCGGCCCTGGCCTATGTCTGCGGCATTCGCATGCAGGAGGGCCGGAGCGCGCGCGTCCTGATGCTCACCCTGCTCGCACTCATCCCGATTCACGCGGGCGTGCTCGGCGGGTTCGTCCTGTCGCAGTTTGGAGCGGGCACCAGCAGCCTCGGGCCGGTCGCGCAATGGGTCGCGCCCAGCCCCTTGGCGGCAGTCCTGCTCGTTGCGGGTGCCGGGCTTGCTCTGATTCCCTTGATCTGGGCCGCCTTTCGCGTGCTCTGGCGACCGCACGCTCGCCTGCTGACCGCGGCAAGCGTCGCAAGTCACGCGCTCTTGCTCGTCCCCGATCGAAGCTCAGTTGCGGCAACCCTGACCGTCGTTCCCATTCTCGGATTCACCGCCGCGTGCGCGGCCCGCATCAAGCCGGAGACCCTGGAGTCACGGCTTGCGGTAGCCTCCCTCGTCGGGCCGGCCGCGGTCATCGCCTCGCGCCAACTGCTCTTCTACGATGTCTCGAGCGCTTTCTGGGGCGCCATCCTCGGAACCTGCGCATTGGCTCTCTTCACACTTGGAAAGAGGAGCGGGGACGCCACCATCGAACGGTTTGCAATCGTGCCGACCCTCCTTGCGGTCGCGGCGTTCGTCGACGCGACCGGCCCCTGGCCGACCTTGTCCGATTCGAGCGTTTGGCTGGCCTATGGTCTGATTTCGTCCGTCCCGCTGCTTGCCTTCGCCTGGACGAGCTCTCACAGCAAGGAGCTCTTCCTTTGCGCGGCGGTCGCTCTGAACGCAACCATCGCAATGACCACTCTACTGCTCGATCCACGGCCCTGGGCGGCCCTCCAAGCCATCGCCCTGGGCCTCGGCATCTCGAGCTACGGGTTCGTCACGGGCCGCCGCCCTCCGCTCTACTCGGGAATCGCACTCGCCGGCTTTGGATTCATCATCGAAGTCGTTCACGCCATCGAGGTGTTCCAACCAAGCGGTTGGCTCGCGCTCGCCGGTTTCGGCTCCGCCTTGGTAGGGCTGACTGCCTGGCTGGAGCGTCGCGCGCGTTCCGTTCGTCAGGCGGCGCCCGCTGCCAATCTGTCCCAGCCCGCTCCGGCGACCCTGTCACAATGACAGTCAAACCTGGGAAGACGGTCGCCTTTTGCACGAAATCAATGGGTAAATGGGCGCCTTACGGGCTGGCACGAGGCCTGCATTACCCCAGGACGTCATGAGACGAACGGGTATCTATCTCCTTGTCATCCTATCGATCGTGGTCGGGGCCGCGGTGGTCACTGACGCCATCGTGGTCACCGACCGCGAGCGAATGGATGAGTTCATCGACTCGGTGACCGGGCAGGTGTCCGAGTCCCGCATCGACAACGCGCTCCGTTACGCGGACCCGTCGAAGGTCACCGTGGAGCTCGTGCACGACGGACACAGGCGACGCTACAGCACCCGTAACGCGGCGGCGCTCAAGCCCGATGCGCGCAAAGCGCTCGCGTCCCTCGAGGGCTCGAGGCTTCACCTGATTCAGGAAAGCATTTCGCTCGATGGCGGGCGCGCCCGAATCGCGCTGAGGCTTCGAACCGACGCCGGCCTCGCCAACACGATCTTCGACCTCCGCCGCGAAGAGGATCAGTGGATCCTTCGCCGCGTGATCGTCAATTAGGCCAGGTCGAAGCGAACGTCGGCCGCGCGGATTCCATCGACGCGCAGCAGCTTGATTCGCGCGCGGTCGCCGCGAATGATCTCGACGTCTGATTTGGAGACGCCAAGCGTTTTGGCGAGCAGCTTCCGGAGCGCTTCGTTTGCTGCGCCATCGACCGGCGGCGCGGTGAGCGCAACTTTGAGAGCGCCGTCTTGCACCCCGATCACGCGACTGCGACTCGCACGCGGCGCAACCCGCACCTCGAAAACGACCCCGCCATCCTGTTCCCGAACGCGCAGCTCGCTCATCGTGCAACCAAAGCCACTTGACCCCCGAGGCGAACCCGGCGAGATTCCCGCCCAATGCATCCGGTCCTGTTCAGCATTCCGACGCCCTGGGGCGCGATCCCGATCTACTCCTATGGTGTGATGTTGGGAAGCAGCCTGCTCTTTGCCTGGTACTACATCATGTACATGGGCAAGAAGGTCGAGGGCTACAACCGTGAGCTTCTCGCCAGCTGCTTCACCTGGACGGCCGTCGGCGCGATCGTCGGCGCCCGGCTGCTCTATATTCTCACCAACTTGGACTCCTACGACAGCATCGGGTCCTGGTTCGACCTGCGCTCGGGCGGCCTGGTGGCGTACGGCGGCTTTCTCGGCGGCTTCGTCACGGCGCTGGCCTTTTGGCGACTCAAGAAGATCCCTCTTCTGCCGTTCGCTGACATCGCCGTTCCGACACTCGCTTCGGGCCTGATGCTCACACGCGTCGGCTGCTACCTCTATGGCTGTGACTACGGCCGCCCGCTCCGAGAGAGTGCGCCGGGCTGGCTGCAGTCCGCGGGCACCTTTCCGAAATGGGACAGCGAGGCGTACCCCACGTTTGCCTGTGACCAAACGATTAACGGCTCGCCCGCGTATCAGCACCACCTCCAAGAGTATCCCGACCTCATGGTCGAGCGCCTGAGCTCGCTCGCGGTCCATCCGACGCAGATTTACGAATCGGTCGCGGGCCTGCTCCTGTTCATCTTCGCGACCTGGCTGCTCATCCACCGCAGGTTTCGGGGCCAGATACTCGTCACGGTGGCCGGGCTCTACGGCCTTTGGCGATTCCTCATCGAATACCTGCGAGACGACCCGGAGCGCGGATTCGCCTTTGGTTTTTCGACGTCTCAGTTGATTTCACTCGCGCTCATTCCCGTGTGCATCATCGCGTATGTTCACCTGAGGAAGCGCGCCGAAGAGAACGGCGACATCGCGCTCCCGTCCTGGGCGCTCGAATCAGCAGCGAGTCCTGCGGCGCCGGCGACGAGCGCGGATAGCCGCCCCGCGAAGTACAGGCCGAAGAAAATCAAAAAGAAGAAGTAGCCGCGCCTAGTCTTTGGTGGGCTGCTTGGCGCGCTTGAAGGCCTCGAGGACCCGGGGCGAAGTGCGCACCGTGTCGAGCTCGAGGTTGGGCTGAAGGGCCAATGCTGCACGAAAGGCAGCTTCGGCGAGGTCCGCTCGCTCGAGCGCCACGTAGGCCACGGCGAGCTCTTTTTCGATCGTCACCACCTGCGTCGAGCTCAGGCTCTGCGTGCCGAGCAGCCGGTTCCCGAGCGCGACCGCTTCGGCAAACTGGGCCTTTTCGACCTGCTCGATGAGCTCCGGCAGCGCGGTTTCGACTTCATCCTGCGCCGCTTTTGCTGCTCCGCCACCAGCGGCGAGCATGAACGCCGCGGACGCTTTGGTTTGTCCTTCGCCCGCAAGCCGGAGATCGAACAAGGGAACCAGCACGACCCGGCCTCGCTCGATTCGTGCGCCGGGGTTGAACGCGCGCAGCCGCTTCACCGAGAGTGGGCTATCCGGCAGGTAGGTCTTCGCAATCTTCGCAAGGGTCTCGCCGGGCGCCACCACGTGACGCAGCGGGTAGGGGATCAGAAGCTCGGCGCCTTCATCAGGTTCAACGCGCCTGTTGCCATTGTTCGCCTCGATCAAGGTCGCCGACCGCGAGGGCAGCCCGTAGAACTGAGTTGCGATCGACTTCCAGGTTTCGTCCTTGCTCACGCGGTAGAAGCTCACCATCGGAATGAAGATCCAGCTCCCTGCCACCAGGCCGCTGGCCCCGGACCCCTTCATTCGATTCGCCTCGCGCAAGACGGCTTCACGCGTGGGGTCTGCGTAGTAGCGCTGCGCGATCGACGCGAGCGTGTCACCATCTTGCACGGCGTGCGTGTACACTGGCTGCGCTCCTGCGACCGCGGCAGACGCGCTGAAGCCGAGGACGAGCAGCACCGAGACTATCCTTTGCCTCATGGCGTCGCCTGCGGTTCTTCCGCGACGGCGATGGGCTCGGTCAACGTCGCCCGGTCATGCACCGTTTCGCCCGTCTCGATGACGACCTCATGCTCGACGGGCGCAAAGTAGGGGTTGGTGTACTTCACGTAGTGCCGGCCGGGCTGAAGAAGAATCGCCCGCGCCGCCGGCGTCGTCAGCACATGCTGCCCATCGACCTGCACGTGCGCCCAAGGGTCGGCGCTGACGGTGAGAAGTCCGGCCTCCGCGGGGTTCAAGGTCACTGGGGCACGACCGAGCGACGGGCCCGACCAGCGACCGCTTGCCGCCTGGACGCTGAGCCCCGAAATGGCGAGCACCACCAGCGCAGCCGCCTGCCACTTGGCGATGCTTTTGAGAAAGTTGCCGTTGCGCCGACCGCTTCGAAGCGCGCGCGGTGCCACGGCTGAAAGCACTTCGTCGGTTTGGTCGCCGGTCATCACGCCGATTTCGTGCAGGAACATGACGAGGCGCGCGTTGTGGCTCATCTGCACACGGGGCGCGAGAAACTCGGTGAGGTCGTCGATCAGGGCCTGCGTGGTCGGGTAACGATTTGCGGGCATTTTTTGAAGGCAACGCGCCATGATTCGTTCGAGCTTTCGTGGCACTTCGACGCCGAGCCTCCTAGTCGCCTCGTAGCGGTCGAGCCGGATCTTCTGCATGACCGTGCGCGCCTCGTCTTCGACGAATGGCTTTCGGCCGGTGAGCATCTGGTAGAGCACGATGCCCACCGAAAAGATGTCGCTACGAAAATCGAGCTTGTCCCCGAGAATTTGCTCCGGGCTCATGTAGCTCGGTGTGCCGAGGCCTGTCCCTGTTTCGGTCAAGTCACCAAAGCGCTCGTGGCGCGCAATCCCGAAGTCCATGACCTTCACGTCGCCCTGCATCGAGACCATGATGTTTGCGGGCTTGATGTCGCGGTGGATGATCCCGCGAAAGTGTGCGTAGTCGAGTCCGCGCGCGAGCTGCAGGGTGATGATGGCAGCGATGTCGGCGGGGAGGCGCGGCGAACGCTCGAGCAAGTCGTAGAGGTCGATCCCGTCGACGTATTCCATGATGATGAACATCGAGCGCCCATCTTTGAGGAAGTCGATGACGTGCAGGATGTTCTCGTGCTGGAGCGACGCCATGAAATTGGCCTCGCGTTCAAAGCGGGCGGCGAACTGGCTGTCGATCGCGATCGACGGCTTGAGCGCCTTGATCGCGACCCTCCGATTGAGCGGTTCCTGGATCGCTTCGTAGACGACAGCCATGCCTCCGCTGCCGATTTGCCCGAGGACGCGACACGTTCCGATTCGCTCAACCATCGCGATCCCTCAAACTAGGAGGGCGCTCAGCCGGTGTCAACGATCGCTAAAAGTTTGGAGAAAACCGACACTTAGGGCGGTGATCCGGCCTATGGAGCCGGGCGCACACAAAGCCCGCGTTCGACGCGGTCGAGGCCTCCGCGGCCGTCCCGGACGACGAAGTTGAAGCGAACGAGGCGCCCGTCCGAAGGCGCATCGGAGGGGGGCCGCCACTGGGTCCTAATCACAGCCGGGCGTTGCGTAATGAACGAGAAGGCGACCTCGAAGCCGCCGCGATCCGCAAGCCAGCTGACCTGAATCTCTTCGGTGAATTCCTGACCCTCGATGGTGAAAGTTTGAAGGCTCTCGTCGGTCACCCCAAAGTCGATGGGCAAGGGAGGGTCCCCCGCAACCGGAAGCTGCGCGCGCACTGCTGCGCTGAGCCCATCGAGGCAGCCGGTGGACGGCTCGTCGCGCGGTACGCCTTCCGCGTAAGGTGGCGGCCAAGCGCTCTCATTCAGCAGAATGTCATTTAGGATTTCGGGGTTGAGGTTTGGATCCTCGGGATCTCGCTCGATAGGAATCTGAACCGTGACCAACCGCCCGGCGACGAGCGGCTCAGGGAGCTTGATGGGCTCCCCATTGGGCCCCTCGCAAAGGAAGAGATCCTCGGTCTCGCCCGAAGTGAGCCCTTCAATCGCCTCCCGCGAAGGCGAGCCTTCACCGCAGACCACCCCTTGGAGAAGCACCTCTCTGGCCTCGGCCGCGTCGAGCACTTCTTGTGAAGGCACCTGAAAGCCAATGACGGGCAAGGCAAGCGGGTCGCCGGGCTGCGGCCCGACGCAGCCATCACAGCCATCGTTCAAGGTGCCGCAGATCGGCACGCCGATCCGCGTCGCCGTTGGAACGCAAGCCAGGAAGAACCAGGTGAGCGAAGGCGTCCCACCCTCGTCGATGACCAGAATCGACGCCTGCACGTCGTCGCCCGGGCCTGGGTTGGCGCGACCGCGCGCGCCCTGGACATCGATACGAGCGCCAACGACGCGAAGATTGATGACCGCCGAGGCCGGAAGAAAGCTCTCACTGCACGCCGCCGCGAAACACAGCAAGATCGGCCCGAGCGCGCGTCTCACAGCTGCCCCCTCACTCCGAGCGCGGGGATGATCGGAAGCCCGAGCAGCGGGCTTTGCTCCCTGAAGTCGTAGTTGTAGATGATGCCCTCTTGGTTCTGTTGATTGTACGCGTTTCGGATATCGAGGAACAACGCGAGCTGCCAGCCCTTGAAGATCCACTCTTTCTGAACCCGAACATTGAGCTCGTGGAACAACGGGTTTCTGAGCGAGTTCACGCGCCCGTCGATTGGAATATAGACATCGCTCAGCGCATCGTAAGCCGAGCCGATGACCGGCGTGTTCGGGTTGCCGCTCACGAGGCGGAACAGGCCGCCGATCTCCCAGTTGCGCGGGAACTTGTAAACGAACGACGCGGAGAGAATGTGCGTTTGGTCGAAATCAAATAGCCGCCAGGGCTCCTCGGGCCCATCCTTCCGCTCGCTTCGGGAGAGCGTGTAGGAAAGATAGCCGAAGTACTTGCGTCCGGTCGCGGGGCGGAAGTTGGCGCTGAACTCCGCGCCGTAGATCCGTCCGATCCCGCCCGTCACGTAGAAGGGCGCTTCGCCGTTCGGTGTTTGGATGGCGCGATCCCAGAGGTACTTGTAGAAGCCTTCGACACCAAACCGGAAGCCGGGGATCGGGTCGTACTCCCAGCCCGCGCCGACGTGGACCGCCTGAATCGGATCGAGGTCCGGGTTGCCGATGCTAGCGTCCGACTCCTGAAACTCCGGTGGCTGGCTGAAGATCCCGACCCCGAGCTTGACCCGCATGTCGGGGCGCACGGTGAAGATCGTCGTCACCCGCGGGTCGACGGCAAACGCGTCGATGTCGCCGAAATAGTCCACGCGAAGGCCTAGGATGAGCTCGGTGAACTTTCCGAGCCGGAGGTCCGATTCGAGGTAGAGGCCGGGCCGGTAGACCGTCGTGTTGACGTCGGCGAACACCTGCTCCTGACCGGCGAGTGAGCCCTGCTGGCTTCCTCCTCCCTCCTGCGCGGTCGGCTGCGGGCCGACGTAAGTCAGGTCGACTGGGGTGACGAAGACGTCCAGGCCCGCAATCAGTCGAACCCGGTCGGTCACCTGGTACCGCCACTCGGCTCGGCTGTAGGTCTGAATGAACGTGCCTTCGAGCCTGAGCTCGTCGCCCAAGCGAAACGTGATCTTGCTGGGACCGACGTTGAACGCCAGCTCTTGGTCTACCTTTTCCCCGACCTGGCGCGTCCAGTCGATCTGGTTGTTGTAAAAGCTGGTTGCGAACTGTGTGTTGCCACGGATCGCAGGGTCGTCTCCCCCGGCCTCTTCCAGAATCAGCTCCAGCCGGTCGCTGGAACCGTACGCCGAGATGCGGATACGGTCGCGCTTGGTCGGCGCGAACTTGAGCTTGAACTGGTAGTCGATGTAGACGGGCGCCTGCCGCACGCCGACATCGTCCGGGAGCACCGCCGGCAGGATGAGGTCGATCAGGCTTCGCCGAAGGCCGCCCGAAATGCTGATCTTGTTGGTGATGGGGCCTTCGAGCGTGATGAAGGTGTCGATGACCGAAAATTCGGCGACGCCGTGAATCTTGTCTTGGGCGGGGTCCCGGGTGGTGACCTCCAAGATGCCACCGGTACGGCGGCCGTATCGGACCGAGAAGTTGCCGGGGTAGAAGTCGATCTTCTCGAGCTGATAGGAGTTGTAGACGCTGGTGAGGCCACCGAAGTGGTAGATCAACGGAACGGGAATGCCATCGATGAACGACTCGCTGTCCTGCGGCGCTGAGCCACGGACGATGAGCAAGCCGATGCCGAACGGAGGCCTTGCGACACCAGGAAGGAGCTCGACCGCGCGAAGCGCATCGCCGCGCGTACCGGGGATACGGGTCAGCTCTTCTTTGTCGATCGTTCGCTTCACGACCTCGCGTGGCGGTGCATCGATGACGGCGGTTTCGCCAAAGCCCCGATACGCTGCTCTCTTTTTTGCCCCGAGCCGGTAGATCACCTCGGTGACCTGCCCGGCCGAGAGTTCCTCCTCTGCTTCGAGGTCGCCGTATTCACCGCCTAGAATCGTGATCTCGTACTTCCCGGGTTCGAGATCGGTCGCGATGAAGGTCCCGTCCGGTCCTGAAACCAGGTCTCGGACGAGCTCGCCTCGCTCGTTGGCAATCTCGATGCCGACCGAGCCCGCGGCGCTGTCGTCTTCGGCGCGCAGAATGGTCCCCGAAAGCCAGCCCGTCGTGATCACCTCCGACGGCGCCTTGAGCTCGAAGACGTATCGGTAGCGAATGCGCGCGGCAATGGGCTCCCAGTCGGTGCGCGCCGGCTCGAAGACAAACTGGCGGGCGGCGGCAAGTGCGGCTTCATCGAAGGCCTCACCGGCCGAGAGCGCCACGTTCACCTCGGTGACCCGCCCGTCTTTGCCCACGACGATGTCGAGCTCGACCACGGTCTCCTCGGGCTCTTCGCCTTCGATTTCAGGGTAGTCGGCCTCGACGAAGCGAATCAGCTTCGGTGGCGTGATCAGCGGCTTCTTCTCGGGCTCGGCACCGGTTTTCGGCTCGCCTTGCCCCTGCGCGCCACTCGCGAGGATCCATACGACCAAGAACGCACCGACCGAGCGAAGCACGGCCTCAGCATACGAAGGGCTCCGAGGTCACACAAACGGAAGGGGGGCCAGCTGTCCTGTACGGCCGGGGTCGTTCAACGCGACGCCCGAAGCGCGCGGAGCCATTCCCCGCTCAGCACGAACTTTGGGAACCGGTAGAACTGCTCGGTGAAGATCCGCGTCACGAACTCGCCTGGGCCTTCAAAGGGCAGCGGCGGATTGGGCTCCTTCTTGTGGCCCACGCCCTGAATGGCGAGGGAGATGAGAGGGAGCAAAAGGGAGAGCAACGCGGCCAACCATCGACCCTGAATCGCGGCCACCACCGCATAGACGATACCGAGGACGAAGAGCGGCACGACCACGATGTGGAGGAGCAGATTCGTGCGGTTCTTGTGAAAGCGGGGGTAGTCCATGCGGCGAGGCTACTGCACTCGCCGAACAAGTTAAAGGGCCCCGATCGCGTGCTCGCGCAACCGGGGCCGGGGGGTGGATGGGTGTTTCTGAACGGACGATCTTGGAGAGGCTGTGTTTGGACAGTGCGAACGTAGGCGATCGTGGAACCATGCGGGGTGCCAAAATGGTGAACAACGGGTGACAGGTAGGCGCTGCGATCTTTGCCGGAGAAACGCTGTGACTCCGAGGGCTTGGGGGGGTGGAGAGTGTCCCCGCGTCGTCGCCCGGCTGTCACACGGCTGTCACACAGGGGGCTCAGAGTCGGGGCGATTGGAGCGAATACATTGAGAAAAGCGTATCAAAATCGGTTTGTTTTTGTGGTTCTCGCCGGGGCCCTCCTCGCGTCGTCGTGCACGTCGGGAAAGAGCCGGCAAGAAGGTGACGCACCCAAGGAAACCGCGCAGACGCGACGGAGCTCGACGCTGACCATCAAAGGCTCCGACACCATGGTGATCTTGGCTCAGAACTGGGCGCAGGCCTTCATGGCCGCGAACCCGGGCAAGGTGATTCAGGTTTCCGGCGGTGGGTCCGGAACTGGCATGGCCGCTCTGATCAACGGCACCGCAGACCTCGCGAATGCCAGCCGACCGATCAAGGACAAGGAGCGCAAGCAACTCGCCAAGCGCCGCGACGTAGAGGTCGAGGAGTTCCGCGTCGCCCTCGACGCGCTCGCCGTTTATGTGCCGGCATCCAATAAGATCGAATCGCTCACCATCCCTCAGCTCAAGAGTATCTTCCGCGGCCAGACCACGAACTGGAAAGATGTCGGCGGAGAAGACAAGTCCATCGTCCTCTACAGCCGGGAGAACAGCTCGGGCACGTACGCGTACTTCAAGGAACACGTTCTCGAGGACGAGGACTTCGCCGCGACCGCACAAACGCTCCCTGGCACCGCAGCCGTGATCAACGCGGTCAGCAAGGATGCGGGCGGCATCGGGTACGGCGGCATCGCTTATGCCGAAGGCGTCCGCACGGTGAAGGTTGCGCCGGCCGACGGTGAGCCCGTCGAGCCCACGATGGAGAACGCCACGAGCGGTAAGTACCCGCTTTCCCGCTTTCTCAAAATCTACAGCGCAGGCAAGGCCAGCGGCATCGCCAAGGAGTACCTGGACTACGTGCTCTCCGACGATGGTCAGAAGATCGTCGAAGGCGTCGGCTACTACCCGCTTCCCAAGGAAGCCACCGCGGCGGCAGAGTGACCGAACGGGTGCTCGAAGCAAGCGAACGTACGCGCGCCGCAAAGACCCGGCAACGTATCAGCGTTCGCCCGCAGAGCGCCAAGTCCAAGTTGGCGGGCTCGTTTCACACACCGCTGTGGCACCGCGTGGCGGAGCGCCTCATCGCCATTCTCGCACTGGCTGCGGTTTTGGCGATCGCGCTGATCTTCGTTTTCATCGCGCGTGAAGCGGTTCCCATGCTCTGGGAGGCGGAGTTTGCCGAAGAGGTGCAGATACGCGACCTCTTTTTCGCAAAGGAATGGAAAGGCTACGACGAGCCGGTATTCATATGGCAGCCGGTGGGCGAGCCAGCGAAGTTCAACGTGGTGCCGCTCTTCATCGGGTCGCTCAAGGTGACCTTGCTGGCGATGCTGATGAGTGTCCCACTCGGCGTCGGCTGCGCGATGTTCATCGCCCTCTACGCGCCACGAGCCGTCCGCGAAGTCGTGAAACCGGTGATCGAGCTCTTGGCGGGCATCCCATCGGTCGTGCTCGGCTTCTTTGCGCTGATGGTGCTCGCGTCCTGGGCCCAGGCGACCTTTGGGTTTCACTTCCGATTGAATGCGTTCGTCGCCGCAATTGGCCTGGCCCTCACAATCGTCCCGGTGATCTTCACGATCTCCGAAGACGCGATCCAAGCCGTCCCAAGCACCCTGACCGAGGCGGCCCTGGCGCTGGGAGCCAGGAAATATCAGGTCGCGCTGCGGGTCGTGCTCCCTGCCGCGATTCCCGGCATCGCCGCTGGCGTGGTCCTGGGATTCGGCCGCGCCATCGGGGAAACGATGATCGTGCTGATGGCTTCGGGCAACGCCGCAATCATGGAGCTCTTTGACTTCAGCACCAGCGTGCGGACGGTCACCGCAACGATCGCAGCCGAGCTCGGTGAAGTCGCACAAGGGGATCCACATTGGCGCGTGCTCTTTTTGCTCGGCGTGATGCTCTTCGGGGTGACCTTCGTCCTCAACATTCTCGGCGACCTCTTCATCCAGCGACTGCAAAAGAGGCTAACCGCGTCATGAGGTACACGAGCAAAGACTGGCTGCTCGCAGGGCTGACGGGTGTCTCGCTCGCGGTCATTCTGTTGCTGCTGGCGGTACTGCTCGGGCAGATCGTCTGGCACGGAGCACCCGTCATCTCAGCCGAGTTCCTCAGTCAAAGCCCCGGCGCCGACATGGTGAGCGGCGGAATTTGGCCGGCGATCTACGGCACCGTGTTCATGACCCTCCTGATGACAATTGCGGGCGTGCCTGTCGGCATCGCGACCGCAATCTACCTGACCGAGTACGCATCTCCCCGATCGCGCATCGCCAAGATTGTGCGCATCGCGGTGAACAACTTGGCGGGCGTTCCTTCCATCGTGTTTGGTCTCTTCGGGCTCGGGTTCTTCATCATTTTCGTCGGTGGCAGCATGGACGCGCTGCTCTACGACGACACGACGCCCGTTTGGGGCAAGCCCTCGATCCTCTGGGCCTCGCTCACCCTCGCAGTGCTGACCTTGCCCGTCGTGATCGTGACGACTGAAGAGGCGCTCAGAACGGTGCCTCAAGAGTTCCGCGATGCTTCGCTCGCCCTGGGCGCGACGCGCTTCCAGACGGTCTACAAAATCGTCCTTCCCAACGCGAGAGGCGGCATCCTAACCGGCGTGATCCTCGCGGTGAGCCGGGGCGCGGGCGAAGTTGCGCCCATCATCTTTTGTGGCGCAGCCAACTTTCTGCCGTACCTGCCAACCGACCTCCGCGACATGTTCATGCACCTCGGCTACCACGTCTACGCCCTGGCGACGCAGTCACCGAACGTCGACGCGGCGAGGCCGACGCTCTTCGGCACCGTGCTCGTCTTGCTCGTACTCACGTTCTCGCTCAACCTGCTAGCCGTGATTATCCGAGCCCGCTCGCGCGCATCCCTTCGATCATGAGCAATCTCACAGACGCGGCCGCCGAAGCCCCCAACGACGTGAAGATGGAGACACGGGGGGTCAACGTCTACTACGGGGACAATCACGCCATTCGAAACGTCGACTTCGACATCACCGATCGGAGCGTGACCGCGCTGATCGGTCCCTCGGGCTGCGGCAAGAGCACCTACCTGCGTGCGCTCAACCGCATGAATGACACGATCTACAGCTGTCGGTTCGAAGGGCGCATCCTGCTCGATGGCGAGAACATCTACGACCGGAGCGTCGACCCGGTGGAGGTCCGCCGCAGGGTCGGCATGGTCTTCCAGAAGTCGAATCCGTTTCCAAAATCGATCTTCGACAACGTCGCCTTTGGGCTTCGAATCGGAGGCGAAAAAGACAAGGACGTCATCGCGGAGCGCGTCGAGGAGTCCCTCAAAGGGGCGGCGCTCTGGGATGAGGTGAAGGACCGTCTCCAGAGCTCGGCGCTAGGGCTCTCGGGCGGCCAGCAGCAGCGCCTCTGCATCGCGCGATGTCTGGCAGTCTGGCCGGAGGTGATCCTGATGGACGAGCCGGCCTCCGCGCTCGACCCGATCGCGACGGCGAAAATCGAGGAGCTCATCCGCGAGCTGCGCGAGAACTATACGATTGTGATCGTGACGCACTCGATGCAGCAGGCTGCCCGAGTCAGCGATTTTACCGCGTTTTTTTACATGGGAGAGCTCATCGAACACGGCAAAACAGACAACATGTTCACCCGCCCCTCCAGAAAACGCACGGAAGAGTATATTTCCGGTAGGTTTGGATAATGCCGCACCCCAGCCGACCCTTGCGCACGCACACGCATCAAGAGTTCGAGGCGGAGCTGCGCAATCTGAAGGATCGACTCCTCGCGATGGGCGGTCGGTGCGAACAGATGATCAGCGTTGCGATGCGCGCGTTCGAGGAGCGCGATGTGAGCCTGGCCAACGAGGTCATGCAAGCCGACCATCTCATGAACGAAGACGAGGTGGAGGTCGACGACCTCGCGGTGCGCATCTTGGCGCTGCGGCAGCCGGTCGGCCGTGACCTGCGCTTCGCCGTCGCCGCCGTCAAGGCATCGACCGACCTCGAGCGGATCGGTGACGAGGCGGTCAACATTGCGGAGCGCGCAATGGAGATGGAGCCTGCCGACGGTCTGAGCCCGCCGGGCTCCAAGCTTCCAGAAATGGCGCAACGCGCCCGCGGCATGCTTCGCGATGCGCTCAACGCGCTGGTCGAAGAGAACCCGGGCAAGGCACGCGCGGTCTTTGCGCAAGACGACGCGGTCGACGACATCTACGGCGAAGTCATCGGGCTCTGTCTCGAGTACATGCAGGACGACCCAACTCGTATTCCGGACGGCATGCGGATCTGCAACTGCGCGAAATACCTCGAGCGAATCGCCGATCACGCGACCAACATCGCCGAGATGGTGATCTTCATGGTCGACGGGCGAGACGTCCGACACGGCGGTCACGGCGCCTGAGGAGGGGCTCAGCGGTAGCCGGTCGGCGGGTAGACTTCGTCGGTCGGCGGGCAGCCGAAGATCCTGCCGGTGACGACGGTCGTCAACCCATCTTCCAGGTCCAGGTGCGCCGATTCGAGGAGAATGTGCGTTGCGCCACGCTCGGCGGCCTGCCCAAGCGCGTCTTCTCGGGCGTGCGCGGCGTCTCCACCGGCGCCTTCGACGACGCCCAGCTTCTCGCAGCGAGGCTTGGTGTTCACGATCCGGACGTCCGCCGCGGTCTCGGTGCTCGTGGGCTTGCAAGCCGGCGCCGAGTAGCAGAGGAACACGAGCCAGGCAGCGGCTAGGCGGCTCAACTTAGAGCGAGGCCTGGAGTTGGAGACGGAAGATTGTGGAGCCTTCTCCGAAGGTGTCTTCCCAAAGCTGCGAGACATCGGCCTGAATCTTGAACGGGTGGCGAGCGAAATAGTAGCTCACGGAGAAGGTGGTCCCGTACTGGTCGGTCAAGCTCGTGGCGCCCCTCTTCGAGTTGGCCTTGACCAGCGCGCCGCGCGCCGCGAACTCGAAGCGCGTGTTTGGAATTAAATAACCGGCCTGGAGCATCCAGCCGATGCCGTTGCGGGGGTCGGTCGGGAGATCTGGGTCGTAGTCGGGATCCGTTGGCGCGATGTCGCCGACATTCCGCTGGCCCGTTCGGAACGCGA
>JAOTXX010000104.1 GCA_029862185.1 Myxococcales bacterium
CTCGTCCCGAAGGGTTTCATCGAGCGCAAAAGGCAAGGGCAGGCCCAGGGCGCTCGGCCAATCCTCGGGCGCAACGGGTTCCTCGATCAGCTCCAGCTCCAGTGCTTCGAGTACCGCGGCGTGCTGCCTGAGCCATGCGACGGGGATGCGCCGGTTCGCATCGAGGCGCAGAGGAAGCGTTGGGTGCGCCCTGCGAATCGTTCGAAGGGCTTCGATCTCGCGGTCCAGGTTCGCTCCAATCTTGAGCTTCACGTGGGTCGCACCGTCCGCAAGTAGCTCCTCGGTCTGTGCCGGCCATGACGTGGACTCCGCCGCCATGACGAGGTCTGCGATCGGAACCGCCCGTAGTTTCGCGTCACCGCCGAGGACCCGATGGACGGGCTCTCCGCGCGTACGACCGAGCCAATCGAGCAGGGCGGTCTCCAGCGCGAAGCGAGAGGAAGGTTGGCGCAGCGGATGCGCCGCAAACGCATCGATGAGGATCTCCAACGGGCTTGAAAGCGCGTCGACGAGAACGGGCTCGTCCGCCAGGGGCTGCAGCTCGTCGGCGACCTCCGCGATCGAATCGGGCGAGTAGCCGGGCAACGGTGAAGCCTCGCCAAGCCCGGTCGTCCCATCACCACGCATGAGCCGAAGCACGGCGAAGGACCGTTTCGAAATACCTTCCGCTCCACCGATGAGCGCGTCCGAAAGCGCGCCCTCCAACAGGTCGATCTGGGCGTGAAGGTCGGTCACACAACGATCCCGATCCCCAAAAGGACCCCGAAAACGGAAAGCAGCTTGGCGGTGCCGGCAAGCGTTTGATTGAGAGCCACGCCGCGGTCGTTCATGACCGATCGGAACAGCCGGAGGGCCCACGGGAGGGTCAGCAAGGGAAGGCAGACCCAGGTGCTGCTCCAACCGAGAATATACAGGACGATGGGTGTGGCGTACGAGACGAGCAGCAGCAGAGCATACTCTCGGACGCCGCTAGACCTTCCGAATCGAACCACGAGCGTCCTCTTGCCCGCCCGGCGATCGCCTTCGAAATCGCGCACGTTGTTCACCACGAGAATCCCCGTCGCCAAGGCGCCGATCGGAATCGAAGCAAGCCAGGCGATTTCCGGCACGTACAGCGCTTGGACGAAAGCCGTCCCACAAACGGCGACGAACCCGAAGAAGACCATCACGAAAACGTCGCCGAGCCCGTTGTACGCGAGCGGAAACGGGCCGCCGGTATACGCAAGCCCTGCGGCCATCGACGCCAGGCCGATGACGACCACCGCCGGGCCGGCGATCCAGCTGAGGTAGAGGCCCGTCCCGAGCGCCAGCGCGAAGGAAACGATGATCCCACGACGAAGCTGCGCCACGCTGAGTAAGCCTGCCTGCGCCGCGCGCGTTGGGCCGAGCCGCTCTTCTGTATCGGCCCCTTTCTCGAAGTCGAACATGTCGTTCGCAAAATTCGTGGCAATCTGAATCAGGAAGGCGCCGAGCAGCGCCGCAAGCGCGGCGTCCCAGCGAAAACCGCCTACCCGCCAGGCACAGGCAGTCCCCACCGCGACCGGCGCAAAAGCCGCGGTGAGCGTGGCCGGACGCGCGGCTACCATCCATGCGCCGATCGAGCCAGCGGCAACTTCGCTCATCGCAGCGCGAGCTCCGTGACGCGCTTCAGCTCAGCGGCAACGACCGAGTGGGCCTCGAGCAAGACGTTGTGCCCCACTCCGTCGATCAGCTCGAATTGAATGTGATCGTTTTGAGCCGCGAGCTCTTTGGCCATCTTCGAGAACTTGGTGTCGAGCGAACCCGTGATGAGCGTGATCGGGACTTCGAGCGATGCCATCGCCGCACGATAGTTCGGCATCTCGGCGAGTCCCAGTACCTCGAGCGATCGAGCCAAACCCTCGGGATCATGCATGAGCCGGCACTCGCGCTGCTCGGCCAGCAGATTCGGAGGGAGAGCTCGTTGAGTCGCGAAGAGGGGAAGCGCTTCCCATGCCTTGATGAATGCGGCAAGACCGTGCTCCCGGAGCAGGCGAGCCCGGCGAGCATCGAGCACGCGACGCTCGTCTCGAACGGATGCCGCTTCGAGCCCAGGGTGAAGCCCGATCAGCACCGCACCGTCGAACATCGATGGCGCACGGCTCAGCATCCCCAGCGCAACGCGCGCACCCAGCGAATAACCACAAAGCAACCGCGGGCCTTCGACGTCAGCCAACAACGCGAGCAGCCGCGAAACCTCGCCTTCGAATGAGTCGGCCGCCCTACCCCGCCAGCCGCTTCCGTGGCCGGTCAAGGCCGGGACGAGGGGTCGCTGCTCGACGCCGAGATGACGGACGATTCGGCTGTAGCTTTGGGGCGAGCCCGTGAAACCGTGCAGCAGAGTCCACATCAAGACGCCTCGCGTTGCAGCGCCCGTTGGACGCGAGCAACGAGATCGTGCCCTTGATGCAGTGCGCTCTGTGGCGGCACCAACGCCTCGATCACGGTGCAGCCTTCTTGAGCGTATCCCAACTCGAGCGCCCGACGGAAACCGGTCACGGTGTCGACGCTGTGAAACTCACAACCATAGACCAGAGCGGCGCTCTCCAAGTCCGCAGCGTGGGGCGTTGTGAAATAGGGCAGCCACGCCTCTTTGCCATCTCGCGCGATCGGCAGCTGGTCGAAGATCCGGCCGCCACCGTTGTTGACCACCACAATCACCAGTGGGCCGCTGACCAGCGCGGCGAGTTGCATCCCATTGAGGTCGTGCAGAAAGCTCACATCCCCGATCAGCAATGTGGTTGCTCCATCCACCCAGGACGCAACGCCCGCGGCTCCTGATACGACGCCGTCGATTCCACTCACGCCTCGCTGGGAACAAACCGCCAAGAGTTTCTTGCTCGGGGGCACCCATCGGTCGACGTCGCGAATCGGCAGGCTGTTGCCCAAGACGAGGGCGCTCGGGTCGGGGACGGCATCGAGCAGCGCGCGCGCGGCGCCGGCCTGGGTGAGCGAATTGCCAGCCTGAGAAAGGATCGCCGACGCCTCGTCCCACACCGCCGACTCGGCCCATTCGAAGCCGGCAGCGAAGTCCTCGTCGCGGCGGACCGGTCTGAAGTCGGACGCGCAGAGCGCGGTGAGGAAGGAACCGATGTCGGCCTGAACGATCGCCTCAGCGGTCGAGCTCGGATCTGCCCATTGCCAGGGATGCACGACGATGCGTCGAATCGGATGGGCGGCACAGAGCTGCTCCCAGCCTTTGGAAATCGGGCTTGCGCCGAGTTGCAGGACGAAGTCCGGGAGGCACATCGACCTCCCGTTCTCCGTTTGCCAAATCGTGTCGAACGCGCCGAGCGCCCGAGACTTCGCCCAGCAACGAAACTGGCTGGTCGTTTCCGCTAGCACCACCGCGCCGGTTCGCTCAGCCAGCTGATCGAGCGCGTCGACGAACATCGCGCTCCGTAAATCGGAAGGGCCACAAAGAATCACCGGACGTACGGCCGCATCGAGCGCATCGGCGACGGCATCCACGACCAATTCGGGGACGTGCTCTACCAGTTTCGGATCGAGCGGTCGCGCACGATAGATCTCGGTGAGCGGCTCGCCCAAGATGGCATCGACTCGTGCCTGGAGCTCACCAGTTACGAGGGCAGGCTCTAGCGGTTTTCGTGCCTGGGCGTTGAGGTGTACAGGACCCGGTTTGACGCCCAGGGCTTCGGACACCGCTTGCGCAACCACACGCTTGACGGCACGCAAGCTCGTCGCGTCGTCGCGCGGTTCCCCCAGATTCGCGAAGAAGCGGACTTTGTTTCCGTACAAGCAAATCTGATCGGTCGTTTGGTTCGCGCCGCAGCCGCGCAGCTCGGGCGGTCGATCTGCGGAAAGCACGATGAGCGGCACTCCCCCCTCGCTCGCCTCGATGACTGCTGGAAAGTAGTTCGCCGGCGCGCTTCCGGACGTGCACAAGAGGAGTGACGGGCGCAAGGTGCGACGCGCCTGGCCAAGTGCGAAATACGCAGCGGAGCGTTCATCGAGCGCGCTCGTGCAGTGAAGCGCTTCGTTCTCGACGGCGGCGATGACGAAGGGCGTGGAGCGCGACCCTGGACTGATGATCGCGTCCGTGATGCCGGCTTGGACGAAGCTCTCGATGACGAGGGTCGCCCACGCGGTTTGTAGCTCAGCGGCTGTCCCCATGGAGCGCTCCCAAAAGCGCCTGCATCTTGAGCTCAGTTTCCGCGTACTCGGCATCGGGATCGGAGTCGGCCATGATCCCGGCGCCAGCGTAGACCCAGGCCTTTCCGTCGCGGAGCAGTCCGGAGCGAAGAGCAACGACGAATTCGCCATCCCCCGCCGCGTCGGTCCAGCCGACCGGGGCGCTATACCAACCGCGGGCCAGCGCCTCGTGTTCTACGATCCATTCAATCGCTTCCGGCGTCGGGACGCCGCCCACCGCCGGCGTTGGATGCAGAGCTTGCACCAGCGCTAGGATGTGCGTCGGCTCGCGAAGATGCCCCTCGATCGGCGTCTGCATGTGCAGGAGGTTCGGAAGCTCGCGCACTCTCGGCTCCGACGCCGAACGAAGCGAATCGCAAAAGGGCTCGAGCGCGCTGAGAATGGCTTGAACCACCAACTGATGCTCCTCTCGCTCCTTCGAGCTCGCCATCATGCGCGCCGCATCACCGTGCGCGGTCGACCCGGCCAGAGCTTCGCTCAACACCGCAGGACCACGCCGCGAGATCAGAAGCTCGGGCGTTGCACCCAGGAATGCCGCGTCGCCCCGCCACAGAGCAAAGCGAGTGCAGCCCGGGAAGCGGCCTTCGAGGCGTTTGAGAACATCGAGCGAACCGGCCCCAGTCTCGAGCTCGACGACGCAGTGCCTAGCGGCAACAATTTTATCGACGGCTCCCTTTTTGATCTCCCGGCGGATGTCATCGACCTGGCCCGACCAGGTCTCACGGTCGGCTTCGTCGATGCGGCGCACCGAAACCGGCGGCGGGATCACACCGATCGGACGTTCGAGGCTGTCCCAGATCGTATCGAATACGTCGAGCACCTGCCGAGCAGCGGGGCTTTCGGGGTCGCAGACCGCGAACGACAGCCACGCGCGCTCGTGAACTTGATAGGTCCAGGTGGGTAGCAGCAGGAAGCCGTCGCCGAAGCCATCCCAGGGCGTGTCGCGCGCAGCACCCGGTGCGAACGAAGCGCCGCCAAAAACGCGGGGTGCCGGACTCGCCTCGTGAGCAACGTGCTCGGTGCGGTCGAAGAACTCTCGGATGGATGGTGCATCGGGCCCTAGAGTCGTTGCCACCCCTAGCCCGGAGCATGCGGCGCTCTGTGGTGGGTCCCACAGAATGCTCGCTTTGCGAGGGAAGGCGCGAAGCAGCGCATCCGGCCGCGCGACAGGCGCAGGAACGGTAACGATGAGGTGATTATCCCCGGAGCTGCGGCCGTCGAGAGCCTGCTCGAGAAATGTTCGCGAGGCCTCCCTGCTCGGTGCGCCTTCGAAGGCAAACGCTGCGCTCTGCGATCTCACGATGCGGCCCCTATGGCCGCTGCGACGCGCGGTTCTGCGATGAACAAGTTGCACGCACCGAAGGTCAGCGGCTTCACATCGAGTACGTCGAGCCGTGCGGCCCGCATCTGCTCGGCAAACGCGTCGGCGGACGGGAACGCAGCGATCGACTCCTGGAGGTACTTGTACTCGCGCGAGCCCGACAGCATTCCCCCTAGCCGTGGGATGATCTTTCGAACGTGGAAGCGGGCGATCGGGCTCAGCCAACCGACGCTTGGCTCGCCCAGCTCGAGCACTGCCACCCGGCCCCCGGGCTTGGTAACCCGCGCCATCTCGGCAAGTGCGGCGATTCGATCCGGAACGTTGCGAATGCCAAAGGCGATACAGCAGCCGTCGAACGAGTCACTTTCATAGGGAAGCGCCTGTGCGTCACCAAGTTCGAGCTGCACCCGATCGGAAACACCACAGCGCGCCACCTTCTCGACACCCACTTCGAGCATCCGGCTCGATGTGTCGCTTCCAATGACCTCTGCATCCGGGTGTAGTCGCGCGATCATCAGAGCGAGATCACCGGTGCCGGTGGCGAGATCCAGAACCCGAGCATCTGCCGGCAAATCCAGAGCTGCAACCGTCTTGCGACGCCACGATTGGTCGATGCCCATCGACATCAATCGGTTCAGCAAGTCGTAGCGCCCTGCGATTTTATCGAACATCGCGCCCGAGCCGGGATGAACCGCTTCACTCACTGGGCACCTCGTTCAAGCTTCTTCGCCTGCAGCCGCGCGTTCTCTTGAACCTCTTGTTTGCGCGAGTGGAGGCGCATGTGGCCACGCTGAATTCCCTCTCCCGCAAGCGCTCGAAGGGCCGCCAGGTTCGATGCCATACCTGCAGCCCCCATCACGATGGCTAACTCACCGGCATTCTGGATGCCCATGAGCTCGAAACCAGCACGAACGCCACGATGGACTCGCGTGGAGCCACCGACCGTCCCGACAGCCATCGGCATGTCGAGCTCGCCGTACACGCCGCTCTCCGTGCGGCGCCAGATCACTAGTGGCTTGTAGCTCCCGGTCACGGCTGCGAACGCATGTGCCCCCGCTTCGATCGAGCGCCAGTCCTGCCCCATCGCAAGGGCGACGGCATCGATGCCGTTCATTACGCCTTTGTTGTGCGTCACCGCGCGGAAGGGGTCGAGCTCGGCAAACCGGCTGGCTTTCACGATGCCGTCCGCCAGCTCCGGGCCGCCAAGCGCATCCACACTGACATTGCAGTGCACCTTGATCCGGCGCCTCAGCGGCAGATTGCTCAGGATACGGAGGCCCACGCTGCCACCCGTCAGTTCTTGAATTCGCGGAGCGACGGCTTCGGCAACCGCGTCGACGACGTTGGCACCCATCGCATCGCCCACGTCGACGTAGAGATGCACGACCAAGATACCGTCGTCCTCATCGAGCACTCGCACGTCGAGGTCACGACAGCCACCGCCACGGCTCACCATGCCCGGGATCGCCTCGTCGGCGATCTGGAAAATGAGATTACGCTGGGCTTCGACGCGCAGCTTCGCCTCCTGAGGATCGGGCACGTCGTCGAACTGAACTTGCGTCGTCATGATCGGTGCCGTGGCCTCGCCGAAGAAACCGCCAGTCATGCGCACCTGTCGCGCGGCGTTCGATGCTGCCGCAACGACCGAAGGTTCTTCGACCGACATCGGCACCAGGACATCGTGGCTGTTCACACGGAAGTTGAGCGCGATCGCGAGCGGCAAGCCGTGCACTCCGATCACGTTTTCGCTCATTCGGTCGGCGACCTCGAGCGTTAGGCGCCCTCCATCCTCCAGATGCCGAACCGAATCCTCGGAGAGCAGTCCCGTATCGAGCATGGTTCGAAGCCGCTGTTCGACATGCTCGCGGTAGAAGCCCGGGATGCGGCTAGTCACGGTTGGTGGTTGCTTGGACATCGATGACTCTTTCCTCGTCGCTCCCTAGGACTCCCGGTGAACGGTGGCGCGTGCCACCGTAATCAATGCTTCTCGCGCCCGACCCTCGGGCAGCCCCCCCAACGCCAAGCAGGCCTCCTCGGCTTTGTGAATCGCAAGCTCGCGCGTCGACTCGAGCGCCCCCGTATGGTGGAGCGCCGACAACAATCGCGATTTCGCCAACTCTGGAACCTCGTTGACAGGGCTCACGACCAGCTCATCGAGAACCGAGCGGAGCGAAGGGTCACGCTCGAGGGCCACGATCACCGGATGCGTCATCTTGCCTTCGCGAAGGTCGGTGAAGGGAGACTTTCCGATCGTCGAGCCGTCGCCGGCGTAATCAAGGTGGTCGTCGATCAACTGAAACGCGACCCCAAGGTGAAGGCCGTATTGTTCGAGCGCCTTGCACGCCGCGAAGTCGAGACCGCCAGCGCGCGCACCCGCGAACATCGCCCAGCGGAACAGCGCCGCCGTTTTTCCCTCGACGACCTGCATGTACGTTCGCATGCGTGCATCGATTCGACCACGGTTCTCGAGCTGAATTGCCTCGGCGAAGATCATTTCGTCGATGATGTCCAGCAGTCGAACCAGGACATCGGGCATTTCGGCCGCTCGAACGCGTCGAAGCGCGTCGACGAGCAGCCAGTCACCAGCAAAAATCGAAGCCGCATTGCCATAAAGGGTGCGCGCGGCAGGCACCCCACGACGCCGATCGCCTGCGTCGACGACATCGTCGTGCAGGAGCGTAGCGCAATGCACCAGCTCGACCGCAACGCCGAACTCACGCGTCTTGTCGTCGAGGCCCCCGCCAAGACGCGAGGCCAGGACCACACACATCGGACGAAGCCGCTTTCCAGCGATTTCGAGCAAATGGTGCGCGCTCTTGTGAACTAGGCTCTGGCCGACCGGAAGATCCTGGATGCCCTTCTCGAGCGCTGCCATATCCCAGGTCACCAAATCTGCGAGATCGGCCAAGTGCGCGGATAGGTCTCCAAGCCCTTGCGAATCGCACACGGCCTGCAGCTTCGTCAGCACATCGGAGGATGCATCCGATCGAACTGCCGCGATTAGCGACATGCCACGCCTCCGCTGAGTTTCTCCTGCTGCATCAGTCTTCTTCTTCCGCCGACTGCAGATCGGCCGGGTTGAGCACGCGGCCTGCGACCAGCAAGCGAACGAGCCGCTCGCCGGTTTTCGTGAGCGCACTCAATCTCGAAATTCGCTTTCGCATGTAGTCCACGCGCTGGCGATCACGGCCTCCCAGCTGATTACGCACCTCATCGAGAAAGCGTTGCGCATCTAGAAACGCGTCGGAGGCCTCTTTAACCAAGTTGAGCTCGCGTCGTTCGTAGACTCGACGAAGGAGCTTCCAGACGTTGCTTTCCGCTCGATAGAAGTCCTTCCGCTCGCCAGGGAGCCAAGTCTTTCGGACGGCGCCCCATCGAACCAGCTCGCCAAGAGATAGACTCACCGCGCTGCTGCTCAACTGAAGCGTCTCGGAGAGCTCGGCGGTGGTCATCGGCGCCGGCGACAGGTAGAGGACGGTCCAGAGCCTGCCCATGTGGCGGCGAAAGCCCCAGAACTCCATCAACTGGCCCATGGCGTCGGCCGCACGAAGCTCTGCCTCGCGCCACAAAGGCTGAGAATCATTGAGTTCTTGTTGTTTTGCGGCGGCTGTGGACACTCGGGCGGCTCGGTTTGTTCAAATTTTCTTGAACAGACGTAGGACCGGGGCGGGGGTGGGTCAAGTCAACAAACGCCGTGGCCTATGCCGGGTTTCCCGGTGCTAGACTTCGCAGCCCCCATGAGCAGAAAGATCAACAAGTACAGCAGCCGAATCACCCAACCTGCCTCGCAGGGCGCTTCCCAGGCGATGCTGCACGCGACCGGCCTCAGCCGGGCCGACCTGGACAAGGCGGAGGTGGGCATCTCGGCGGTTTGGTACGAGGGAAACAGCTGCAACATGCACCTCAACGACCTGGCCTCCGTCGTGAAGCGCGGGGTCGTCGATGCAGGGCTCGTAGGCATGCGCTTCAACACCATTGGAGTGTCCGACGGGATCTCCATGGGCACCGACGGAATGAGCTATTCGCTTCAGTCTCGCGACTTGATTGCAGACTCGATCGAGACCGTCATGGCAGCGCAATGGTACGACGCCAACATCTCGATTCCCGGTTGCGACAAGAACATGCCGGGCTGTATGATCGCGATCGGCCGTCTCAATCGCCCCGCGCTGATGATCTACGGCGGTACGATCCGTGCCGGGCGTGGAAACGACGGCGAGAAGCTGGACGTGGTCTCTGCGTTCCAGTCGTATGGCGAGCTCCTCGCGAGCACGATCGACGAGAACAAGCGACTGGACATCATCGAGCACGCCTGCCCGGGCGCTGGAGCCTGCGGCGGTATGTACACCGCCAACACCATGGCATCGGCGATCGAAGCGATGGGCATGTCTCTGCCCTACAGCTCCTCGACCCCGGCGGAAGACCCGCAAAAGCAAGAGGAATGCTTGCGGGCGGGAGAGGCGATCAAGCGCCTGTTGGAGAAAGACATCAAGCCGCGCGACATCATGACGAGAGAGGCATTTGAAAACGCAATGGTGACGATCATGGCGCTCGGCGGCTCGACCAACGCGGTCCTGCACCTCGTTGCAATGGCCCGTGCCGTCGACGTTCCGTTGACGATCGACGACTTTCAAACCGTCAGCGATCGTGTCCCTTTTCTCGCGGACCTGAAGCCGAGCGGCCAGTACGTGATGGAGGATTTACACGAGGTCGGCGGCACACCCGCCGTCCTTCGATATCTCCTTGCGCACGGTGCGCTGCATGGAGACTGCCTCACCGTGACCGGCAAGACCCTTGCCGAGAATCTCGCGGACCTTCCAGACCTGAGCGAGGGACAAGACGTGATCCATCCTTGGGACAGGCCGATCAAAAAGACCGGTCATCTCACGATTCTGCGCGGCAGCCTCGCCCCCGATGGCTCGGTTGCGAAGATCACCGGGAAAGAGGGTTATCACTTCAAGGGTCCGGCGAAGGTGTTCGACTGTGAAGAGGAGATGCTGGCAGCGATGGAACGCCACGAAATTGGCAAAGGCGACGTCGTGGTCATTCGCTACGAGGGACCGAAGGGCGGACCCGGGATGCCCGAAATGCTCTCACCGACCTCGGTCATCATGGGCGCCGGCCTCGGTCAGGATGTTGCCCTCATCACGGACGGTCGTTTCTCCGGCGGCTCGCACGGCTTCATCATCGGGCACATCACCCCGGAAGCGCAGGAAGGCGGGCCTATCGCGCTGGTGCAGGATGGCGACATCATCGCCATCGATGCGAAGAAGCGATCCATCGATCTCGAGGTGGGCGAGGCCGAGCTGGGCAAGCGTCGAGCCGGCTGGAAGCCGCCCGAGCTCAAGGCCACACGCGGCACCCTTTACAAGTACATCAAAAATGTGAAATCAGCGTCCGAAGGCTGCGTGACGGACGAATAGAAACTCGGTTCAAGGCGACGCCATCACCGTTCGGCCGAGCGCCGGCACCGTTGGCCCGGTTTTTCCAGCAATTGCGTGGATCAACCCTAGACTGGAGCAGGGCAAGTCAGACACCTGCTGCAGGGGAACGACCATGTACATCAACAAACGGGGCCTGCGAGAAATCGGAAAGGTCCTCTTCAAAAAGCCGACCGTCGGCCGCCTCGTGACGACTGCCTGGATTGCCCCGATCTACCTCGGACTCCGCCAAACTGCAGCGACCTTCCGCGCCCTCGACGAGCTCGTCTGCCCCGGGTACCGCGACCAGAAAGTCGAGCGGCCGGTATTCGTTTTTGCCAACCCTCGGAGCGGCACCACCCTCGCCCACCGCCTCATCAGCATGGACGACGAGGTCTTCACGACGGTGAAGCTCTACCAGACGATCTTCCCGGCCGTCACGGCAACCAAGACATTCAAGCAGCTGATCGCGCTCGCGGAGACCCGCGTCGGCTCAGTGCTTCACCGCGCGTACGACTTTTTCAACGCTCCGCTCGAGAGCCGTTGGCAGGACGTTCATCGCATCAGCCTCGATCAAGCTGAGGAAGACGTGTGCACGCTCCTTTGGAACCTGACCTCGCCGGCCACGGGTCTGCTCTTTCCGTTCATGCAAGACATGCCCAGCCAGACCTGGGTCGACCGTCAGCCCCCCGAAGATCGGCACGCCTTCATGGACTCCTATGAGAACACGATCAAGCGTCACGTCTTCGAAGCAGGCGGAAAGCGATTCTTGAACAAGAACGTGTTTTTCTCGACGCGTGTTCGTTCGGTCTACGAGAAGTTCCCCGATGCTGCATTCGTGTATCTGGTTCGCGACCCACACGATTGCCTGCCGTCGTTCTTGAACATGTTTTACCAGGCCTGGAAGGCGCATTCCCCGAGCATCCGCCCGGACGGCGAAGAGATTCAGGCACTCAAGCGGCTCGGCTACGACTACTATCGTTACGCGCTCGAGTGCCGCAAAGAGATCCCAGAGGACCAGTTCATCGTGATTCGCTACGAGGACCTGATTCGGGACCCGAAAAAGACCATTCTGGGCCTCTACGGCCGACTCGGAATGCCGGTCAGCGAAGCGTTCGAGGCCAAGCTCGACGAAGCCGTCCGGGCCCACTACGAATATGAAAGCCCTCGAGATTTCGAGCTCGATTTCTTCGGCATCAGTCGCGAGGAGGTTTCCCTCGAGCTCCGCGAAGTATTCGAGGAGTTCGGCTACGACCGCCCCGAAGACGCGGACTACCTCGAAGCCGCCGAATAGGCGAGCGCCAGCTAACGCCGACGGGCAGACAATGTACATTCCACACTTGGAGGATGTATGACGACCGACGTCGAAAGACTCGATTTTCCCGGCAGCGATGGCCAGACCCTCTCGGGTCGACTTCACTTGCCGGCGGTGAGCCCAATCGCCTGCGCAGTCTTCGCTCATTGCTTCACCTGCTCCAAGGACAGCAGAGCTGCAAGGTACGTCGCAGC
>JAOTXX010000105.1 GCA_029862185.1 Myxococcales bacterium
CCTCGCGACCAATCCTTCTCGAAGCTCGAGGTCGTCATTCGGGTAAACGAGGTCGAAGAGTAGGGTGTCGCTCGAGAATCCGGTGCTCAGCGGTGAGTCGAGATCCTCGATGCGAATGTCCTCGGCAGGCACCGAGAGCTTGGGGGCAAACCAGGCCTTCAACGCGCCTGCGGTTTGTTCGAGATCTCGCTCTTCATCTGCAAAGGCCATTGCCTACCTCGCGCGCATTTGACTCGCTGCGCGGCTCTGTCATTTACGTCATTCCGCTGCGGGGGTCGAGTCCCAGCGGCGATCAACCGGGCTGGCGATGACCTCTTCCACTCTGAATGACCCGCTGAAGCTGCCGTGCGGGGCCATGCTTCCAAACCGCATTGCAAAGGCTGCGATGAGCGAGCACTTGGGGTCGCCGAAGCAGTCTCCAACTCGTGGCCTCGTCCGACTCTATGAGCGCTGGTCCGCCGGCGGTGCAGGCTTGTTGATCACCGGCAACGTGATGATCGACAGGGCGCACCTCGAAGCGGTTCGCAATGTTGCGGTCGCACCGGACTCGAAAATTGAGCGATTCCGCGACTGGGCGGAGGCTGGCAGGAGTCATGGCAACCAGCTTTGGATGCAACTCAACCATCCGGGCCGTCAGACGCCTCGGCACCTCAACCCCGACCCTGGCGCACCTTCGGCGGTTGAGCCGGTCAATCTATTTCGACGCGCCAAGGCGTTTGGCAAGCCACACGCGATGGATGAAGCGGAGATCGGGCAGGCGATTCGGAGCTTTGCCAGTGCGGCAGCGTTCGCAAAGGAAGCGGGCTTTACCGGGGTACAAGTTCACGGCGCACACGGCTATCTGGTGAGTCAGTTTCTGTCGCCGCTGACCAACCAGCGTTCGGATCGCTGGGGCGGCTCGCTCGAAAACCGTGCCCGCTTTGCCCGCACCGTGCTGGGCGAAATCCGCACCGCGGTCGGTGATGGCTTCCCGATCGGGATCAAGCTCAACTCGGCGGACTTTCAGCGCGGTGGCTTCACCGAAGAAGAGTCGATGCGCGTGCTCGGTATGCTCCAAGATGATGGAATTGATCTCGTGGAGATTTCTGGCGGCAGCTACGAGTCCCGCGTCATGCTCGACAAGGTAGAGAACAAGCGCGAAGCGTTTTTCCTCGACTACGCAAAGAAGGCGCGCTCCAAAGTCGACATTCCGATGATGGTCACCGGCGGCTTTCGCGCTCGATCGATCATGGAAGACGCCCTTGCAACGGGTGCGCTCGACGTCGTCGGCATGGCCCGGCCGTTCACCAACGACCCGAGCGTGGCGCGAGACTTACTCGACGGACGCACCGAACGCGCCGCCGATCCTCCGGTCATGCCCGGGCTCGGCCGACTGGGTGGCACCTCCCAGGCGATGATGAGTGTCGCGCAGATGGGGCTCATGGCGCAGGGAAAGAGCCCGACCTTGCGTTTTGGCGGCCTGGGCGCGGTGCTCAACGCGCTGTTCCAAGAAAGCGCCGATCTCTTCAAACCAAAGCGTTCCTGAGGCCGCTCGTGCCCGCTGGGGCGCTGTCCAGTCGTCGACGACCGAAGGGGGGCGAAAATTCGGGTGATTCACAGCGAACTGCGAATCGGCCTTGCAGTTCCGGGCGCTCCCACTAGCATCCCGCCCAATTGTCTGGAGACCGGGGTCTCTGAATAGGCATTGGCCAATCTTTGAGGAGAGGAAGTGACCATGCTGTCCAAGTCTGCTGCGCGCGCGTTCTTTCTGTCTGGAACGTTGCTTTTCAGTGCGGTGTTCATTTGGCTCACGGTCGACACGTTCCAGCGCATTCCAGCGCAGACCAACTCGGATGAACTGACCGAATCGGTGGCACGTGGAAAGCAGATTTGGGAAGAGAACAACTGCATGGGCTGTCACACGCTGCTTGGCGAAGGGGCGTACTACGCGCCCGAGCTCACGCGTGTGTACGACCGACGTGGACCGGCCTTCATCGCTCAGATGCTGCGAGACCCCGAAGCGGTCTACCCAGGGCAGCGTCGAATGGTGAAGTACGACTTCAGCGAAGCTCAGATCGACGACATGAACGCCTTCTTCCAGTGGATCGGCCGGATGGACCTCAACGGCTTTCCTCCGGAACCCACGATCGGCTTGGCGGGAGCAGCCCCCATTCCGATTCCGGGCGGCGAGCGTCCGGAAATCTTCTCCCAGGTTTGCACCGCGTGTCACGCCCTCGGCGGCATTGGCGGCGCCATTGGACCGGCACTCGACTTCGTGGGCGACCGCTTCGATCGAGGGTACTTGATGAGGTGGATCACCGACCCTCAGGCGGTGAAGCCTGGCACCACCATGCCGAAGCTTGGCCTCACCCAAGAGCAACGCAATGAAGTCGTCATCTTTCTCTCCAAGCAACGCGAGGGTGGGCTATGAAGTACGAATCGCAGAAGGTCGCGTACTGGTTTTTCGCGACCTGCATGCTCCTGCTGAGCTTGCAGCTAGTTTACGGGTTCATCATGGCGTTTGCGCACGCCGGCTACGACGTGCTGCACCCCTGGGTACCCTTCAACGCCGCGCGCGCCTCGCACAACAACCTCTTGGTCATGTGGCTTTTGGCGGGCTTCATGGGGGCCGCGTACTACATCATTCCGGATGAATGCGAGCGGCCGCTCTACTGGCCCAAGCTCGCCTACGTGCAGCTGATCGCGTTCGTAATCGTCGGGGTCACGGCGATCATCGGCTTCCACTTCAACTGGTGGGAGGGGCGAAAGTTCCTCGAGATTCCCCGTCCCCTCGACTACCTGGTCGTCGTCGACGTTCTTCTGTTCGTCGTCAACATCGGCATGACCGTCTGGAAAGGCTCCAAGATGACCACGACTTCGATCGTGCTCTTCTTCGGTCTCTTGATGGCCGCTGTCCTCTACCTGCCGGGAATGATCCCGACCGATCACCAGACGCACGATGCGTTCTGGCGCTGGTGGGTCGTACACCTCTGGGTCGAAGGCGTTTGGGAGCTCATCATGGGCGGCATTCTCGCGTATCTGTTGATCCGGCTCACCGGCGTCGACCGTGAGATCGTCGAGAAGTGGCTCTACGTGATCGTCGGATTCACGTTCTTGTCCGGCATTCTTGGCACGGGCCACCACTACTACTTCATCGGCACGCCGAATTACTGGCTCTGGATCGGCGGCATCTTCAGCGCCCTCGAGCCGCTCGCGTTCCTGGGTATGGCGATCTACGGCCTCGCGCTCGCGAGGAAGGGCGGTCGAAACCATCCCAATCGAATCGCATTGTTCTGGACGGTGGGTTGCTGTGTCATGTCCTTCGTCGGAGCGGGCTTCCTCGGCATGGCACACACGCTGCCGCAGGTGAATCTGTACACGCACGGCACTTTGGTGACCGCGATGCATGGTCACATGGCCTTCTGGGGCGCCTACGCGATGTTGGTTTTGGCGATCATGACCTACGCCTTGCCGCAACTCACGGGGCGCAAGCTCTTCGATACGCCCAGCGCGATCTATGCGTTCTGGTCGACCAACATCGGCATGACCGCCATGACCGTTGCGTTCGGCATCGCCGGCGTGGCCCAGGTCTACCTCGAGCGCCGCGCGGGCATGGAGTTCCTCGACGTTCAACGGGAGCTGCAGGTCCACTTCATCGGGCTCATCCTGGCGGCGACACTCTTTACGTCGGGCATCATCGCGTTCATCTACAATTTCATTCGCTATGGTTGGCCTGTAGGTGACGTCGAAGAACCGGTCCCCACGGGCCTCAGAGCAGCGGTCCCGGCGGAATGAGGGCGATCCCGCCCTGGTATCGTCCCGTCGGCCGAGAGGTCGAGCTCTTTGAGCACGCCCATCGCCAAAGGCTACCGCTCTTGCTCGCCGGGCCCACCGGCTGTGGCAAGACGCGGTTCGTCGAGGCGATGGCCGCTCAGCTCGACTTGCCGTTGATCACGGTGGCCTGCCACGACGAGACGTCGTCGATCGATCTGGTTGGACGCTTCTTGATCAGGGGCGCCGAGACGGTTTGGCAGGATGGCCCCGTCACCCGAGCGGTGCGAGCCGGCGCCATTCTCTACCTCGACGAGATCATCGAGGCGCGAGAGGACGTGATCGTAGTGCTCCACTCGCTCACCGATCACCGGCGCGAGCTCTACATCGACCGGCTGGACGAAACTCTGTTCGCGCCGGAGAGTTTCATGGTCGTTGCCAGTTTCAATCCGGGCTATGCGCGTGGCTTCAAAGAGCTCCGGCCGTCGACCCGGCAGCGCTTCGTCGTCCAGCGGTTCTCTTATCCAGAGACAAAGGTCGAAACCGAGATCGTGGCGCACGAAGCTAAGCTCGAAAACGGCCCGGCAAAGCGACTCGTCGAATTCGCCAACAAGGTGCGCGCCATGGATGAGCTCCAGCTCGCAGAGACCGTGTCGACTCGCCTGCTCGTAACCGCGGGTAAGCTCATTTCCAGTGGGGTCGCTCCGAGGGTCGCCTGCAACGCGGCGGTCGTGCAGCCGATCACGGACGACCACGCGCAATTGGAAGCTTTGCAGGACCTGGCCAACCTGATGTTCTGATGGAATGGGATCAGCGAGCGTTCGCTTGGCTTTACCGTTCGTTTCGGCGAGTGACGGGCAGCGGCCCGAGCACCGACGCCGACGTGTCCCCCTTGGAATCGCTGACCGCCCGCTTCGAGACCTTGAGCCATCTGCTCACCGGGAAGAAGTGGGAAGTCGTCGCCGGGAAAGCGATGGGCGGAGTAGGACCCGAACGACTCGTTTTGCCGCAGCGCACGGCCTGGCTTGATGACCCGGAAGAGCAGGCGTCTTTTTTCCTTTACCGTGTCGTCGTTGGGGTGACCTCGTCCGAGCTCGGATTTGTCGCCGGCCACGACTGGTCGAATCGTCGGCGTGCCTTGGCGATGTTGATCGCGATTCCGAGTATCCATCAAGAGATCCTGGCGCGTTATCCCGGAGCCGAGTCTCTGGTCGATCGTTGTACGGCGATTTCGAGCGAGCGATTCCAATTTGATGAGCAAAGCGCTGATCTTCGCTGCTTCTCGAATGCGTGTCGGGCGATTCTGCGAGCTGACCCGGGGCTTCTCGTCGACACTTCCAGCGCTTCGATCTTGGCTAGCGAGCTTGTTGGCGCGGCGACGCCGGGGCTCAGCTTGCGGAGTCTTGCCGATACCTCAATGGACTTCGAACGCGCACTCGAGAAGCTCTCCAGGCGAAGGGCCGTGGCTGACTACAGGTCCCCCTGGGGGCTGCTCATGCCGCCAAGCATCCCGTGGAACGCCTCCCTCGAACCTCCCGACGATCCACAGACCAACTTGCCGACTGGCACCGAACGCAAGATGCGTCGCCGACCGACCGACGTGGAGTACGTCGACCTCGAATCACAGAAAGACAAAGACAACCCGGTGGTCCATTCGTTCGAGAAGGTGCACACGGCGACCGAGTATCAGAGCGGCCGGAAGCAGCTCGATGGCTCTGATCAGCTGGCCGAACAAGAGGAAGCACTCGAGGAGCTGGAGCTCAGTAAGCTCACGCGGACGTCCGAAACCGCGCAATCGGTCTATCGTGCCGATCTACGGGCCGGTCTGCATACGGCCGACCTCGAGGAGGAGCAGACTTCGACTCGCGCCCATCGCTATCGCGAATGGAATTTCAAGCGACGCGAGTACCGCGACGACTGGTGCACCGTCAACGAGCAGATCTCACCGCCGACTGGTCCAGCATCGGCGGTTGCTGCGGCGAGCCGGCGTCTGCACGGGGAGGTGCTGTGTCTTCAAGCGGAGCTCAAGCGTCTCGAGCTCGAACGCCGCTGGCGCAACCGGCAGCTCGACGGGAGCGAGATCGACATCGACGCGCTCGTCGACCGGCAGGCGACGCTGATGGCTGGCCGACATCCGGATCCGCGAATCTACGTGCGTAGGAAGGTGCACGACTCCGAGCTCGCCATGCTGATTTTGGTCGACGCGAGTCTTTCGAGTGATTCCTGGGTGTCCGGTAAACGGATCTTCGACGTCGTCCGCGACTCCACCCAGGTGCTCGTCGAGTCGTTCGCGCCGACTTCCGCCAAGCTTGCGATCGGCGCCTTCTACAGCAACACGAGGCGCGACTGCCGATTCTTGGTCGCCAAGGGGTTCGAAGACGACACCCATCTAGGGCTGCAACGTCTCCACGGGGTTGCTCCAGCGGGCTACACGCGCATCGGGCCGGCCGTTCGGCATGCCCTCGAGGTGCTGGACCGGAGCGGAGCCCGCCGCCGCCTCATCTTGCTCCTGACGGATGCAAAGCCCACCGACTACGATCACTACGAGGGCCAATACGGCGTCGAAGACGTGCGCCAGGCGCTTCGAGAAGCAGGGGAGCAGGGAGTTCATTGCCTCGCGCTCGCCGTGCGCGACAAAGGAGAAGCGTATCTCACGCAGATGTTCGGCCCGCACGGCTGGCTGCTTTTGCCCGATGTCCATTCCCTCCCCGGGGGTTTCATCTCGGTGGCCACCGACTTCTTACGAAGCTAAGAACCTGCGATGAACCTTTTCACCGATACGATCACGCTTTCTACGTCGAGCGAGCGCGAGCTCGTCGACTTCACCCGCGAGGCCCAACGGCTCGTCCGTGCATGTGGAGTCCAGGAGGGGCTCTGCGCGCTTTACGCCCACGGCGCGACCGCTGCGCTGATGATCCAGGAGAACGACGACCCGAACATCAGGAAAGATGTCGTGAGCTGCCTCGATAAGCTCGTTCCCAAGGGCGTCTGGCTCCACGATCGCATCGATGGCAACGGGGCCTCACACATTCAGGCCGGTATCATTGGTCCGAGCGAGTCGATTCCGATTCGAGGGGGTAAGCTCGATCTGTCGACTTGGCAGAACGTCTTTTTTTGCGAGCTCGACGGCCCGCGCCGAAAGCGGACCGTGGCGGTTACGATCCTCGGGACTTGAGCGTCAGCGAAGCGTCGAGAGGATGAGGTAGACAGAGAGGATCGCGAGCACCAGCTGGAACGAGAACACGAAGCGTTCTTTCGAAATTCGACTCAATAAGTGCTTACCGAAGTACGTCCCGCCGATCACCGCGACCACCAAGCCCACGAGCACTGGCGCGTAGGGCGCGTAGTCGAAGCTCAGCGCTAGGAAGGCCGGAATTTTCAGCAAGTGGAGCCAGGTCTGGCAAACCGCTTTGGTCGCGATGACCTGCTCGTTGTCGAAATCGTCCCGTAGGAAGAACGGAGCGAGAAACGGGCCCGTCGCGCCGACGAAAATCGTGAGCAGCCCTGCCGCGAGACCCAGGACCGCGTATGACCAGATCGGGGGATTCCGAAGCTTCGGCTTGTACCGGCGCCAGAGCAAGAAGAACAAGATGAACGCGCCGATCCACGCGCGGAACCAGGTCAGGTTCAAATCGGCCCAGATGTTCGCCGCAACGGCCACGCCCACGACGGCCGGGATCATGAACGCGAAGAAGATCGGCCAACGCACGTCTCGACGAAATGCCCAGGTGCGCGTCCAATTGGAGGCCAGTTGCACGATGCCGTGCAGGGGCACGACCACAGGTGCAGGGAGCAGCGCGGTCATCACGCCGAGGAGGGTGACTCCCCCTGCCATGCCCAAAATTCCCGAGATGGTGGCCGTGACGAAGCAGGCGACGACGAGGACGACGGCCGTAACGAGCTCGATCATGCGCCGAGGCTAGCACCCGTTTCGCCTTGTGCTCCATGGGGATCATGGGTATCCGACGGGACGCATGCCCAAGCGCGTCCTTCGATTTCATTTCGACTACATCTCGCCCTACAGCTACCTGGCCTGGCAGCAGCTCGGCGACTTCGCGAACGAGCACGAGCTGCGCGTAGAGCCCAAGCCCACGCTATTCGCCGGCTTGCTCAACCAGTTTGGCCACAAAGGGCCCGCGGAGATCGAGCCTAAACGCATCTACATGTTCAAGGACTGCCTTCGGGCCGCGGCGCAGCTGGGCGTGCCCTTTGCACCGGTGTTTTCGCATCCGTTCAATCCGCTTCCGTCGCTCCGCGCGACGCTGCTCGAGATGGATGACCAGACCCGCGGGTGCTTGGTGACCGCCTTGTTCCATGCAACCTGGGCCGAGAGCCGTGACATGGGCTCCGCCGAAGTCGTCGCGAAAGTCTGCGCCGACGCGGGCGTGCCCGATGCGCTCGAACGCATTCAAGCTCCTGAAATCAAGCAGCGTCTCTTCCAGGCCAGTCGGGAGGCTATCGACAACGGTGTCTTCGGCGTTCCGACGATGATCGTCGACGATGAGCTTTTCTGGGGGACGGACAGCTTTCCGCATCTCGGGCGCCACCTACGGGGGGATGACCCGGTTCGCCCGCAAGACGTAGAAGCCTGGCTCGCTGTACCCGCGGCCGCGCAGCGAAAGTAGCCGCCCTACTGGCTTTGCCAGGCGACCATGCCGCCCCGCATGGAGGCGATGCGCTTGAATCCAAGCTTCTCGAGCTCGAGCGCGACTCGCCCCGAGCGCCGGCCGGAACGGCAGATGGTGATCACCGGGATTTCCTTGTCCCAGGCTTTCGAGGCTTCGTCGACGGTGCCCATCGGAACGACATCGACGCCTTCGATGATGCCGTCAGACTGCGCTTCGTCGATTTCCCGAACGTCGACCATTCGGACCGCGCCCTTGTTTTTCGCGACCCAGGCGATCGAGACCTCGGGAATGCCTTCGGGGCTGCGCTCAATCGCTGCCCAGCCGCGCTCGGGAAGCGGATCGCCGGACATCGAGCTCGGGGGAACGATGCCGCAGTGCAGATTGGCTGGAACCGCAATGTCGAGCTTCTTCGGCGTCGGCAAGTGGAGATTGTCCATGATGGCGGCAAACTCGGCTTCGGTCCTGCCGTCGCCCACCCGCGGATTCAACCGCTTCTCCTCGCCCACCGTTGTGAAGGTCATCCCCCGGTAGTCATGCCCAGGCCAAATGATCGTGTCGTCGGGGAGCGTGAAGATCTTGTCATGGATCGAGCGGTAGAGCCGCTCTGCGCTGCCCTGCTGGAAGTCCGTTCGCCCGGTGCCACGAATGAAAAGTGCATCTCCCGTGAACGCATGCTTGTGATCCGCGGTCACGAAGGTGACGCAACCGTCGGTGTGCCCGGGCGTCGACCGCACCTCGAGCTCGACCGAGCCGAACTTCAGCCGGCTTCCATCGTCGACCATCAAGTCTGCACCTTCGGCGCCTGCATGGGCGCCGACGACAGCCTTGCTGCCCAAGCGCTTTCGAAGAAGCCCGGAGCCCGTGATGTGATCGGCGTGTGCGTGCGTGTCCAAGGTGTACACGAGCTTGAGGCCGAGCTCTTGGAGGAGGGTGATGTCGCGCTCCAACTGATCGATGACCGGGTCGATCAACACGGCCTCCCCCGATTCCTCGTCGGCAATGAGGTAGGTGTAGGTCCAGGTCTCTCGATCGAAGAGTTGCCGAAGTAGCATGGGTCGCCTCCTGATGCGGTTCCGGTGCGCTGTGCAAACCGGCGCTAAGTCGCTGAATTAACAGGACTCAAGCCCAGCTGCAAACCCAAGCTACACAAAACGCTGGCGGTTTGGCACCGGTGCTGCTTTGAATGAGCACCATGGAATCTTTTACACCCATCGCCTCCACGATTGGAGGCTTGATGATCGGCACGGCGGCTGCCGGTTTGCTGCTGTTCCACGGCCGGATCGCCGGGATCAGCGGCATCGCAGGCGGTATTTTCCGTCGAGAGGCAGGCGACATTTCCTGGCGCGTCATGTTCCTCGTCGGGCTGTTTGCGGCGGGCGCAGGTTGGAGCCTTTTCTATCCAGAGGACTATGTCGTAGAGATCAGCCGGTCCACCCCCGCGCTCATCGTCGCCGGCCTCACGGTAGGCATCGGCACACAGCTCGGCAGCGGTTGCACCAGTGGTCATGGCGTTTGCGGAATCGGGCGCCTGTCCAAGCGATCCACCGCGGCCACCATCTCCTTCATGATCACCGCGGCGCTCACTGTTTTCGTCGTCAACGAAATGCTGGGAGGCTCGGTATGAAGGTCAAGATTGGCGCGTTCCTCGGTGGCGCGTTGTTTGGCGTAGGCCTCGCCGTCGCCGGGATGACCCAGCCCGCCAAAATCGTAGGCTTTTTCGACTTCTTCGGATCGTGGGATCCCAGCCTGGCCTTCGTGATGGGGGGTGCGATCATCGTGTACACGCCGGTGTATCGATGGGCGATTCGCACCTGGCAACGGCCGGTTTGGGCGCCCGCGTTTTCCCTGCCGACACGCAGTGACATTGACGGACGACTCGTTTTGGGTTCGGCGATTTTCGGTGTCGGTTGGGGGCTCGGAGGCTACTGCCCCGGTCCCGCGTTTACTTCGGTCGGAGCCAGGTCGGAAGAGGCGTTGACCTTTGGTCTTGCGATGCTGATCGGCGTGGGCGGATATCAGCTCTTCATGCGAATGCGCGAGAAGCGCAGCGGGGGCGCGGTCGACGCGCAAGCCGCTGCCATGATCGACGGATGAGCCAACCCGGTCACCGGACTTCGTCGCCACGCGGCGCCGGGGTTCCTGCACTGCCGATCGTCGGCTGGCTTCGAAGCTACCAGCGCGCGGACTTTGGGCCCGATTTCGTGGCGGGCCTGACGACGGCAGTCATGTTGGTTCCCCAAGCGATGGGCTACGCGCTCCTCGCCGGTCTTCCGCCGATTCACGGGCTCTACGCTTCTGTCGCGCCACTCGTGCTTTACGCCGTCCTCGGGACCTCGCGGCAACTCGCGGTCGGTCCTGTGGCAATGGACTCGATTCTCGTCGCGGGGAGCGTCGGAACCATCGCTGCGGTCGGCACCGAGAACTACATTTTGGTGGCCGCGGCCCTCGGCGTGATGGTGGGCGTCGTTCAGGCCGGGCTGGGTTTTCTGCGTGCGGGTTTCCTGGTGAATTTCCTCTCCCGGCCGGTCGTTGCGGGCTTCACCGCCGCCGCAGCGCTCATCATTGCCGCCAGCCAGCTGGGTCACCTGCTCGGCGTCGAGCTTCCGCGGACCCATCACGTTCACCGTGTCATCTGGGAAGCGGTCCGAAGCGCGTCGAGTTGGTCCTGGCCGACACTTGCGATCGGAGCGTCGTCGATCGCCGCGCTCATGCTCTGCAAAAAGCGTTGGCCGCGTGTTCCGGCAGCGCTCTTCGTCGTCGTGGCCGCGACCCTCGTCGTTTGGGCCTTGGGTCTCTCCGGCCGTGGGGTTTCAATCGTTGGTGAGGTGCCCGCCGGCTTACCCGGCTTCCGCCTGCCCGCCGTCGACCGCTCGGTTCTGACGCAGCTCATTCCGGCGGCCGCGACGATCGCCCTCGTTTCCTTCATGGAAGCGATTTCGGTCGGACGGACATTCGCGCAAGCCCATCGCTACGACATCCATCCCAATCGCGAGCTCATCGCCCTCGGCTTCGCCAACATGGCCGGTGGCGTGACAGGGGGTTACCCGATCGCAGGAGGCTTCTCTCGCACGGCCGTCAACGTGCGTGCGGGTGCGCGAACACAGCTGGCCGCTCTCATCACGTGCGCCGTGGTGGTCATCACATTGTTGGTCTTGACACGCGCGTTTTTCTATCTACCCAAGGCGGCTCTCAGCGCAATCATCGTTGCAGCGGTCACGGGCCTGATTGACATTCGGGGCGCTGCTGAGGTTTATCGAGTCAAGCGCGCGGATTTCTATCTTCTGGTTCTGACGTTTTTCGCGACCCTTTCCCTGGGAATACAGTGGGGCATCCTCGTGGGTGTTGCCGCATCGGTGTTGCTTTTCCTGGTACGCACGACGCGCCCTTATTTCGCGGTGCTCGGACGAGTGCCGGAATCCCAGACCTATCTCAACGTGGCGCGCCACCCGCACGCCGAAACGATTCCTGGCATCATCCTCGTCCGTGTCGATGCGCAGTTCTATTTTGGCAACGTGAGCTTTCTCAAAGAAACGGTACGTGCTTTGGTCCGTGAATCCGAGACGCCCGTCCGATACTTCGTTCTCGAGGCTGCTGGTGTGAACGATCTCGACTCGGCGGCTGCGGCAACCTTGGCAGAGCTCGACGAAGAGCTGGCAGCCCAGGGCGTCCTCCTCGTTCTCACCCGAATCAAAGGCCCGGTCCGTGATGTTCTCCAGCGCACCGGGCTTCTCGAAAAGCTTGCTTCCGAAGGCCGGGTCTACCTTTCCACGCACCGTGCCATCGAAGTCCTTCGCTCGGGCATGGCGCTGCCGGATCTCTCCGCAGAGTCCGATGACCCCCGCGATCCTGCAGACCAAGTCGGCTGCGGCATGCTCAACCCCGACGCTCCTGACCCTGGGAAGAACTTCTTTGAGACGATAAGGAAGACGAAGCAATGAGGGGGGTGGGGGCGGGGTGAGCGGGTTGGGTGGTTTGGTTTAGTTTAGTTACACCGC
>JAOTXX010000031.1 GCA_029862185.1 Myxococcales bacterium
CCCTCGCCTGATCGACGACGTACGAGACCTGTCCACCCGTGTCCGCGTCGCGGCCGAGCTCGATGTCGGTCGCGCGAACCAGCCCGTGAATCGTCAGTGACAAGACGTAGAAAGAGTGCGCTCCGGCCGCGCTGATCGTGCCGGCGCTGGTGTCCGTCGCCCATTCCGTCAGGTGCCTCTCGTAGAGCGCAAAGTCGGTCGTGGTGGCACCGCGGATACCGCAGAGGTCCGCTGCGAACGCGGCGGCACGGTCGAGGGTGACCTGATCCTCCCATTCCTGCAGGAGCCCAAGGCATACGACGGCGCTGAACGCGTCGCCCGCGCCCACCGTGTCGATCAGATTCCTCAACGGCGCGGCATGCGCCTGGAACGTGTCCTTGCCACCGGCGATCGAAAGCGCACCTTGCGATCCTCGCGTGATGATGACGCGGTCGATCGAGTGCTCGCGTGCAAGGCCGATCGCCGCATCGCGACAGTCCTCGAACGAGGCGGTGGGCTTCGAGGTGAGCTCGCAGAGCTCGTCGTCGTTGAGCTTCACCCAGTTGCCGGTCGACAGGCACCATTGCACCTTGTCCTTGGTCCACCAGGGGTCGCGGAGGTTGATGTCGACGAAGGAAGGCGCGTCGGTCTGAGCTCTGAGCTTGCGAAGCGTCGCCCAGCTTTCCTCGGAGCGAAGGGCGAGCGAGCCGTGGTAGAGGAGCCCTGCCGGCTCTTCGAAGGCACTGCGGAGCGCGGGTTCAGCGCGGATGGAGTCCCAGGCTTGTCCGGGCGAGATCTCGAAGTGGTTTTGTCCGTCCACCACCGAGGCGGTCACCCGGCCGGTCGGGTGCTCGGAGTCGACCTGCACCCCCTGGATCATCAGGTCCCAGCTCGTCATTCGTTCGAGGATCTCCTCACCCTCGGCGTCGTCACCAACCGCGCTAATCACCAGGGGATTCGAGTTGAACCCTCGCAAATGCCAGGCGACGTTGAATGGAGCGCCCCCCAGGACACGGCTGCCATCCGCAAAATGATCGAACAGCACCTCTCCGAAGATGACAGGTCGTTTGTGGAATCGGTGCACAGGCTCTCAGCTGAAGCTTTCCTGGGTGCAGGTGGGCTCAGTTCTCGCTAGGCTCACGCCTAGATGAGCATAACACGGTCGCTGCTCGCGTCAGATTTGGATGGGACGCTGATTCCCCTCGAACGCGATCCTCAACGGTTACGCGAGGTCGCTGAGCTTGTACGCGCCGTCGGCGAGAGCGTCAACCTGATGTTGGCGTACGTCACGGGTCGGCATCTGTCGCTTGCGCGTGAAGGGATCGCGGAGGTGGGCCTGCCCCCGCCTGACTGGTTCGTCTGCGACGTCGGGACGAGCGTCTTTCGAAAGACCGAGTCGGGCTTCGAGCCGGATGAGGGGTACCGCGAGGCGATGAGGTCGGCGTTCGGCGGCCTGAGCGGCGCCGATGTCCGCGCCGCGATCGGCGCCGTCGAAGGGCTGACTCTGCAAGAGGACGAAAAGCAAGGCGAGTTCAAGGTCAGCTACTACACCCACGGCCGGCCCGAGCCCTACGTCGACTCCGTGCAAGCCAAGTTAGACGCGGCCAAAGCCCGGGTGAACCTCGTCGCAAGCCATGATCCGGTCACCGATTGCGGGCTTCTCGACGTGCTTCCGTCGGGGATCGCGAAAGACTACGCCGTTGGCTACCTGCACGACCAGAGCGGCGTCGACGAGCAGCACTTGGTGTACGCAGGCGACTCGGGCAACGACCGCGCCGCGATGCTGGCTGGCTTTCGCGTCATCGTCGTCGGAAACGCCGACGAAGAGCTCAAAAAGGATTTGGGCATCGAGGCTGTCGGCCAGGGAATCGCCGAGAAGATCTACTTCGCGGAGCATCCCTACGCGAAGGGGGTGCTGGAGGGTCTCCGACATTTTGGGTTTGTTCCGTCCTGATTTCACGTCCCGCCCACCCCCACCTTTAATCCTCCCTGCGCGGCATTCGCTTCGCTCTGCCTTGCCGGCGCTTTGCGCCGTGCTTCGCCGCTCCGGCTCGCGCTGACGCTGTCCGCTCAGTGGGCCGCTCCCCAGTTCGCACCCCAGCCTGCCTCGACCGGTAGCGGCACCGAGAGGGGCACCGCGTTCTGCATCTGGTCGAGCACGAGCTGCTCGAGGTCTTTCCGCTCGTCGACCGGCGCTTCGAACACCAGCTCATCGTGCACCGTCAGCACCATCCGGCTTTGCAAGCGCCGTGTTTCTATCTCGCGCTGTATCTGCACCATCGCGACCTTCATGATGTCGGCGGCCGTGCCTTGAATGGGCGTGTTGCGCGCGATTCGCTCGGCCGCAGCGCGCAGGTTGTGGTTCTTGCTTCGGATGTCGGGGAGCGACCGGCGGCGGCCGAGGAGCGTCGTCACCAGGCCGTTGGCCCGCGCTTGTTCGACCACTTCGTCGAGGAACGACTTGACGCCCGCGTACTGATCGAAAAACGCGTCGATGTAGCGCTGCGCTTCGGCGCGCTCGATCTTGAGGTTCCGCGCTAGGGCGAACTGGGTCTGGCCGTAGATGACGGCGAAGTTCACCGTTTTCGCCTCGCCGCGCATCTGCTTGGTGACTTCCTCGGGCTTGACGCCAAAGAGCGCGCAGGCGGTCTGCACATGGACGTCGTCCCCCCGCGAGAAGGCGTCGACCAAGGCTGGGTCATGGCTGAGGTGCGCGAGCACCCGAAGCTCGATCTGCGAGTAGTCGGCGGAGAGCATCGACCAGCCTTCCTTCGGAACGAACGCGTCGCGCACCTTGCGGCCCATCGCGGTGCGGATCGGGATGTTCTGCAGGTTCGGGTCGCTCGATGAGAGGCGGCCGGTGGCGGCAACCAGCTGGTTGTAACGGGTGTGAATGCGTCCGGTCTCCGCATTCACCTCCCGTGGTAAAGCGTCTAAATACGTGCTCTTGAGCTTCGAAACCGAGCGATACTCGAGAATTGCCTGAGGGAGCGGGTGCAGGAGCGAGAGGTCTTCGAGGACCCCCTGGTCCGTCGAGCGGGCAGTCTTCGTCTTCTTGACGACCGGCAGCTCGAGCTCGTCGAAGAGGATGGTTTCGAGCTGCCGCGGGGAAGAGACATTGAAGTCGTGGCCGGCCAGCTCGGTGCACCGGGCGTGCAGGCGCTCGAGCTCCGTGTCCGCCGAGCTCGACAGATCTTCGAGGAGGCCGGTGTCGACCCGGATTCCGGTCAGCTCCATCGTCGCCAACACACTGGCAAGCGGCAGCTCGACGTCGAAAAACAGCCGCTTGAACTCGCCCTCGTGCATGCGCGGGGTCAGGAGCTCGCTCAGGCGAAACGTATAGTCGGCGCGCTCGTTGGCGTATTGGGCCACGGCGTCCACTTCGACCTCGTCCCAGGTGAGCGCCTTTTTGCCCTTCCCTCTGACGGCGTCCTCTTCGCTGAGCTCGCGGTCCAGCTCTTGGCGCGCGACGTCTTCGAGCCGGTGTGCGTGTCGCCCGGGGTCGAGCAGATAGCTCGCCAACGACGGGTCGAACCGAACTCCCCGAAGCGTGACCCCGCGCTGCGCCCAGAACACTTCCTCGCGTTTGGCCAGGGTCCGCTTAGGGATGAGCGAGTTCTCGAGCAGCGGGCCGAACACTGCCCTCGCATCGTCCATGTTCAGCTGATCGGGCGCGCCGATGTACCGATGGCCGAGCGGGATGTAGGCGCTGACCCCTTCCACCCAGCTCACGGCGACCCCCACCAGCTCGGCTCGGATCGGATCGTCGATGTCCATGACCGAGTACATCGCAAAGCTTCCAACTTCGCGAATCGTCCCTGCAATCCGCACAAGGCCCTCCGCGGTCGTGATCGTTTCGTAGTGCCCTTTGATCGCAGGCGCCGGATCGAGCTGGGCGAGCAGGCGCGTCAGCTCGAGCTCGCTGAAAAGCGTTCTCAGCGCGGCGGTGTTCCCCCCGCCGTACGGGCGGGTCACCGCGTCCTTCTCGATCGGGACGTCGTGGCGCAAGGTCACGAGCTCGCGCGATGCCAGCGCCTTGTCCCGGTGCTCGTCGAGCTTCGCTTTGAGCGCTTTGCGCGTGATGCCCTCGAGGTTCTCGTAGATGCCGTCCAAGCTCCCGTACTCTGCGAGGAGCTTGGCGGCGGTCTTCTGTCCCACCGACGGAACGCCCGGCACGTTGTCCGAGCTGTCGCCCATCAGCGCGAGCAGGTCGCGCACCTGCTGGGGCTCGACCCCGAGCTTTTCTCGGGTCTCTTCGACACCAAAGATTTTGTCTCGCATCGTGTCGTACATCACGACGTCGGGACCGACGAGTTGGAGGAGGTCCTTGTCCGCGCTCACGATGACGACGCCAAGCCCCTCGTCCCGCGCCTGCGTCACCAGGGTCGCGATGACATCATCGGCTTCGAACCCCGGCGCTTCGGTGGGCGACATCCCCCAGGCCTCCGCGATCTCGCGAACGCGAACCATCTGCTGTTCGAGATCGGGCGGCGCCGGAGGTCGATTGGCCTTGTAGTCCTCAAAGAGCTCTTTTCGAAACGACTTCCCCTTAGAGTCCATCGCGACGATGACGCCGTGCGGCTCGCGCTCCCGGAGCAGCTTGAGCAGCATGCTGGCGACCCCAGCGACCGCGTGGGTTGGCTCGCCTTTGCTGTTCGAAAGCGGCGGCAGGGCATGGTAGGCGCGGAAGACGTAGGAGCTGATGTCGATCACGTAGATCGTCTTGGGATCTCCCTTCTTCGGCAGCGCCCCGGGCATGGCCCGCCACCATCCAACGCCCGAATCCAGAGGTCAAGGTGCGAAGCAGGTTGCGCGGCGGCTTTGACGCATGCTACGCGCCGAGCCGCAACCTCCGGGACCATTCACGCATGTTTGAGACGCTTACCAAGGGCTTTCGCAACGCCCGCAATCGGCTTTCGGGAGTCACCGAGCTCACCGAGGAGAACATCGATCAGGCGCTCCGCGACGTGCGCCTCTCCTTGCTCGAAGCCGACGTCGAGTTCGGCGTCACGAAGACGTTCCTCGCGCGTGTGAAAGAAAAGGCGGTCGGCACCGTCGTCGAGACGACCGCCAAGTCGGGGAAGCGCAAGCTGAAAGTCGGCCCGGCCGAGCAGTTCGTGAAGATCTGCCAGGACGAGCTCGAGTCCATGATGGCCTTCGAAGGCGAGGCGGTGGACTTCGCCAAGAAACCCAAGCCCACCGGCATCATGATGGTCGGCCTTCAGGGCTCCGGTAAGACCACGACCTCTGCAAAGCTCGCGCGGCTCCTCGAAACCAACAATGCGCGCAAACCCCTCCTGGTGGCCGCAGACGTCGCGCGCCCGGGCGCCATCGAGCAGCTTCAGGTGCTTGGCGAGCAAATCAACGTGCCCGTCTTTTCGATTCCCGGCGGGCTGCCGCTTGAGATCTGCAAGCGCGGCCTTGCCCACGCCAAGAAGCTGAAGTGCGATCTGGTCATCTACGACACGGCGGGCCGCCTCGCGATCGACGAGCGCCTGATGAAAGAGCTCGACGAGATCCGAGCCTCGGTCGATCCCCAAAACGTCTTTCTCGTCGTCGATGCCATGATCGGCCAGGACTCCGTCAAGACGGCGAAGTCCTTCCACGACCTGCTCGGCTTGAGCGGGGTGATCCTCACCAAGCTCGACGGTGACGCCCGCGGCGGTGCCGCCATTTCAATCAAGAACGCCACCGGGACGGCGGTGAAGTTCGCCGGCACCGGAGAGACGCTCGATCGGCTCGAAGAGTTTCGCGCAGACGGCATGGCGAGCCGCATTCTCGGCATGGGCGACGTCGTCGGCCTGATGAAGGACTTCGAGGATGTCGTCGACGAGAAAAAGGCCGAGCAGGACGCCAAGCGCATGCTTCGCGGGCAGTTCACACTCGATGACTTCCTCGAGCAGCTTCAGACCTTGCAGAACATGGGCCCGCTCCAGGACCTTCTGGACAAGGTCCCCTTATTCGCCGACAGCATGCCGGAGGGCTTCCAAGTCGATGAGCGAGAGATCGGCCAGATCAAAGCCATCGTCAGCTCGATGACCCGCCAGGAGCGAGCCGGAGCGGAGCTCTTCCAGAAGCAGCCGACGCGACTGGTGCGCGTCGCCAAGGGTTCGGGCACGAGCGAGAAGCTGGTCGCCGAGATCCTTCAGCGCTTCACGTTCATGAAGCAGATGATGGGCAGCATCGGTTCCCAGGCGGGCATGCTCTCGAAGATCCCCGGCATGAAGCAGATGGCCGCGGCGAATCGACTTCGCGACGCGGTCAAGACGGGCGGCCTCGAAGGAAACCCCATGATGGCGAACTTGGCCGATTCCTTGCTCGAGGCCGCGGTCGCCCAGGAAGGTGGCTTCGGCCCTGGAGGCCCGTCGTCGCCGCGCCGTGTGGTCGACAAGAACAAGAAGAAGTCCAAGCGAAAGATGCAAAGGAAGTCGCGCCGCAAATCGCGACGATGACTCCTACCCTCATGCGCTTGATACGCGGCGGTGCCCTACTCTTCCTTTCTTTGACCGGGGCCTGCACGACCGACGTCGCGCCCTTGCAGCCCGCTCAGCGCCCACTGGTGGCCGCGGTGCCCAGGCTCGCCGTCATCCAAACGACGCGGTCCCCACGGCTCGATGGCTCGCTCGACGATCCGGCTTGGGCCGTCGCGAAGACCAGCCGCGCGTTCGTCGAAACTCGAAATGGAGGCGTCGCAGGCATTCAGGCTTCCGCGAAGCTCCTTTGGGATGCGCAGCACCTGTACGTAGGCGTCGACGTGAACGACGCATGGCTTCGCGCGAGCGATCGGAAGCGCGACGCACATCTGTGGAAACAAGACTGCGTCGAGCTGATGCTCGATCCCGATGGCGACGGAAAAGACTACTTCGAGATCCAAGTCTCGCCGCGCGGCGTCGTCTTCGACACCCGATATGATGCGCGACGCGTCCCAACGCCCTTCGGCCACCTCGATTGGGACAGCAAGATCCGCGTGGGCGTGTCGCCCCGCGGAGAGATTGACGATCGCGAGGCCGATACCGGATACAGCGTCGAGATCGCGATCCCGTGGCAGGCGTTCAGTCTCGATAGCAAGCCCGTTCGATCGCCCGCGATCGGGGACCAATGGCGCGCAAATCTCTATGTCATGGACCTTGGCGCGGAGCGGCAGCAGGCCGCCGCGTGGTCCGCCCTCGGAATTGGCGATTTCCATGTGCCATCACGATTCGGTATCCTGGCATTCGAGGGGCCAGCTGACTAGGGTTCCGCTCGGCGGGATGATCCCCACACGATGCTCCGAACACGCCTCATCGCTGGTCGCACTTCGGGCTTGATCCTAAGCGCGGTCTTCGCGTCGATCATGATGCTGGCAAGCCAGGTCGAGGTCGTCCTCGAGCCTCTCCGTGTCGATCCGGCCCGCCCCGCACCGGTCACACTGCGCATTCCGAGCAGCTACCTGCCTCCGGAGCTGAGCCCGCATCATCGCGGGATGCCCGAGCCGCTCGTCATAAGCCGGGGCGAGGTGGTGAGCGACCCGGGGGCTCAGCGTCTGGTTCGGGCATTCGAAAGGGAACGCCGTCCGCCGGAGCAGCACACGCTACTGGGCGTTTGGATCGGTTATTTCCTGACCGCATACTTCTTTCTCGCCTACTTGCGCTTGTTCACCGGTGGCCGCGGCGGCTTGCTGCGCACCCAGTCGGGTCTCCTCGTATTGGTGGGAGCAACCTGCCTCACCGCCAAGCTGCTCCTCCTGTTCAGCGGTTTCTCTCCGTTTGTCTTGCCGTTGGCGACCGTGCCCCTGTGGGCAGCGCTTTACTTCAATCGGGCAACCGCGACCGCGTCAGGGCTGGTCATCTCGATCGTCTGCGCATCTTTCGTGAACTTTTCGATGCCGGTGGTCGTGGTGTACCTGGCAACCACGCTCGGCGTCGCGGTCTTCTTCCACGATCGAAAGCACGCGACTCACGTGCTCGTCGCCGGCACGGCTGCGGGCCTGTTCGCGGCCCTTGTCTTGATCGTCGTCGCCATGTCGGCCGACAGCCCGATCGACGTCATCGGAGACCTCGCCAAGCTCAACCAGTCGGCGCTGCTCTCGACCATCGCCGGGGGCATGATTTCCGGCGTCCTCGCGCTGGCGTTCCAGCGGGTCGCGACGGCGGCGCTCGGTGTCGTCACGCGAAACCGCCTCCAGGACCTCACCGACGTCGACCATCCTCTGTTGCGCAAGATGTCGCGCGAGGCTCCAGGGTCCTGGCAACACGCCCGCGCCATGGCCAACCTCGCCGAGGGTGCGGCGGCCGCGATTGGCGCCGATGCGTTGCTGACCCGGGTCGGCGCCTACTACCACGACCTCGGGAAGACGATTCAGCCGAAGTATTACGTCGAGAACCTGGTTGCGGGCGAGCCTTCGCCGCATGGTGATCTCGAGCCCGAAGTGAGCGCCGACGCGATCATGGCTCACGTGGTGGAAGGCGCGCGCATCCTTCGCGAAGGCGGTATCCCCGAGCCCGTGGTCGAGTTTGCCTATACCCACCATGGCACGAGCGTGATCGAGTACTTCTGGCACAAGTGCCTGGAAAACGGGAACCCGAAGGGCCTCTCCGATGGGGCGTTCAGGTACCCCGGCATGCGACCGCGGACCAAAGAGACCGCCATCTTGATGCTGATCGATGCGATCGAAGCCGCCGCGCGCACCGTGGACGAACCCAGTCGCGAGAAGTTCGAGGCGATCGTGCAGCGGGTGATGAACATCAAGCTACGGCAGGGGCAGCTCGATGTCTGCGGCCTGACGATGGAAGACCTTCGCGTGATTCAAAGCACGCTGATCGACACGCTGTGCAATGCCTATCACAACCGCATCAAGTATCCGTGGCAGGACAAAGAAGACGATGGCGAAGCGCCACTGCCCGTGCCGGGCATCGCGACCGAGCAAGACGTGGCGCGCGAGCGAAGCCGTGAGTCGACCTAGTAGGGGCGCCTGGCTCCTCGGCGCCCTGTGCCTGCTCGGCGGTTGCGACCAGCTGGGCAACCCGCCACCATTTGCCACCAAGGCGACCGAATGGACGGACGGCAACGGCGTTGTCGTCACGACCACTCGCTCCTTCCGTGACGAAAAGACCATCCGGCGGCTCGCAGCCGAGGGTTTCGACGCGCTCGACTATGCCGATTCGTCGATCGGGCCGTCCCAAACTCTGACGCTCGTCTCAGTCGTTCCACGGAGCCTCCGGATGACCGGCCGCCCTCGCGTCACGCTCGTGACGACCTTTCGGTTGCGCGGTGGCGCGCCCCTCACTCGACGGTGGTCCGCCCCCGCGTCTTCGCGCCGTTGGAGCGCCGCGTTCGCTATGCCCGAGCCTCCACAGGGCGCGGTTACGTCCGTGGTGCCATGAGGCCCGAGCGGGTTTCCCGCACGTCGGGGAACTCTTCGAGCGACCTTCCCTCAGTGCGAAACTCGTCGAGCGATTGCAGAAACCCGTGCGCGAGCTCCGGGTCGAACTGGCTCCCGCCGCAGCGATGGATCTCAGAGATGGCGATGTCGTGATGGAGCGCCTTTCGATAGGCGCGGTCACTCGTCATTGCATCATAGGTGTCTGCCACGGCGATGATGCGGGCGATTAGCGGCACGTCGGTGCCTCGAAGCCCGAGCGGGTAGCCGAGCCCGTCCCATCGCTCGTGGTGTAGGTGCACACCTGGGATGAGCGGATGCAGAAACTCGATGGGCTGCAGGATGTCACGCCCGTGCTCCGGGTGCTGCTTGAAGATCTCGTATTCCTGCTGCGAGAGCCTGCCAGGTTTGTTGAGGTTCATCACGCAACCGATCTTCCCGATGTCGTGCATCAGAGCGGACTGGCGAACGATTTCGATCTCGGCATCGCTCAGGCCGAGCTTGATCGCGAGAATCTGCGCATAAGCCGCAACCCGAGCCGAATGGCCCGCCGTGTAGCGATCCATCTTGTCGATCGCGCTCGCGAGCCCGCGAATCGTCTGCTTGAACGTGGCTTGAAGGTCCTCGTAAAGCCGCGCGTTCTCGATGGCCGCAGAGGCCCGGTCGGCCGTGGCGTGCAAAAGCTTGCGTTGGCCTTCGTCGAAACGCTTGCCCTTGGTGTAGCTGAGCGCGCAGAGAAAACCGATCGTGTCGCCGCGCGCGGTCAGCTGGGCCACCGCCAATGAGTGCGGCGGCGGCTCCTCTCCTGGCGCTTCGAAAAAGCGCCAGCACCGCTCGCCGTGCTCGAGGAGCGCGGGCGCATGGATGAAGTGCTCGTTCAACGCCTCGACGCTCAGGAAATCGGGCTCGCGCCGCAAGCGGAAGTTGGGGTTGAGCTCGGTATTGCGCCGGTAGAAGCTCCCACCGCCGTCGCTCAGGAGAACCGTCACCACGTCGGAGTCCACTTCGTCGATGGCGGCGCGCGTCAGGGTGTGCACCACCTGCTCGAGCGAAAGGCTCGCGGCAATGGCTTCGCTCACTTTGTAGAGCGAGAGCGCCTCCTTGAGCCGGAAGTTCTCAGCCTGGAGGCGCTGCTTTTCGAGCCCACGTCGTATCGTGTGAACGACCTCCTCGACCTTGAAGGGCTTGAGGACATAGTCGTATGCGCCCTGCTTCATCGCTTCAATGGCGGTTTCCACCGTCCCGAAGCCGGTCATGATGATCGTCACCACGTGAGGCGTGTGCTTGCGAATGGCGCCGAGTAGCTCGAGGCCACCCATGTTCGGCATCTTCAAGTCGCTCAGGACCAGGTCGAATCGGTCTCGCGAAAGCTCGACTAGGGCGCCGCTTCCGTCCTCCGCGGTGCGAACGTAGAAGCCCTCCATGGTCAGGAAGTCTGCGAGAATTTCCCGAATCACTTCCTCGTCGTCGACCACGAGGACCTTCGCGACGTCTTCGCCAGGCAGCTCGCTCATGCGCGTATGGCCATGGCTAGTACTCCGCCACGCGTTTTCCTGTCAACTGACTGTCTCGCTTGCATTGCGGTGTGCAGGACACTTTGATACATCCCGCTCGACCTTGCCATCGCCAACTCCGATCACCAAGATCGCGCTGATTGTCTACGTTCCGTTGGCCTTGGTTGCGCTGGCCTGGGCCTGGCTCGGCGGCAATCGCCTCGCGTGGTCGCTCGACTCCCACTGGCTCTCGGCCTCGTACCCGGTTCGCCTGGCGCTATCTCTTGCACTGGGCCTAGCCGTAGCGCTCGTCGTCGTCGCCGCGACCCCGGCGCTGGTCAAACGAACCGCCTGGGCCCGCGAGCTTCATTCGGAGCTCAAGGAGATCATCTCCCCACTCTCGTCGGCCGAGATCACCCTGCTCGCCCTCGCCTCCGGCATTGGTGAGGAGCTTTTCTTTCGCGGCGCGCTGCAGCCGGTCTTGGGCTTGCTTCTCACCTCACTGATCTTCGGCGCCCTTCACGTGGGGCCGAAGAAGGTTTTCTTGGCGTGGACCTTCTGGGCCTTCGTCATGGGGCTCCTCTTTGGTTCGATCTTCGAGTTGACCGGCGTGCTCTGGGGTCCGGTCCTGGCGCACGTTGGGATCAATCAGCGCAACATGACCTTCATTAGGCGACATTGACGCCCGATTCGCCCCTCTCTACCCTGAGGGGAGACGCGTGGACAGCGAGATCAAGACCAGGGTTGCCCCCTTTTCGGAGCCTCACATCACGGCGGGAGCAGGTCAGGACTGCCTCGTGGTGATCTATGCGCCGAGTAGCAAGCAACTCGGAAAACGGTTTTCCCTGGTCGACGGTGAAGTCAGCATCGGTCGCGGCATCGACAATACGGTCATCCTCAACAGCGACAGTATTTCGCGGCGCCATGCGGGCATCGAAATCCGGGCCGGGGGCTACTACCTGATCGACCGGCATTCGACCAACGGAACCTACGTCAACGACGAGCTCGTACTGGACTGCCAGCTCCGTCGAGGCGACCAGATCAAAATCGGTGACACGATTCTGAAGTTCCTCAGCGGCGCCGACCTCGAGTCGCAGTATCACGAGACGATTTACAGGATGACCATCATGGATGGCCTCACGGGCATCCACAACAAGCGCTACCTCGTCGAGCAGCTCGATCGCGAGCTCTCGCGCGCAACCCGGCACGGCCGTCCACTGAGCGTCGTAATTTGCGACATCGACCACTTCAAGCTGGTTAACGACGAGTTCGGGCATCTGGCCGGAGACTACGTGCTGAAGGAAGTCGCGCAGCTCGCGAAGAGCCGCATCCGCCCCGATGATGTCATCGCGCGATACGGTGGCGAAGAGATCGCGATCATTTTGCCCGAGACCGAGCTTGCCGGCGGCGTTCGAATCGCCGACGAGCTTCGCAAGATGATCGACGACGAGACCTTTGTCTTCGAGGACGAGCACATCGATGTCACGATTTCCTGCGGTGTCGCGCAGCTTCAGCCGGGCTGGCGCGCGTACGAATTCGTTCGCGCAGCCGATACGCAGCTCTACGAAGCAAAGCGCGCCGGCCGCAACTGCGTCTGCCCGAGCTAGTCAATCGCGCCCCGAAGTCGTGCTAGGCTCACCGTCGCATGCGATCGATCGCAGAGGCCCTCGCTTCGATGCTGCCGGCGTTTGCGCCGCTCGGAGAGGAAGAGGTGCATCTGACCGAAGCCTCCGGGCGCTACCTTTCGCGGAAGGTGAGGGCTCGCTTCGATTCACCCCCCTTCGACAACAGCGCGATGGACGGATACGCCGTTCGCGCGAGCGACGTCGCGTTGGCAGGCCCCGATCACGCCGTGGAGCTTCCGGTTCGCGGCGAATCCCGCGCCGGGGCACCTCTCGCTGGGCCGCTCGAGCCGGGTGCGGCCTGCCGCATTTTCACCGGCGCGCCGATGCCCGCGGACGCGGACGCAGTCGTTATTCAAGAAGACACCGAGCGTATCGGTGACCGCGTGCAGATTCGTGAGGCGTCGCCCAAATCGAAGCACGTGCGCGCCCAGGGCAGCGACGTCTCGCGCGGCGCATTGCTTCTGCGTCCGGGTGACCGCCTATGGCCGGGCGAAATCGGGCTCCTCGCGAGCCAAAACATCGACCGCGTCCGGGTGTATCGACGGCCCGAGGTGGCTCTTCTTTCGACCGGCGACGAGCTGCGCGCGCTCGGCGAAGACCTCGGTCCCGGCGCGATCGTCAACTCCAACGTCTATGTGTTGACCGAGATGCTGCGCGCCCTGGGCGTCGTTGCAGTGACCCTCCCCGCTGCGCCCGATAGCCTTCCCGCGATCGAAGCGGCGCTCCGAAAGGCGCTCGAGTCCGACGTCGTCATCACCATGGGCGGTGTGTCGGTGGGCGCCTACGACTTCGTGCACGAAGCGTTCGTGAACGTGGGGATCGAGCCCGGATTCTGGAAAGTCCGCATCAAGCCCGGCAAGCCCCTGGCCTTTGCCCAATTCGAGGGCAAGCCCGTCATCGGCATCCCGGGCAACCCGATCAGCGCGATGGTCACCTTCGAAATCCTGGTCGCCCCCTGCCTTCGAAAGATGCTCGGCGACCCTCGGCCGCATCCGCAGCCGGTCCTCGCCCGGCTCCGCGATTCCTATCGCCGGCGTCCGGGCCGCGTCGAAATCGCGCGCGCGACCGCCTCGCGCGAGGGCGACGAAATCGTCGTGGCGCTCCACGACCGCCAGGGCTCGGGCTCCCTGCCTTCGTTCGTGGGCATCAACGCCCTGGTCATTCTGCCCTCCGACAAGGCTGAGCTGGCCGCTGGCGAGCAGGTCGAGGCGCTCCTTTGGGGCCCCGGATTGATGTCGGATCGCACTATATTCGACGTCATCGACTAGCTCTTTCCTGTTTGATTTCGTCTGTTTGTGGGTTCGCTTCTTGACTAGAGACCGGCCGTCACTATTATCGCGCTCCCTCAAAGGGGGTCAGACGAATGAAGAAGACCGAGCTGAAGAGATTTCGGGCCAACCTAGAAGAGAAGCGGGACGCGGTCATCCGCCGTGCACGCGAAACGATGGATCAGGACATGACCCTCGATGCGTCCGAGCTTCCCGACGAAATGGACCTCGCATCGAGCGAATACATGCAGTCGTTCACTTTCCGCCTCCGGGGCCGTGAGCGCGTCTTCCTTCAGAAGATCGAGAAGGCCCTCAAGAAGCTCGACGAAGGCACCTTCGGCGTCTGCGAGGATTGCGAAGATCCGATCAGTATCAAGCGCCTCGAAGCACGTCCCGAAACCGAGCTCTGCATCCGCTGCAAGGAGGACGAGGAGCGGATGGAGCGCGACTTCGCGTAGTCCCCGCGCCTTTACTCGTCTAGTTGGACCCGGCGTTTGACGCTGTGGATGACCCGCCAGACCAGGACCATGACGATCGGCACCGCGATGGCAAAGCCGATCTTCTTGTTCACGTGAAGGCCTGCGGAGGCAAGCCCTTCGTAGATGTAGCCGAGCAAGCCCATCAAGTAGTAGGTGATCGCGACGATCGAGATCCCCTCGACTGCCTGCTGGAGGCGAAGCTGAACCTCGCTTCGCCGGTTCATCGAGCTCAAGAGCTCCCGGTTCTGCCCCTGGATTGCGAGCTCGATGCGGGTGCGCAAGAGGTCGCTGGCATGTCCAATGCGGGCCGACAGGCCCTCTAGTCGATCGCGAATCGCATTGCAGGTGCGCATCCCGGGCGCCAGGCGCCGCTCGATGAAGAGCTTGACCGGCTGCAGCCCGGGGATCTTCTCTTCGCCGAGCTCGCCAAGGCGTTCGCGAACCAGGTCGTAATAGGCATTCGTCGCCGCAAACCGATAGGTCGTGTCCGAACGGTGCCGCTCCACGCGGGCTGCCAGGTTCGAAAGCCTGCCTAGCAAAGCCTGCTGCCCCGGCTCGTCTTGCTCTTGGGCCAACTCCTGATTGATCCACGCGAGCTCCGCCTCCATGGCGGTGACTTCGGGGCCAATCCTGCGCGCCACCGGCAGCCCGAGGAGCGCCATCAGACGATAGGTTTCGACCTCGAGCACACGCTGCACCAGCCGTCCCGCCTGAAGAGGGGTCAGATCGCGCGCGTGAAGCACGATGCGCCCGAAGCCATCGGAATGAAGCCGGAAGTTGCTGTAGAGGTAGGCCGTGCCCTGCCGCACGACACCACCTCGAAGCGACTGCTTTTCGAAGTACTGCTCGAGATCGGCAGCATCGAGGGCGCCGTCGGCACAGCTGAACGCGAGATGTAGCGCCGTAGTCACCCTGCCGGGCATCTTCCCGAGCCAATCACGGGGGATGTGCGTCAGCGCCGCGGGCTGTCGAAGCGGGTCACCCAGCACTCTGTGGATGAACGTATAAGTCGAGAACTCCGTGTGCCTTTCCCAGCGAAGCTCGAACCCTTCGAACGTTTGATACAGGCAGGAAGCGTTCTCAGAGGGCGGGTTCGCCCCGAACTGACCGCAAAGCTCCGCCAAGTGCACGTGCTCCGCGCCACGCTCATTCGGGTCGATTTGAACCGCGATGTGACTAATCGTGCATGGCGTATCGACCAGCGGCGAGGGACGGCTGTGAAGCTCCTCGTAGAGCTCGTCACGGGCGGGGTGGACTTCGAGGAGGTTGTCGCTTGGCACGGGGGGCAGCTTGGGGGGAGGCGCGTGCCCGGGTCAACTGCCTGGGTCAGTGCCAGCGCCGGCGTCAGTGCCAGCGTGAGTGACGGTGCCAGCGCCAATGCCAGTGTCGGCGAAGGCGCCGGCGTTCTCCCCCTCGAGAAACCTAAGCGCACATCTTGCGCCGCTCCCCCTCGATCCGAGAAAAGCGCAATCGTTCCCGGACGCGATCTCGATGGGCGCCGCGCAACCCTTGCGCACCCAAGATCCGTAAAGAATTACGTATAGTCAGAGGATTCATGACGACCCAGCTTGTTTTTGAAGCCGGCGCAAAGTCGCGTCGGTCGAACCGGGGAGGTCGTGATGCGCTACTTGTTTGGAATCATTTGTGTGTGCTCACTCGGCGTGCTGCCGATACTCGGCTGTAGCGAAACGACCGGTGACGGTGGCGCCGGAGGCGACGCGGGTGCGGGCGGCAGCGCGGGGAGCGGCGGAGCGGGCGGCGATAGCCTGACGTACGTCATCAGATTCACCGGACTGGAACCCGACGGATCTGTCGTTGGCGTCGAGGGCGTAGAGCTCTGCGAGGCGGACACCGACAACTGTGCCCTGAGCAACGTGCTTGGCACCGCTACACTCGTCTTGCCGGCCGACCAAGAAATTCTGCTCACGGCCGAGAAGGAAGGATACGGCAAATGGCTGACGGCTGACGTGAGCGATGAGGATGCTGAGGCAAGCACTACCCGACGGATTTACACCGACGCGCAGCTCGAGGCCGTCGCCAGTCAACTGAACACGGCATACCCGTGGACAGACGGCATCGTTGGACTCGTCAAGAACCCAAGCGAGACCGAAGGCCTGACGTTCGCGCCTGCGGGTTCGACCGCCGGCGCGGTGGGTGAATCGTTCTACTACGACTCGGCGACGGAGGAGTATCGCGCCGACCTCGTTGCAGGGACCGCCGTGGAAACCAACTGGTATCTTCCCCTCGGGGCAGGGGGCTTCACGGAGGTCACGCCCGGGGAGCAGCAGTTCGAGTTCGGTGGAACGGCCGGCAATTGCGTAGCCTCATGGGCCTGGCCCGGCGACACCGCGAACACGATCCGAGTACCGGTCCGTGAGGGCTACCGGACGTACGGCAGCATGATCTGCACAGCGCAGTAGTGCCGCCGAGGCGTTGAACCGTTGGTAACCAAGGACGGCGACCCTCAGATCACGCGGCGGGTCGCCGTTCTGCAGACTGGGAGGTCGTAATGCGCTACTTATTTGGATCGATGGGCCTATGTGGCCTCGCCCTGGCTGCGGTTGGCGGCTGCAGCGACACCAACCCGCCGAGCAGGACCTACGATTTCAGCGCGGTCGACTCGGCGGTCGCGGACTTCATGGACGCGTACGGCGTGTCCGGTCTCACGCTGGCCGTGGTGCACAAAGACGATGGTCAAATTTACGAGATGGGCTATGGCGATTTCGACCGTGAACGGGTGAGTCTGATCGCGTCTACGAGCAAAGTCCTCTCGGCAGGGGTCATTTTGACGCTGGTGGACGATGGGGTGCTCGAGCTCGATCGGCCCGTCGCTCAGTATCTCGACTGGGGCGACCAACATCCGACTGCGACCATCCGGTCGCTCCTATCGATGATGTCGGGCATCCCCGAAGATGATCCCTGCGTCAGGGACCCCGCGGACAGCATGCAAGATTGTGCACGCGTGGTGTTCCAAGACGAAAGCCAGTCCGTTCCGACGGGCGAGAAGTTCCAGTACAGCGCGGATGCCTGGCAGCTGGCCGGTGCGGTCGCTGAAGTCGTTTCGGGAAGGACCTGGGCAGAGCTGGTTGACGAAAGGCTCGTTACTCCTTGCGGCCTCACGAACACGGCCTACCGGAACGTCGACTCATCCAAACCTTATGCCGACGCGCTCGATGGTGAACCCGCGGCCATCCCACCGTCCGACAACCCCGTCATTGCCGGTGGCGCTTACACGACCATCGGCGACTACAGCGAAGTATTGTTGATGCACCTCCGCGGCGGAAGGTGTGGCGAGCAGCGGGTCCTATCGACGGCCATGGTGCAGACCATGCAGGAGGCTCTGGTGCCGGAGGGCGTGCCTTTGCCGATCTGGAGGTTCGAGGCCGTGAACTACGGCATGGGTTGGTGGTGGTTCGAGGATGGGCCAGCGCCATTCGTGGACACCGGCGCTTGGGGCGCGCGGTCGGTTCTCCATCCCGACGAGGGTTGGGGGGCAATCCTGATCATCGAAGCGAATACCGCCGTCGGAAGCATCATGTACCGCGACATCGTTCCTTTCATTCGCGAAGCCGTGGCCGAGGCCAACTAAGAATAGACTATTGGGCGGGCGCTTCCCGTGACCCGGAGCGGCAGACTGCAATTTGGGCAGAAACGCAGGAAAACAAACGGCCACGCGGCCAGTTCGCAGGCGCGCCCCGATCTACTCCGCAGCCGCCGGCCTCACGCTGCTCCTCGGTTGTGGCTGGGGCAGCACGATCGAAAACGCGGTCCGTCCGGGCTCGCTGTCCACCGTCACGCTCCCACCGTGGTCCTCCACGATGCTCTGCACGATCGCGAGACCCAGGCCGGTGCCGCCCTTTTTGCCGTGCGTCGTAAACGACTCGAACAGGCGCTCGCGAATCTCTTCGGAGACGCCCGGGCCGTCATCGGCGAAGGTCAAGACGAGGTCGCCGCCCTCGGAGCGGTCGACTTCGAGGCGGCAGACACCGCCTTGGTCGCCGATGGCTTCGGCTGCGTTGCGTGCAAGGTTGTGAAAGACGCGCTGCATCTTTTCCTCATCGAAGTGGGCTACGCCACGGTCGCTGAGGGCGAGCTCGAGGCGGATGCCACGCTCGGCGAGCTCGGGCTTGAGTTGTTCGGCGAGGTCTTCGAAAAAGGTGTGAAGGTAGACCCGCCGAATCAGGATCCGCCGCTCGCCTTTCGCGAAGGCTAGGGTCTCGCCCATCATGGTCGTCAGGAGCTGGACCTGGCGCCGGACCGAAGCGGCGAGCGCCCGCCGCTCGTCTTCGTCGCCCTCTTGGACGAGCATCTGCGTGTAGCCGGAGATGACCGTCAGGGGGGTCTTCAAATCATGGAGCATGCTCGAAAGGAAGCGGCCGAGCGTGGTCAGGCGCTCCTGGCGGGCCTTCTGCGCACGCGACTGCGCCTGGGCGATCGCAGTCGATAGATGCCCGGCAATGACCGTCGCCATCTTGAGGTCGTCGTCGATGAATGGGGCCCGGCCGCCCGACTTGTTGAGGAGCTGCAGGGCTCCCGAGCCGTCGTCCCAGCGCAACGGAACGCAGAGAACCGACTTCGGATGATACCCAACCTCGTGCGAAATGTGCGTCGAGTGTCGCGGATCTTCTTCCGCCTCGTTGACGATTTGTGGCCGGCCGTTTTCAGCGACCCAGCCCGAGATCCCCTGGCCCGCTTTGATCTTCATCTTCTTTACGCGGTCTGGCTCGCCACCGACTGCCGCGCGAAAAGTGAGGTCGCCGGTGTATTCATCCGCGATCAGAATGGACGCCGCCTCGGCGTCGGTGGCGCGCATCGTTCGAGCCAGCACACCGGCCAAGAGGTCGTCGAGCTCCATCGCGCTCGCCGCGACTTGGGTGATCTCGAACAGAACATCCAGCTCGCGGATCTTCTTCTCGAGTTTCTCTTTGGTATCGAGCAGCTCGATGTTCTTACCGACCACCGAAAGAAATAGCTTCGAGTTCTCGATCGACACGGCCGCGTGGCTTGCGAGCGCCGTCAGCAGCGCCTCATCGCCGACGGTGAAGTGCCCCTCATGCTTGTTGAGCACTTGCACCACGCCGATGGTGCGGCCGTGCTGGTTCTTCATCGGCACGCAAAGGGTCGAGCGCGTCCGGTACCCCGTCTCCCTGTCCCAGGCCGCGTCGAAGCGCACGTCCTGGTAGGCGTCCTTGATATTGAGCGGCCGACCCGTGCTTGCCACCGCTCCGGCGAGGCCCTCGCCCGGTTTCAGGCGAATCTCGTGGACCTCGTCGCCCTGAGCCACCTTGGACCAGAGCTCGTCGGTTTCCTCATCCAGCAGGTAGAGCGTCGACCGGTCGGCCTCCATCAACTCGGAGATCCGGTCGAGAATCATGTCGAGCAGCTCGCCGAGGTCGAGCGTCGAACCGAGCGCCGAGCTGATGTCTTGAAGCGCCCGCAGCTTGGCCCGCTCGCGCTCTACGACGTTTTGCAGTCGCAGCGCCTCCGTGCCGTCTCGATCGCCATCTGAAGCCATACGGAGTCGATACTCCCCCAAAGCGGGGCATGGAAGCAACGACCTTCGCGCGGGCTCTATTCCCCTTGGCGCAATTCCGCGCGATCGCCCATGCGAACGGCCCTGGTGGCTCGCTCGAGGAGGATCGCCGTCGTATTGGGCTGCACATTGACCGCCCGTCCGATCGCGACGACCTCCCAGGGGTAGCTCTCCGGCTCGTCTGGCAACGGCACCGTCGTCTCGATCTCGCGGCCGATGCTTCCTTCCGCGCTCCTGCGCCACTCGTCGCCTTGGCGAACCACGTAGAAGCGATTTCCAAGGACGACGCCCTGCTCTTCGCCGACGTTCACGAAGACGATCTGGTTGGTCGACGGGAGCTTACGAGGGTAAAGGCTGGCCACGACTCTGGCGCGAAGCGATCGTTCGGCGGGGACGACGTCGACCCAGTAGAAATTCCGCTCCAAGGGCGCGAGCCGGAAGCCGCGCTCCAGACCTTCGAGCGCGTTCGTGACTACGGCGTGACCGACCTGGCGCCTCTCGTCGTAGTCATCGAGCCGGACCTGGCCGAGAAGGCGCACCAGTGTCCCCCGTTCCCAGGATTCGCGCTCGGCCCTCTCGATCGTCCGGAACACCGTGTAGGTACGGCCGATCTCCGGCTCCACGCCTTTGTCGAAGCGGACGTACACCACGTCGGTGTCGATCATCATCATTTGCTCTTCTTTCGCGCCAATGATGTAGCCAGCGTCCGTGAGCGCATTGTCATTCAGAAAGCCGTACTCCGCCTGGTAGACCGCGTGCGTCGTGGAGGGCCTGTACTTGGTCCGCTTGAAGCCGCGGGGAGCCGTGTCGACCGCCGAGCCATCGCCCGGGCGAAGCTGAACCGTCGCGTCAGGGTAGATCCAATGCGGGTTGGTGATCTCGGGGTTGTATGACCAGACCTGCGGCCACCGGTATGGATCGCCGTAGTACGTCTGGGTAATGTCCCAGAGCGTGTCGCCTTCTTTGACCGTGTGCGAATTGGGCACGTCCGATGGGACCTTCACGGTTGCCTCTTCGGTTCCCTGGTCTTCACCGCCCTGTGCGATTGCCGTGCCCGTTATCAGCATAGCCACCATGCTCGTCCATCCCACCAGCTTCATGATGCGTCCTCCCGCAGCGCCAACCGCGCCGCCGCGGTATTCGGGAACTGCTCCCTAACTTTGTCGAAGTAAGCCTGAGCACGAGCAGTATCACCGCGTCTCAGATAGATTTGCCCAATCCGGTAGAGCGCGTCCGGAGCCTTGTTTTCCCAGGCGTGCAGCTTCTCGATCCGCTGGAAGTACTCGAGCGCACGATCGTACTCGTGGCGCAAATAGTAAATCTCGCCGCTCCAATAGAGCGCGTTGTCCGTGTACGGATGACTCGGGTGCTCGGACGCAAACGCGTCGAGCTCCAGCAGGGCGTCGTTGAATTTCTGCTCCCGGATCAAGCTCAGTGCGCGGCGGTACCCTTCAACGTTGACCTCTTGACGCTGGGGCGCGTCGGCGGACTGCGGCTCGACGAAGTCGGGCATCTCCGGGATGTCCGCCGTCGTCGGCAAACGTTCGTCGACAATCTCGCCGTCGATGCGAAGGACAGGCTCCATCGCGAGCTCGCCCTCCCCGTTCTTCGCCCACGGCAGCCCGACGTCGCGCGCGCTGCTCTTCGATCGCTCCGAGGAAAAGCTCTTGTCTCCCTTGAGCTCTTGCACCTCCGCGCGCGCCAGGGCGAGCTGGCCTCGAACCGTTCGAAGCTCTTGTTCCTGATCTTCGAATTGCACGCGAAGCGCGGTCAGCTCGGCGCCGCGAGCGGCCTCATCGGACGCAGTTCGGGCGTTCGAATACGCTCCCACCGAGCTGCACCCGATCAAGGTCGATACACTGGCCACTGTGAAGAGCGTCTTCACGGCATAATCCCGCAACTGAATCGTAGGTAAGCCAGCGGACTCACGTCAAAAAAGGCGTGCCCTACCGCCAGGTCCCAAGTGCGCGAAATCGCTGATATCGCTGGGAGACCAGCTCCTCGCCGCAAAGACCGCGCAATCCGTCCAGGTGATGGCTCAGGCGCTCCCGGAGCGACTCCGCGGCCGTTTCCGGCCTTCGGTGCGCCCCACCGGCCGGCTCCGGCACCACTTCGTCGACGACGCCCAGGCGCCTGGCGTCGCTCGCAAGAAGTCGAAGTTGCTCCGCCGCGTCCGCGACCCGCGCCCCGTCCCGCCAGAGAATCGACGCGCAGCCCTCTGGGGTGATCACGCTATACGTCGCGTACTCGAACATCAGCACCCGATTGGCCACCCCGATCGCAAGGGCGCCCCCGGAGCCGCCCTCTCCGATGATGGTCGTGAGAACTGGCACCCGCAGCCCGCTCATCACTTCGATCGAGCGGCCGATGGCCTCGGCCTGGCCTCGCTCTTCGGCGCCGAGCCCTGGATACGCCCCGGGCGTATCGATGAACGTGAAGACGGCGCGCCCGGCCTGCTCGGCGAGCTGCATCACGCGGATCGCCTTTCGATAGCCCTCCGGATGCGCCATGCCGAAGTTTCGGTGCGCCTTGTCCTTGGCGGTTCGGCCTTTTTGGTGGCCCACAATCGCAATGATTTCACCTTCGAAGCGCGCAAACCCAGCAATGATCGCAGGGTCGTCGCGGAACGTTCGGTCGCCGTGCATCTCGACGAAGTCCTCGAACAGGAGCGCGATGTAATCTCGAAAGTACGGCCTGTCGGGATGCCGGCTGAGCTGGACCTTCTTCCACACGTCGAGATCCGCGTAGAGCTCGCGCTGCAGATGCTCGGCCCGCGCCTCCAGGGCGCCGATCTCGCCGTCGATCGCCTCGGCCTCCGGGGCGCCTGCCTCGGTCAGCGCCTTGAGGGCGGCGATCCGCTCCTCGAGCTCGACCAGGGGCGCTTCGAAGTCCAGGTGGGCCATCCGCCTGGTGCTTCGCATATCTATCGGGGGCGGCAAGCTCCGGGAGGCTCATTCGGGCTCGGCGCAATCGATCAGCTCGAAAACCCGAATCGGCCGGGCCTTGCCCTTCACCTTCTCCTGAGGGAGCTCCTCGAATGCGAAGCCACCGGTGAGCTTTTCGACGGTGCCTTCGGAAAGCAGAGTCTGTCCCGGTTTGGCCAGCGAGCAGAGCCGTGCGCCGGTGTTCACCGGGTCACCGATGACGGTGTATTCGAGGGCCTGGCTGCTTCCGATATATCCGGCAACCACGTCCCCCGTGTTGATGCCGATTCCAATTTCGAACGGAGGCAGACCGTGCGCTTCGTGCCGCTCGTTGAGGTTGGAGAGCGCTTCTTGCATTTCGAGCGCTGCGCGAACCGCGCGGTCCGCGTCGTCGTCATGTGCAACCGGCGATCCAAAGAGCACCATCATCTCGTCCCCAATGAACTTGTCGAGCGTCCCTTCGTAGCGGAACACGATTTCGACCATGCGCTCGAAGTATTCGTTGAGGGCGTCCACCACGATTTCGGGTTCGTGGGATTCGCTCATGCTGGTGAAGCCGCGAATGTCGGCAAACAGGATGGTCGTTTCCCGAAGCTCGCCGCCTTTGGCCACCTCGAGCTGTCCGGAAAGGACCTGCTCCGCGATGGCCGGCGAGAGCAGCCGCCGAAATCGCTCGCGCATGACGGCCTCTTGCTCGATCCGTTTTGCAAAGAGGGTGTTCTGGACGGCAATCGCCGCTTGGCTGGCGACGGTTTCGAAGAGCGCCAGATCTTTGTCGGTGAACGCATGCGTGGCGAGCTTCGAGTCGAGCATCATCACCCCCAGGACGGTGTCTCCTTGGAGCAACGGGACACACATCGTCGAGCGGATGCCCTGCATGATGACCGACTGCGCGCTTTGAAAACGAGCGTCGGCCGAAGCGTCGTGCGAGAGCACCGCTTCCTTTTCGCGAACGACCGTGTCGAGCACGGTTTTGGAGACCACGACCTCTTGGTTCGGGTCGACGTCCTCCGCCGAGCGCACCGAAACCGGTTCCAGAACGTTCTGCTCGTTGTGCAGGAGCACGACGCCGCGGTCTGCGGGAACCAGACGAAAGGCGACCTCGAGAATCTTGCTGCAAAGTGCGGTGATGCTGGTTCCAAGCTCGATTGCGCGGGTAACCTCGTAACTTGCGCGGAGCTTCTCGTAGTCGCGACGCAAAGACGCGTCGTCTTGAACCAGCTCCTCGGCGAAAAAAGTCTTGTCGGCGAGTGCCGACACCTTGGCCCGGATCAGCGGGCCGGCGTTCGTGTCGCCGATCTTGAATCGGTTGGTGGCCTCGCGCGGCTCGTCGTTCAGCAGTGCGTCGAAGGAGAGCGAAGTGGCCCGGTCGGGCGGGTCGAAAATGATGCGCGTCGATCCAATCGTGATCTCGTCACCGGGCTCGAGCGACTGCTGGCCCTCGACGCGGTCCCCGTTGATGTACGTGCCGTTGAGCGAGCCCAGGTCCTTGAGGACGTACTCGTCCCCTATCAGCTCGATGTGGCAATGCTCCTTGGAGACCACCCGGTCGAGGACCTGGTGGGTGTTCCTTGGATGCCGCCCAAGCGAGTTATGACGGAAGAGCTGACGCTCCTGCCGCCCGCTTGGCCCGATGATGCTGATGCGAGCCATGACCCCAACATCAGGCTACCTGGGGCCTTCTCCGCCTGCAAAGATGGGGCGAACGCCGAGAACCTGAGACCTGGCTCAGGCCTGCGAATCGTTGGCTTTGGTCTCGACGATGAACTCTTCGACCGCCGCCCTGACCGAGCTGGCGAAGTAGACCTTTTGGTCGGCGATTTCGCGCAGCGCCGTCACGATGGGACGGTTCCTGCTGTGGACCAGCGCCGGGGCGCCCTTGATGAGCTGGCGGGTCCGCCGTGCGGCCAAGATGACCAGCGCAAAGCGGTTTTCCTGGTGTTCCAAGCAGTCTTCGACGGTGACGCGTGCCATAGTCGCGGGAGGCTAGCAGGGGGACCCCGGACCGGCAAATCCGGCGTCGCGGCCTTGGGAGAAAGCGGGCGCCCATGGCTTGACTCCCCAACGTTCGTGACTAGGTTGCCGGCCCATCAGCACTCTCCATCATCGAGTGCTAATCAAGCTAGCGGGTAGCGAAACTGCCCGATTAGGGAGGAATAAATGGCCATTCGTCCATTGCATGACCGGATTTTGGTCAAGCGAGTCAAAGAAGAAGAGACAACCAAAGGCGGGATCATCATTCCGGATACCGCCAAAGAGAAGCCGATCGAGGCAAAAGTCGTCGCGGTAGGTACCGGGCGCATTCTCGACAGCGGCGAAATTAGGCCCCTTGCCGTGAAGAAGGGCGAGCTCGTCCTGTTCGGCAAGTACGGCGGCACGGAAGTCAAGATCGATGGTGAAGAGCACCTGATCCTCCGTGAAGACGACATCCTCGGAATCATCGAATAGGAGACTGGGAAACATGGCTGCGAAAGAAATCATTTACGATACTGCTGCTCGCGATCGCATTCTGAGCGGGGTGAACGCCCTGGCGAATGCCGTGAAAGTCACGTTGGGTCCGAAGGGTCGCAACGTCGTGATCGAGAAGAGCTTTGGGGCACCAACCGTCACCAAGGACGGCGTCACGGTGGCCAAGGAAATCGAGCTTGCCGACAAGTTCGAGAACATGGGCGCACAGATGGTGCGCGAGGTCGCGTCCAAGACCTCCGACATCGCGGGGGACGGCACCACCACCGCTACGGTGCTTGCTCAGGCGATTATCCGCGAGGGCACCAAGATGGTCGCCGCCGGTCACAACCCGATGGAGATCAAGCGAGGCATCGACGCGGGCGTCAAGGTCGTCGTCGCGGAGCTTCAGGCGCTGTCGAAGGACACCAAGGATCCGAAGGAGATCGCGCAGGTCGGTACGATCAGCGCCAACGGCGACCGCACCATCGGTGAGATCATCGCCGGTGCCATGGAGAAGGTCGGCAAGGAAGGCGTCATCACCGTCGAAGAGGCCAAGGGTCTCGAGACGGAGCTCGACGTGGTCGAGGGGATGCAGTTCGACCGCGGTTACCTGTCGCCCTATTTCGTGACCGATCCGGAGCGCATGGTCGCCGAGATCGAAGACCCCTACATCCTCATCGTCGAGAAGAAGATCTCGAACATGAAGGACCTTCTGCCGGTTCTCGAAGCGATTGCCCGTCAGCAGAAGCCCCTCATCATCATCGCCGAGGACGTCGAGGGCGAGGCGCTTGCCACGCTGGTCGTCAACAAGCTCCGTGGCACGCTGCAGACCGCTTCGGTCAAGGCGCCCGGCTTCGGTGACCGCCGCAAGGCCATGCTTCAGGACATCGCCATCCTCACCGGTGGCACCGTCGTGAGCGAGGACCTCGGCATCAAGCTCGAGAACGTGACCTTGAACGACCTCGGTCGTGCCAAGCGCGTGACCATCGACAAGGACAACACCACCATTGTCGACGGCGCTGGCAAGAAGAAGGACATTACGGGCCGCATCGAGACCATCCGCAAGCAGATCGAGGAGACCAGCAGCGACTACGATCGTGAGAAGCTGCAGGAGCGCCTTGCGAAGCTCGTCGGTGGTGTCGCGGTGATCAAGGTTGGCGCAGCCACCGAGGTCGAGATGAAGGAAAAGAAGGCGCGCGTCGAGGATGCGCTCCACGCCACGCGTGCAGCCGTCGAAGAGGGCATCGTCCCCGGTGGTGGCGTTGCGCTGATTCGCTCGCAGAAGGCGCTCGAGAAGCTCGAAGTCAGCGACGAGCAGAAGATCGGTACCGGCATTCTGCTTCGCGCCATCGAAGAGCCGCTTCGTCAGATCGCAGGTAACGCTGGTCTCGAAGGCTCGATCGTCGTGAACGACGTTCGTAACGGCAAGGGTCCATACGGTTTCAACGCGCAGACCGAGGAGTACGAGGACCTCGTGAAGGCCGGCGTCATCGACCCGACCAAGGTCGTGCGTAGCGCGCTGCAGAACGCGTCTTCGGTTGCGGGCCTCATGCTCACCACCGAGGCCCTCGTCGCAGAGATCCCGAAGGAGGAGGCCCCGATGCCCGGCGGTCACGACCACGGCGGCGGCATGGGCGGCATGGGCTTCTAAAGAACGCCTAGCTCGAACTGAGAAAGCCGGAGCATTCGTGCTTCGGCTTTTTCGTTTAAGGCATGCATGGACGGGGCGCGGAGGATTACGGGTGGGGGTGGGCGGGCGGTGTAACTAAACCAAACCAGCTCCCACGTTCAGCAACCCCACCCCACCCCACCACATCCCGCGCCCCGTCGTAGTTGGACGTCAGCGCCAGCGTCAGTGTCTGTTGGGGAGCTGGCGGCCGAAGTGGAGCACGAGCAGCCCGATCGCGACGAACGCCGGCTGCATCCATGATTGGTACCCGATGAATGCGAGCAGCAATCCTAGGCTGAGGCGTCGGAGCCGGTCTTTGGATTCGGCCATGGGCTCAAAACGATCCCATGCCTGGGGCCTTCGATCGACCTTCCTGGGACTGACGTTGTCACCGACACTGGCGCTGAAGCTGCCACTGGCCCCCTAGCCCCGCGGCGACGGAGTCGCTTTGCGGGGTGGCGCTTCCCCTCCCCCCAGCGCTACGATCGGCCGGTGAGCTCCACCACCGGTAGACTCGCCGAGTATCGGCGACGGCTTCGGGTCGCCGCCGCTACGGTGTTGGCGCTCCGGGTCGCTGCGGCGGCTTCGGCCGTCGGCCTGGCCTCGTTCGTCCTGGTTGCCTGGGTGCTGGGGCCGATGACGCCGCTGGTCTGGCTCTGCGTTGGCTGGGGGGTGGTGTTTGGGATGACGACCGCCGCGGTGGCCTGGTCGATTCAGCCGCTTCGCGGGCTTCGCGGGCACGGGGCGCTCGGGCTGGTGGCGGCCGAGCAGCCTTCCCTTCTGTCGCCGCTTCAAAGCGCCTACGAGCTTCAGACGGAAAACGCGTTCTCGCGGGAGCTCGTCGTTGCGCAGCGGGTTCGCTTGCTGCGCTCGCTCGATGATTCGCCGGCGCGCAAGTTCATTCCTTGGCGATGGCTCCTCCAACCCGCTCTGGCGGCGACCCTGGTGCTGGCCGCGGTTGCCTGGTGGTCCTTGGACTTCGATCGCGCCGCAGCTGGCCGTTACGCGCTGCTCCACGCAGACACCAGCGAGGTCGACGGCCCGCAGACGGGCCACGTGGTCGCGCGGACCGATGCGGAGCTCCTCTTTCCCGAGTACATGGACCGCGGCAATGAACGTGTCGAAGACGCCGACCGCCTGACCGTGCCCCGCGGGACGTCGGTCGAGTACACGATCACGCCGATCGGGGATGCCGCGCGCGTGGTGCTCGAGCTTCCCGGGCGCCACGTCCAGGCGGACCGCGTGGGCGGTCAGTTCGTGACGTCGTTCGTCGCCGATACCGACGGGCCCCTCGAAATCTACGTCGAATCCACGAGCGGCGAACGCCGCGTCGACTATCGCGCTCGGTCGATTCGGGTGCAGCTCGATGAAGCGCCGCAGGTCACCATGGTGGCTCCGCGGGAAGACCTCGTTGTCGAAGCTCGAGAGCCGATCGAATTGCAGCACCGAGCCACCGACGACTACGGCGTGCAGGAGCTCACCCTCATCATCAAGCTTCCGAACGGCGAGCATCTTCGAAGGGCCATCCTGACGCCGTCCGACCAAATGCAGACAGAGCTGTTCGGCGAGTCCGTTCTGCGCCTCGACGAGTTCGCCCTCGCCCCGGCCGACGCGGTGACGGTCTGGCTGGAAGCGAAGGACGGCAATCGCGTCGATGGACCGGGCGTTGGGCGCTCCGCGGTGCGCACGCTCACCCTCGCATCGGACATCACCCGCCGGCGCGATCGCATCGTCGAGCTCGAGCAGCTGTTGGACGCATTGCTTGTGACCTTGGCGACTCGCCTCGAGCAGCCCGTCCCCGACAGGTTTCGCGAGGCCCTGGAGCGCCGCGCGGCGATGTTCGTTCCCTACGACCGCGTCAAAGAGCTGCTCGCGGACGTGGGCGACCACCGAGGCCCGAGGACTATCCCGCTGCTCCTGGACATGAGAAAGCGGCTCGAACGGGCGCACCAACGGGAAGCCGCGTCGTATCGAAGTCGCGAGCAAACCAAAGCGCGCAAGCAGCAGGACAAATCGGTCGTGGCCGAGCTGGAAAAGGACACGCTCATCGTGGCCGATCTCATCAGCGAGGCGCGCTTGAACGACGCCGCCGAGATCGCTCGAGAGATGCAGCAGCTGCGCCGCGAGATCGCCTCGCTCATCGGCGAGCTACGGCGAGGGCAAACCCCAGAGCTACAGCGAGCACTGATGGCAGCCCTGGATCGCGCGGACCGCCGCCTCGACGCGCTGCGCGAACAGCTTCGGCAGGCCATGCGATACGTGCCCGGAGAGTTCGTCAACCAGCAGTCCCAGCAGGCAAGCAAGTCGACCGACGCCCTTCAGTCCCTGCGTGAAGCGCTCGCCAGCGGTGACCTCGATGCGGCGGAAGCCGCGCTGACCAAGCTCGATCAAACGATCGACGCGATGACGCAGGCTCTTGCTCAGAGTGAGGATTCGCTGGTCGAAGCGCGCTTTGGCCCGCGCGAGCGTGCACTGATGAAGGCCATGGATACGATTCGCGACCTCGAAGTCGAGCAGCAGCGACTCGCCGACAAGGCACGCCGTGTCGGCGAGAAAGCGATCGATCGGGCGGCCGGCGACGAGGAGTCGCTCGCAGGCGAGCTCCGCGGCCAGCTCGAGGAAATCGCCAAGGAAGTGTCGGAGCTGCTCGGTGGTGTCGATGACGAGGCGCTGGGTCCGTACGAGTCGGGTCTCAAGGGACGGGCGGCCGAGCGCTTGAACGATTTCGAGAAGGCACTCGAGGGAGGCGACCTCGGCGAGGCTCTCTCGATGGCCAATCAGCTCGCACGGGCGGCAAGCGCGCTCGCGAAAGACCTCGAGCTCTCGGCCATGATGTTTCGTGGCAAGAACGGTCAGACCTCCGAAGCGGCGTCGAAAGCACGCGAGGCGTCCGCGCGCTCGCAGGACTTGCGCGACGCGGCGCGCGGGGCAGTCCCCGATGTCGGCGGCGCGCTGACCGACCAGGAACGCGAACAGCTCCAAAAACAAGCGGAGCGTCAAAGTGCGACTCAGGAAGCCACCCGTCAGCTTGCGCGACGACTGCGCGAAGAGGTCGGGGGGGTGCCGGTGTCCGAAGACGCGGCGGAGCAGCTCGAAGCCATCCAGCGGCCGATGCAACGGGCCGCGCAGTCCTTGGAGCAAGCGAATCCGCTCGAGGCAAACAAGCAGCAGGAGGCCGCGGCCGATCAGCTCCGGCGGCTGCGGCAGCACCTCGAATCCCAAAGCAAGAACACGGTCGGCGGCGGTGGGAAAGAGCAAACCCAGGGCGGGCGAGCCACCGAACGGGTCGAAATCCCTGCGGTCCGATCCAAGGCCGACGAGCTCGCCTGGCGACGCCGTGTGCTCGACGCCATGAACGGTGCGCCTCCGGACGGCTATCGGCAGGCCGTCGACGACTACTACGAAAGGCTCCTTCGATGAAGCGCGTCGCGTTATTCACGGCCTGCGTCTTGCTCGCATCCGTATCGAGGCCGGTGCCCGCCGAGAAAGTGAAGCGCTCTGACATTTTGGAGCTGCTCGAAGCGTCGCTGACCGCAGGCGAAGGTGTTCCTGCGCAGGTTCTGCTTCGCCAGTACCTCGTCGACTCCCCGCGCAGCTCCCGCGTCACCGAGCTCGAAGTGCTCACCGAGTTTTACACCGGCAACTACGAGGCCGCGGCCCAGCGTATCGCCGAGCTTCGAGCGAATCCGGGCTACGCGGCGAACTTGGGCAGCCTCGCTGACGTAATCATCGACACCTACGAGACGACCAAGAACTTCGAGACCTTTCGACTCGACAACATCGAGGTGCGGTATGCGCCCGGAAACGACGAAATTCTCGTGCCATACGCGGTGGACGCGCTGAAGGCTGTCGGCGAGGCGCTCGAAGCGGAGCTCGGCGTGAAGATGGTCAGCCCAATCCGTCTCGAGATCTATCCGGACGCAGATTCCTTGTCGCGCGTTTCGACACTTCCGGTCGAGGCCATCCGCAACACCGGAACGATCGCCTTGTGCAAGTGGGGCCGACTGATGATCGCGTCGCCGGCCGCCTTGATGCACGGCTACCCCTGGCTCGACACGATTTCGCACGAATACGTTCATCTGCTACTCACCAAGGCTTCGCTCGACCAGGCGCCCGTCTGGCTGCAAGAAGGGCTCGCGAAGTTTCTAGAGACCCGCTGGCGACGGGATGAGCCTGACCTGCGGCACGATCCCGCGTCCGCGCAGTTGCTCTACGAGGCGACGGTGGCCGACGAGCTGCTCGGCTTCGATCAGCTGCATCCGTCGATCGCTCTTCTCCCATCTCAAAAGGCAGCCTCGCTCGCTTTCGCACAGGTCTCTTCGTTCATGGAGACCTACTACGAGGAGTACGGGCGGGAGGGAGTGCAGCAAGCGCTCTATTTGATCGGCGAGGGCGAGGACGCCAAAAGAGCCTTGGCCCACGTTGCCGGCGTTTCCTGGAAGAACCTCGAAACGCGTTGGAAGAAGGCGCTTTCAAAGCTGCCCAAACCGCTGCCTGCGAGGTTGCTGCCCCGTCGACTCAGCGGTGAGGCGACTGAGCAAGACGAGCTCGCCAGCGTCGAGCTCGACCGTGCGCGCAACTACCTTCGCCTCGGGGACCTTCTGTGGACGCGCTCCCGGCCCGCAGCCGCATCCGTCGAGTACGCCAAAGCGCACAAGGCCGCACCGGCCGATCCCGTCGTCGCATCACGTTATGCCCGTTCAGCCATCGCCGGCGGTCGCCCTAAAGATGCCATCGCGCCCCTGATGCTCACCCTCGACAGATACCCGACGCATGCGCCCGCGCTGTCCAGCCTCGCGACCGCGGCGTATCGGCTTTCGATGCGCAAGCGGGCAAAGGAAGCTGCGACGGCGGCGATCGCCCACAACCCATTCGATCCACAGCCCCATTGCATTTTGTCAAAGCTCGGCGTTCCCCATGCCGATCACGAAGCAACGCTTTGTTCCCGGCTCGGCGGGATCCGCGAGTGATGTGGCACTTGTTGCCGTCAGGCGCTAGAAGGTCCCGGTGACCGAACCCGTACGCAGCACTCCACCCCCCGCGCCCAGTGGCGCCGCCTCCGACGTGCTGCGCGTGCAACAGCTCGCAAGCGCGCGCGATGAAATCGTCTCGAGGCTCAAGCAGCGCATCGTTGGGCAGGAAGACGTGATCGAGCTGCTCCTCATCGCGCTGTTCGCACGCGGTCACGGTCTGTTCGTCGGCGTGCCCGGGCTCGCGAAGACCCTGCTGATCACCACGCTCGCCGATGCTCTCTCGCTCCATTCGAACCGCATCCAATTCACGCCGGACCTGATGCCGAGCGATGTGACCGGGACCGATGTCCTCGAAGAGGACGCGACGACCGGCAAGCGTCACTTCCGGTTCATTGCGGGTCCGGTCTTCACCAACATCCTGCTCGCCGATGAGATCAATCGCGCGCCACCCAAGACGCAGGCTGCGCTCCTTCAATCGATGGCTGAAGGGCAGGTCACCGCGAGTGGCAACACCTACGCGCTGGAGCAGCCTTACTTGGTTTTTGCGACCCAGAATCCAATCGAGCAGGAGGGCACCTATCCCTTGCCCGAAGCGCAACTCGACCGCTTTCTTTTTCAGATCGACGTTCGGTACCCTAGCCCGAACGAAGAGGTCGACATCGTGAAGCGGACGACGGCGCCGATGCCGACGTCGATCACGCCCGTGCTCTCGGCCGCAGACATCGTGGGCTTTCAGAACCTGGTTCCGCGCGTTCCAGCCGCCGATCACGTGGTCCAGCACGCCGTGGACCTGGTGAGGGCCTCGAGGCCCGATGAGGGCAAAGCCTCGGACCTCGTGCGAAAGAACGTCGCATTTGGTGCCGGCCCTCGAGCCAGTCAGGGGCTGATCCTCGGTGCCAAGGCACGCGCTGTCCTGCACGGTCGCTATGCGGCCGAGGTCGACGACGTGCGCGCGCTGGTCGACCCGATTTTGAAGCATCGGCTCGTCATGAATTTCCGAGCGGAAGCCGAAGGTGTGACGCCGGCCGACGTCATCGAAGGCATCACCCAAAGCATCGTGCCGTGACCCACGTGCTCGAACCCGAGCTCGCGGTACGTTTGGCCGGGCTCACCTTTCGTGCGAAGCGCACCGTCGACGGTCTGCTCGCCGGCATGCACCGAAGCCCTCACCGCGGCGCAAGCGCGATCTTCAAAGAGCACCGTGCATATCGGCCCGGGGATGATCCGCGGTGGATCGACTGGCGCGCTTATGCCCGCTCCGACCGGTACACGATCAAGCACTTCGAGCACGAGACCCAGCTCCGCGGGACCCTGGCGCTCGACATCTCTCCGTCGATGCACTGGGGAAGCGACGATGTCAGCAAGATCGATCATGCCGCCACTCTCCTCGCGGCCATCGCCTACCTCCTGACCCGCCAAGGCGACGCGGTCTCGCTCGTGACCTTCGATGAGAAGATTCGCGATCGATTGCCCGCGCGCTCCGGCCCTGCGCACCTCGACTACCTGATGCGCACGCTCGCCGAGCCGACGCCACCGAGCGGGCAGACGGCCCTTCATGCCTCGCTCGACAAGCTGATCGAGCATGCCGGTCGCATGGGGCTTGTCGTCATCGCAAGCGATTTGCTCGACCTCGACAACGAAGCCCTCGACCCCATCGCTCGAATCGAGGCGCGGGGCCACCAAACCATCGTGCTTCACGTCCTTGATCCGGCCGAGCTCGAGCTTCCGTACGAGCAGCCGATGCACTTTGAAGGCCTCGAAGGCGAGTTGCCTGTGGAAGTCGATCCGAAGGGTCTTCGGAGACAGTACCGAGAGGCGATCGATGCCTTCGTCGAGTCCTGTCAGCGACGCGTGGTCGCGGCCGGCGCACGGTATCTCCTAGCGAGGACCGACACTCCGCCGGAGCACACGCTGCTCCAGCTCTTACGGGATGGCTGAGTCATGGGCTTTGGTCTGCCATGGGCGCTCGCCGGGCTCGTCGCCGTTTCGATTCCGATCCTCGCTCACTTGCTGAGGCGACAGAAGCTTCCGAGGCAAACGCTGCCGACCATCGCGTTCCTTCATCGGATTCATGCCACGCGAGCCGCGCGGCTCCGCGTCGTGGACATGCTGCTATTGATCGCACGGGTCTTGCTCATCGCAGCACTGGTCCTCGTCGCGGCAGCTCCCTACCGCGTCGTCCAGTCGAACCTCCTGGACCGGCAGCATGCGCTTGCGATCGTGCTCGACGACTCCATGTCGATGGCGGCAATTCACGAGGGGAAGACGCTCATCGAACGGGCGGCTGAGCTTTCGACCGAGCAGGTGAACAATCTCCCCGGAGGCTCCGAGGTTTCGGTCGTCTTGTCCGGAAAATCTCCCCGAGTCTGGGTCCGTCGGCGTTCGGACCTCGAGATGGTCGAAACGGTATTCAACGAGATCGATCGACGCTCTACGCGCGGCGATGCCATGTGTGATGCGGTGCAAACGGCGGTAGAGCTCCTGCTCGAAAGCGAGCTTCCGGATCGGCGTCTGCTGGTCTTCTCCGATTTTGCGGAAGGCACACGCGCCGAATCTTGTGAATGGCCGAGCCGCGGCATTCGAGTCGCCTTCGAAACGGTCTCCACGCCCGATCCCGACAACCGCCGCATCGCGTCAGTCGAAGTGATCGGAGCGCGCGACGCCCCGGGCGGAATGCGGCTCGACGTCCGTATTGCGGGTACGTCGACCCAATCGCAGCAAACCGTCCGCATGCGGCAGAAGGGGCAGGAGACGCAAAAGGCCTCGGTTGAGCGCACAGCCGATGGCGCGGAGGCGTCCCTGTCAATCGGGCCAGGCTCGACGGACGCGGTCGTCGAGCTGCAGCTCGACCCCGACGACGTTCTTCCTGCGGACAACGTGCGCGGGGTCTTATTGGGGTCGGACACGGTGCATGTGCTGCTCGTCGACGGCGACCCTCACCCCGATCCGCGCAAGCGGGAGACCGCGTTTCTGAGTCATGCGCTCGGCGTCGCCCCGCGCATTGGCCGTTCCTTTGCGGTTGAAACCCTGGACGCCCAGGACCTTTCCGAAAGCGCCATCATCCGCTCCGACGTGGTCGTGATGGCGAATGCCACCCTCGACGAGAAGTGGCTTCCGCTCATCCGACGGTTCGTCGGCGGCGGCGGGAGCCTGTGGATTACCGCCGGCGATCGAGTCAACCCGAGGGCGTACGGGAGCGTCCTCCGCGAGCTGCTTCCGGGTCGCTACACCGCAACGCGCATGGAAGCGCGGCCCCTGTCTCTGAGGTCGAAGGCCCTTCCCGAGCTCGACCAAGCCAAGGTGCACGGCCGCACGCCGATCGCGGAGGTTTCTCTCAATGCCGTGGTGACCGCGCGCTTCAGCGATGGTGCCGCCGCGATGTTGGAGCACCGGTACCGAAACGGCCGTGTGGCCATGATGGCGACCACCATCGACGACGCGTGGACCGACTTGCCCTACCAGCCGGTATTCGTGCCGTTCGTGCTCGATACGCTGCTCCGTTTGGCCGGGCGCACCGAGCATTCCGTCGAACCGCATGGGTCCGTGTCGCTTCCAGGGTCGACCCAGAGCCAGCGCATCCAGGTCGTGACCCCGACGGGCCGGACCGTCGATCTCGGGGAAGCCGACCGCGTGGCGTTTCGGGACACCGGCGAAATCGGGGCCTATCGAGTGCTCGTGAACGGCGTCAACGGTGCCCGCTTTGCCTTCGTCGTCGATGCGCCGCCCGCCGAGAGCGACCTCGTCTCGAGGGGCGCGCCCGAGTTGGAGAGCCGTTTCGAAGCCGTCACGCTCGACGCTTCGAGCGGTGTCGAGCAACCGTTGGCACCCTGGCTGCTTCTGCTGGTCGTCGCCCTGCTCTTTAGCGAGCTTTGGCTGCGTCAGATTCGACGAAGGTGAACGACCCGCTCGATGCGGTGGAGGTCCCGGTGCACCGCAACCGGATTCCAGGCGGTGTGCGCCGAAGCGAAATCCGCCACCAAGGGGGCTTGCCCCGCGCCGACTTCGACCAGCAGCTGCGCCCCTGTCGCCGCGGCAGCTTCTGTCGCCACCAGCAAGGCTCTGATGATGTCCAGCCCATCTTCGCCGGCCTCGAGCGCGCCCGACGGCTCGTGCTCCCGCACCTCGGCCTGCAGAGATTGCATCTCGGACCGAGCGATGTAGGGCGGGTTCGACACGATCAGGTCGTACTGCTCGGTGCCGCTCAGCAGGTCCGCCCGCTCGAGTCGGATCCGGTCTGAGACGCCAAGTCGTTCGGCATTGTCGGCAGCCACCGTCAGCGCCGCTTCGGAGATGTCGGTTGCCGTGACGATCGCCAACGGCCGCTCGGCCGCGATGGTCACCGCAATGGCGCCGCTGCCGGTTCCGATGTCGAGCACCCGGCAGGGCTGGTCGTCGGGGATGCATTCGAGCGCGTGGTCGACGAGGGTTTCCGTATCGGGTCGCGGGATGAGCACGTCATTGGTCACGTTGAAGCGTCGGCCGTAGAAGTCGCGGTGCCCGAGGATGTATGCAACGGGCTCGCGTTCCCTGCGGCGGGCCACCAGGGGTCGAATCGAGCTCCGTTCGACGTCCACCAGCGGCCGATGGAGATCGAGATAGAGCCCGACCCGATCGGTCCCGAGCGCTTCGGCGACGAGGAGCTCCGCATCGAGGCGAGGGCTTTCGATGCCCCGCCCGGTGAAATCCTCCGTGGCCCAGTCGAGGACTTCGCGGATGGTCCAGGTTCGAGCGGTCACGAGCCCTCAGCGCGTACGCACGCGCATCTTCTGCTTGGGGAGCGCGCCGGCGCTGGCCAGCACCTGCTTTGCAAGGCGGCTGAGCTCGGGGCGCGTCCCTTTCTGAATGAACGCAGCCACCATGTTCGGGTCGACTTCGAGCAGCTGGTCCATCGCCTCGCGCGCCCGTCCACGTTTTTTCGTCGCCGTATAGGTATAGACCTGCGCGCGAAGGAGCATGCCGGAAACCTGTCCAAACTCTTTGTCCTTGGGATCGTAGGTTTCGAGCAGCTTGCGCGCTTCCTCGGCGTCGCCCGTGCGCGCCAACGATTCCGCAACCACGGCGGCATACATCGCCTTGGCCTTGGCCTGAGGCTGGCGGTCGAGGCGTATGTCGTTGCTGAGCTCGCGCGCATCACGCGCCCGCCCTGTCATCAGATAGAACATCGCGAGGTTGGCCCGAACATCGTCCTGAACCATCGCCGGCGCCTTGTTGATGTCGATCCCCTCGAGAATGCGAATCGCTTCGGCCGGCTCCTCCTGCGCCACGAGCTGCGCCTGGGCGATGGCGTTCAGGGCATCCTTGCCGCCGGGCGTCTGTCGGGCGCGCAGTTGCTCCAGCGCGGCCAGGCGCCCTTCCTTGTCGGTTGCGCCCCTTAGAATTGCCGCGATGTCGGCCGACTTGCGGGTCAGCCGCCAGATCCAGATCAGAAATCCGAGCGCGATGAGGGTGAGCACCCCCGCGACGATCAGGCCCACGTACCCAATGCTCGGCTGCAGGATGCCAGCGATGACCCAGACCACGGCCAGCGCCACGCCGATGAGGCCCAGGACCTTCCAGTTCATCTTGGGCTGTTCGATCTGCTCGAGCGCCTCCCCCGCGTCTTTCGGGGCTGCGGTGATTTGCTTTTTTGGCTTCGCCACTCACGCTCGGTACCGCGACGGCCGAGGAACGGCAAGCCAAGAGGCTCCGGCGGCCGGCGAAAATTGCCCGTAAATACTGAGGAAAGCGCCCTTTTCGCCAAGCGCCTTTTCCAAAGGTAAGCTAGCTTTCATACTCGACGTGCCCGAATTGATCGGCCCGATAGTCGGCCGGCTTGCACCAGCACTTGAGTTTGCCGGATATTTGTGAATAAATATACTAAGACTGTATCCGATTTGGGAATTGAACGGGCATGAGCAGAAACAGACTCGGTGAGCTCCTCGTACGCGAGAAGAGAATCAGCCTCGAGCAATTGCGCGAAGCGCAGAAGCATCAGAAGGATGACAACATCAGTCTGGGCTACGCGCTCGCCCGCCTCGGCGCGATTTCCGACCAAGAGATCACCGACTTCTTGAGCGAGCAGTATCGCGTCCAGTCGATCGACCTCTCCGAATACGAAATCGACCGAGAGATTCTGAAGCTCATCAGCCCTCAGGTTTGCGAGCGTCACAAGATCATCCCAGTCTCACGCGCCGGAAGCTCGCTCATCGTGGCCATGGCCGATCCGTCGAACCTGAACGCAATCGACGATGTGAAGTTCCTCACGGGCTACAACGTGGAGCCCGTCGTTTCGTCAGAAAGCGCCATCTTGAGCGCGCTCGAGAAAGCGTACGCACAGCCGGAGATTTCCTACGACGACATCATGGAGGGCTTCGACGAGTCCGAGATCGAGGTCGCCACTACCGATGAGGATGACAATCTCCTCGACCTCGAACGAGCGAGCGAGGATGCGCCGGTCGTTCGGCTTTGCAACGCGATTCTGCTCAATGCAATCAAGCAAGGCGCATCCGACATTCACGTTGAGCCGTACGAGCGAGTCCTACGTGTCCGGTACCGCGTCGACGGCGTGCTCCACGAGGAAATGACGCCGCCGATCAAGCTCAAGAACGCCATCGCATCGCGTTTGAAAATCATGTCCTCGCTCGACATCGCCGAGCGCCGATTGCCGCAGGACGGGCGTATCAAGCTCAAGCTCGGCAAGGGCCGCGAGATGGACTATCGTGTTTCGTCCGTCCCTACGCTCTGGGGCGAGAAGATCGTCCTTCGTCTTCTGGACAAGTCGAACCTTCAGCTCGACATGACGAAGCTCGGTTTCGAGCAGAAGCCGCTTTCGGATTTCCGTGACGCAATTCATCAGCCCTTCGGGATGGTGCTGGTCACCGGGCCGACGGGCTCCGGCAAGACGACGACGCTCTACTCCGCCATGTCGGACCTCAATGAAGTCGGCACCAACGTCAGCACGGCGGAGGATCCGATCGAGTTCAACCTGATGGGCATCAACCAGGTACAGATGCACGAGGACATCGGCCTCAACTTCGCCGCGTCTCTGCGTTCGTTCCTGCGTCAGGATCCCGACATCATCATGGTCGGTGAGATTCGAGACTTCGAAACCGCCGAGATTGCGGTCAAGGCCGCGTTGACGGGCCACTTGGTCTTGTCGACGCTCCACACCAACGACGCGCCGAGCACCGTGACTCGTCTCCTGAACATGGGCGTGGAGCCGTTCCTGGTGACCGCCTCGGTCAATTGCGTCGTGGCACAGCGTCTCGGACGTAAGATCTGCGAGGAATGCAAAGTGCAGGTCCCCACCGACGAGCAGGTCCTGATCGACGTGGGCTTCGAGGAGAGCGAAATCGCCACCGCGGTCGCATTCCGTGGCACCGGCTGCAAGGTTTGCAACGACACCGGCTACAAGGGCCGAATCGCCCTCTACGAGGTCATGCCGTTCAAAGACCGGCTCCGCGAAATCGTGCTTCAGGGCGGGTCCACTGCTGAGGTCAAGGACGAGATGATTCGGGGCGGGGTTGCCACGCTACGCCGTGCCGGCCTGAACAAAGTGCTCGCAGGCGTCACGACGATCGACGAGGTCGTCCGGGTGACCGCCGCGGACCACTAGGCCGGCGCTGCCAGCGTTCGCTCGAACTCCATTTGTCAACAGGCCTTCACAATTTCCATGGAAACCGGCGATCGTCGATCCCGGTGGCGCCAGGCCAGGAAAGCATGAGGTTCTGTGATCTTGGGACTCAAACCTGGAATCTCGATGACATCTTGTGGCCCTACATCTCACGTCACTGATTGTCATGTACACGGAGCGGTGGTAGATCGGCACCATGCGCATCAGCAACAGTTTCTCCGAAGGCGAGATTCAAGTTCTCGAGTTCATCCTGCAAACCCTCCTGCGCGGCGGCACCCCATCGATGGCCACCCGCAACAAGGACTTCGCGTCGGTCTACCGCAAGGTGATGACGATGAAGAAGCGCGTCGAGGAAAAGAAGTCGCAGTCGAAGCTCTCGTCTTCCGTCGGCACGGTGGCGGCGGCAGACGACGGGGTGGCGGACGACGACGATCTTCAGCGCAAAGCCGGCTAAGCGGGTTGACTGGTTCGGGTCCGTCACGTAAGCGCGGACCGCTATGCTGACCGAGCTGATCGTCCTGCGTGGCGGGCGCGTTCTCGATCCTTCGCAGGGGCTCGACGAAGCTGCCGACGTCGTCATCGAAGCGGGGCGCATCAAGGAGCTCGGTCGCGATGCAGGTGCGGCCTGTCAGGCGAGCGAGGCCGTGCGCATCGTGAACGCGTCCGGACACTGGGTTTGTCCGGGCTTCATCGACCTCCACGTGCATCTGCGTGAGCCCGGGCAAGAGTACAAAGAGGACATCGGCTCGGGCCTGGACGCAGCGGCTGCGGGCGGGTTCACTGCCGTGTGCCCGATGCCCAACACCAGGCCGACGAACGACACGCGCGCCATCACCGAGATGATGATATCTCGGGCAAAAGAGCACGGTGGCACGCGCTTGATGCCCTTTGGAGCGGTGACCCGGGGGCAAAAAGGCGCCGAGCTCACCGAGATGGCAGACTTGCGCGAGGCGGGCGCGATTGGGGTCAGCGACGATGGCGTTTGCGTGATGAACGCCGCGGTCATGCGGCATGCGATGGAGTACGCGCGCACGTTCGACCTGCTGGTGAGCCAACACTGCGAAGACCACAACCTCACCAAAGGCGCGCAGATGCACGAAGGCGCGCGCTCGACCCAGCTCGGGCTTCGGGGGTGGCCGCGCGCGGCCGAGGACATCATCGTGGCCCGGGATTTGATTCTCGCGGAGACCACCGGCGCCCGATACCACGTTGCGCACATCTCGAGCTTCGGGGCGGTTCGGCTGATTCGCGAGGCGAAGTCGCGAGGTTTGCCCGTGTCGGCCGAGGTGACGCCGCACCACCTGCTCTTCACCGACGAGGCCCTCCTGAGTTACGATACCTATTGCAAGGTCAACCCTCCGCTTCGTGAAGCTGAAGATTTCGAAGCCCTTCGCGAGGCGATCGCCGACGGTACCATCGACTGCATCGCGACCGACCACGCGCCGCACAGCGAGCTCGAGAAGGACTGCGAGTTCGAGGCAGCCTCGGTGGGCATCAATGGGCTCGAAACCGCGATCGGCTCGATGTTCCAGCTCGTGCGCGATGGCGTGCTCAAGCCTTTGCGCCTCGTCGAGGCGCTGTCGACCGCCCCTGCGCGCCTGCTCCCCGATTTCGAAGGAGGCTCCCTGAAAGTCGGGCGGCGCGCGGACATCACCGTTCTCGACCCGGAAGCCCGATGGATTCTCGACAAAGAAGCGCTACGCTCCAAATCGCACAACACGCCGTTGCTCGGTCGTGAGCTCATGGGAAGGCCCGTCATGACGATCGTAGGGGGCAGTGTCGTGCACGAGCTGAGGACATGAGCAAAGAAGCACACTTGGTACTTGCCGATGGAACCCGCTTTTCGGGGACCAGCTTTGGCGCCACAGGCACAGCCACCGGCGAAGCGGTGTTCACGACCGGTATGACCGGCTACGAAGAAGTCCTCACCGACCCTTCGTACTGCGGCCAAATCGTCACCATGACGGCCCCCCAGATCGGCAACACCGGCATCACGGTCGAAGACGGCGAGGCGAGGCGCCCTGCCCTTCGCGGTTTCGTCGTGCGGGAGCTGTCCGCCATCGAGAGCAATTGGCGCACGAAGGAGTCGCTCGACGCCTACCTCGCCAGAATGGGCATCGTCGGAATCACCGGCGTCGATACCCGGACGCTCACGCGCCACATCCGGGACCAGGGCGCACAGATGGCAGCCGTTGGCACCGAAGACGCGGCATCGCTGCATGACCGCGCGAAAGCAGCGCCTCCCATGACCGGGCAGAATCTCACCGGTGAGGTGACGACGCCGGAGGTTTACCAGTGGACGGAGGGCACGGGCGTTTGGTCGGTGCCGCGCTCAGGCGCGCGCCCCTGGCACGTCGTCGCGATGGACTTCGGCGTCAAGCTCAACATCCTGCGGTGCCTCGTCGACGAGGGATGCAAGGTGTCGGTCGTTCCGGCGACGGCAAGCGCACAGGAGGTGCTCGCGCTCGATCCGGACGGCATCTTCCTGTCCAACGGCCCCGGCGACCCGGCTGCCGTCACCGGCGGAGTCGCGACCGTCCGCGAGCTCCTGGGCCAGCGTCCCATCTTCGGCATCTGCCTCGGCCATCAGTTGATGAGCCTCGCGCTTGGGGGGCAGAGCTACAAGCTCAAGTTTGGTCATCGCGGGCTCAATCAGCCGGTCAAAGACTTACAGACCGGCCGCATCGAGGTCACGACCCAGAACCACGGCTTCTGCGTCGATGTCGATTCCCTCAAAGGCAAGTGCGAGGTCACTCACTTGCACCTCAACGACGACACCTGCGAGGGAATCCAACACCTCGAAACCGGGGCGTTCAGCGTTCAGTACCACCCCGAAGCAGCTGCGGGGCCGCACGACTCGCGGTACCTGTTCCGGCGGTTCACCGATGCCATTGCCCGAGCACGCAGCTAGTCTCGAGCGCCTACTCTCGCGCGCCGCGGAGGAGTGCGAGTCCAAGCAGGGCATGTGGTTCGGCCGGGGCCTTCCGCAGGCGCTGCGAAGCGCGATCGATCTGCATGGCGAAGGAGCGAAGCAAGCGCCCACGGAGATCGCGTTCATCGAAGTGAGCGCGGTGTCGCCGCAGGGGCGCGCAGTGACGAATGCCGATCCGTGTGCCCTCGATTGTCCGGTCGTTGGCTTGAGCCACACCACCGTCGAGCAGCTTGGCTCACTCGTTTGCCCACGCGGCGACACTGGCGTCCAAATCACGCGTCTCATTTGTCCGTTTGCCGTATTCGACTTCAGCCCGGAAGGGGTGCGCGTTCGAGAGGTTCGACACGGGCTGACGGCCGCAGACTTGCAGTCGAAGCTGTCGACGACCTTGTGGTCGGGACCGGATCTCAAAGAGCTGGGCACGCACTGACGCTGGCACCGACGCTGGCACTGACGCTGCCGCGGGTGTTGGGGGGCGGGGGTGTTGGGTGGGTGGCGTGGTACGGCTTGTTGACACCGCCCCGCCCACCCCCACCCGTAATCCTCCCTGGCGCGGCGGTCGCTTTGCTCTGCCTTGCCGGCGCGTACGCGCCGGGCTTCGCCCTTCGGGCTCG
>JAOTXX010000160.1 GCA_029862185.1 Myxococcales bacterium
CTGCAGACCCACCGCCCCGTGACACGATGACGACATCGAGCCCTTCGAGCCGTTGCACCGACTCGAGGGCCGATACGATCGTCGTCGGGGCGTCATCGCCTTGGACCCGGCAGTCTGCAACGACGAGTCGAACCGGACAGCGCTCCGACGCCACCCGGATGATGTCTTGGAGCGCGGCACCTGTGCGACTCGTCACCACGCCGACCACCCTTGGCAACTGCGGCAAAGACCGCTTGCGGTCGGGATCGAGCAGCCCTTCGGCATCGAGCTTGTCGCGAAGCCGCCGAAACTGAGCCGCCAGGTCGCCTTCCCCTGCGGGCTTTGCCGACCGCGCGATCAGCTGAAACTGCCCCCGAGCCAAATAAAGCGAAAGCTTCCCTCGAAACCGAACGCGAGCCCCGTCTTCGAGCGGCGTTTTGGTGCGCCGGACGTCGGACTGGAACATCACGCCGCGGAGTTGGGCTGGCTCTTCTTCGTCGTTGAGTGTGAAGTAGACGTGCCCCTTGGCCCGCCGCACGTCCGAAAGCTCGCCCTCGATCAGCACGCTCGGCCAGCAGTCCTCGAGCGTGAGCCGCACCGCACGGTTGATCTCGCTCACCCTAAAAACGCGCTCGCCGTCACCCGGCTCCCGCTCTTCGAGCCGTTCGAAAAGCGGCATCTCCGACATGAGCGCAACCTAGCCGCGTTCCCCCACCCCCACAACCATGCGCCGGCCCCATTGCGCAACATCCAAAAAAGGGGACAGTCCCCTTTTTCGAGGGATGAGATTTGAGTATCGCCGTCGTCGGTGTCGGGTCGAACCTCGGGTCGCGCGAAGCGTCGATTCGAGCCGCGCACGCCTTGCTCGATGCTCGCAAGGGGATCGAAGTTACGGCCGTCTCTCCACTTTACGAAACCGAGCCCCTTGGCCCGCCGCAGCCACGCTATCTGAACGCCGCGTTTCGCCTCGCTACAACGCTCACCCCAATCGAGCTCTTGCGGGTGCTCATTCGAACGGAGGAGCGCCTCGGTCGTAACCGCCGAAGCACCGAACGCTGGGGCGCTCGTAGCCTAGATCTCGATCTCTTATGGGATGCCCGAGGCCCCCACGAAAGCCCCGAGCTTCGCGTCCCGCACCTCGAGCTCGAAAAGCGAAGCTTCGCGCTGACACCTCTGCTCGCCGTCGCGCCCGAGCTGCAGCGAACCTACAGCCCACTACTGGCCCAAACCGATGGCGAGCTCACGCCATGGGATCGCCCCGCGCACGTGTCGTCGCGACAGCGCGCCAGTGCCCTCGAAGTCGACGTTGAGGCCGATGCCCTCGCCGACGCTTGCGCGCTCGCAGTCCAGATTCCGCCGCGCCTCGGACGACCACTCTCGACGCTTCACCGCGCCGTCGATTCCAGTACGAGCGCATTTGCGGATGCGCTCCGCGACCTTCTTCGCAGCGGTTTTTCGGTCCAGTATGCAACGGTGAGTCGCCGCTCGACCACACAGTGGATGGCGCATTTTCACGGTGTAAACCTAGCGATTCCGCTTGCCGGTGATGTACGACTCGTGACTACGTCAGGCGCTACCCGCAAATTTCATGCGTCCATGTCGGTCGATCTTGCGTCTCTGTGAACGACGCTTTTTCCTGTCAAACGTTTGTTGGTTCACGAAACGCTGGGTAGTCTGGAGGCAGGGGCAATAGACGACACGAATGGCAGACGCACGCACCGACAAGCGCACGCTGCTTTCGCTGAAGATCCGTTACAAGAGCTCTACGCTCGAGGACTTCATCGAACGCTACAGCAATGACATTTCCCGAGGCGGCGTATTCATCAAAGCGAAGAAGCCGCTGGCGGTGGGTACGTTGCTCAAGTTCGAGTTCTTGCTTCAGGACCAGTCGACTTTGATCCATGGGGTCGGCCGTGTAGTCTGGCGCCGCGATCCATCGGAGGCAGACGCGCAGAGCCCAGTCGGCATGGGCATCAAGTTCATCAAGATGGACCCGGAATCGCGGGCACTCGTACAGCGGATTGCGGAGGGTCGCGACAGCCCTGGTGTGTTCGAGCAGGGCGAACGAGGACAGTTGGTCGACACGCCCATGCCCGCCGCAGACGATCGCACCAAGGTTCGTCACGTAAGCGAGTTTCTCGCTTCTGCGCTCGAGGAAGGTGGTGCTGGCGAGGCAGCGACCCGAGAGGCGCAGGCGGGTGCACAACGGGCGCGCCAACTCAGTCATGACATCGGCGCACGAAGGGCAATGTCCGCCTTTGGCAAGAGCACCGGTAGTGTCAGCCAGGCAATGGCAGAGCCGTTCGAAGAGCTCGACGCCGAAGAGGACTTTCTCGACAACGAGACGACGCGAATTCACGACTACCCCGAGGCCGACGCGACTGTCGTCGCAGGCGCGAGTGCAGTCCCCGTTCTTCCGGAGCGGCGCCCTACTCCGGTGGTGCCCTCGCAGGAGCCACGATCACGGCTCGAGACCGAAGTTCCCGACTTGTTTGGACCGAACATGGCCGAATCGTTCGGTCCTTCTGGAAGCCTGGAGCCTGCGCCGGGTGAGTTTATCGATCCGAGCTTGCTCGACCCCGCGGTGCAGACCGTTCCACCGCCGGCCGGCGTGCCCAAGGGTATCGGCATCCCCGTCGAGGCCTTCAGGCTTCCGACCGAGCCCGTCCCGGGAGGCTCGATCGCGGCACCAAAGCGCCCCGTCAAGGGCGGACTGCGTGGCTCTAGCTGGCTCTTCCTGGTGATCATCCTCCTGGCGGTGGCGGGGGCAGGCGTAGCGGGCTGGCAGTTCGGGATCGTCGAGCGGCTGGAAGAGCTTGCGGCGCCGTACATCGGTAGCGAGATCGAGGTCTTCGTGGAAGCGCCCGACGTTGCACAGCCGGTTGCGCAGGAAGGGGACCCGGTCGTCGTGCAGGAAGAGGACCCGGTCGAAGAAGCCGATCCAGAAGTCGCCCAACAACCGGAGACGACGGTCGGTGAAGCACCAGCCGAGCCGGCGGCGGCCGTGAACGATGACGTTGCAAAGCTCGTCGTTCGGTCGCGCCCGATGGGTGCTTTCGTCAGCGTCGACGGCAAGGCGGCCGGACGCACGCCGATCACACTCCAGCTCAAGCCCGGCGCTCAGATTTCGCTCTCGGGAAGAGCCCGCGGGTATTTACCAAAGACGCAGCAAGTTACGGTGCAACCGGGAAGCACCACCGTGAGCCTCGCC
>JAOTXX010000032.1 GCA_029862185.1 Myxococcales bacterium
CGGCAATCATTGCGCTTGTTTGGTGGAGGCGGTGGGAATCGAACCCACGTCCGAAAACGGTCCAGAATGACATCTACGTGCGTAGTTTGTGTTTTGAAATTCGCCTTGGATTGCGCCCACAAACAGGCTCGCACCAACGCTAGTGGTTCTTCATCTCGTCATTGCGCCGAACCCGACTCGCAGTGACCAGCCCGTTCAAATGACGCCTCCGCTAGAAGCACAGGCAAGCTTCTAACTTCGACGGCTCCGTTGGCTTTACTTAGGCCGCGAGAGCAACTGCGTTATCGTTGGCAGTTGTACGTCCCAAACGTTTTTACGTCGTGCTTGGGCCGACGGACACGCAACCAAACCTTCAACATCCCCGTCGAAACCGGTCGCCCCCAGAATTTCAAAGACCTGGACACTATGAGGTCGCGCCCGGGGTAGCGCAACGTCGGGCCCTTTTGAGCGCAGATTACGGGGTCGATCGCACGGCAGTAGCATCGACGGAGACGGAGTCGTCGACCGCGCTGCAGAATGGGCTGCCGTTGATCCAGCAAACGCACGCGTCCAGCGAGCCGGTGGCCACCGTCGCGCTGCCGTTGCTGCAGAAGTCGAGCGTAATCCGTCGCTCTTCACAATTGGCCTCGCCGCTCTGGCACCAGCTCTTGGAGATCTCGGCGGTCAGCGTGCAGCCGTCGCTCGAGAGCTCGGCGTTCGTTGTGAGCGTCCCTGGGCCCGTCGCATCGGGAGGGCATTCGTTGTCGGGCACCTCTTCGTCAATGAGCTCCGCACTGCCATCGGGGGCGACGCCAATGGTGTTCACGCGAAAGCTCTGACCCGTCGAGGCCATCGGGTACGACACGACCCACGTGCCTTCAGGAACACAAGGGCGCTCGGAACCGCAAATCGACGCGGGATCGCTGCTTCCGCAAGAGGCACAAAAGAAGAGGGGGGCAACGGTGGCCGCGACCAACAAAGATAAGTTCGACATGGGCCCATCCAAGCATCGAACGCGCCCCACCTCAAGAGTTGGGCTCCCTGCGCCGGGCTGATACGGTGCGGCGGCTTCGTTCATGTTCGGTTTTTCCTTCGGTGTGGCAGCGGCTCTTTGTTGGGCTGCGCTCGATGTGGTTCGAAAGGCGCTCGCCGGGAAGGCTTCGCCGACCGCGCTTGCCGTGTTCCTGCTGCTTGGGCAGGTGCCGTTCCTCGGAGCCTGGGCGGCGTACGATCAGACCTGGGTGACCGATTCGGGCTATTGGCCGCCCGCTGTCGCGTCGATGACGATGAACGCGCTCGCCAACGTGCTCTTCATGCGGTCGGTGCAGCTCTCGCCGCTGAGCCGCACGGTGCCCTTCCTTTCGCTCACCCCGGTCTTCAGCGCGCTCGCGGCCATTCCTTTGCTCGGCGAAGTGCCGGGGCTCATGCATTGGGCCGGCATTCTTCTGGTCGTCCTCGGGGCTCTGGTCCTCAACAGCGACCTCGGCGATTCTCTGTGGCAGTCGGTCACCCACGAGAAGGGCGCCCCTTTCATGATCGCGGTGGCGGTGCTCTGGGCGTTCTCCACCGCTCTAGCCAAGCGCTCCCTCCCGCACGCCTCGCCTGCCTCGCATGCCTTCCTACTTTCTGCGGGGAGCGCCACGATTCTTGGGACCTGGATGCTCGCCAAAGGGAAGCCGGGTGAGCTGCGGCAGGTGTTCGAGGCGCCGAAGAGCCTCCTGGCGGGTTTGGTCGCCTTTGCGGTCGCGGCCCTCGCGCTCCAAATGGTCGCCCTCCAATGGCTCTGGGTGGCGGTGATCGAAACCCTGAAAAGGGCCTTTGGCGTCTTTGGAAGCGTGGTGTTCGGGCGCCTCGTCTTCGAGGAACCGATCACGAGCCGCAAGCTGGCCGCCGTCGTTCTGATGGTCGCCGGCACCAGCATCTTGGCTCTGGCCTAGCGGAACCCGCCCGCTCCAAGCATTTCAAAAAGGGGACTGTCCCCCTATTTCGTTGGTCCGTGGCAAACGGGGTCTGAATCCGCTAATGGTGAAGAGTGGCCGAAGAAGAAAAGCCGCTTCCGCCTAAGCTCGACGTTGCCCGCTACCTCCTCGCCCAGGGCAGCTTGTTCGTGCACCTCGACCCCAGGATGGACACCGTCGCCGTGCCAAAGTGGTACCGCTCAGAACCTCAGCTCGTTCTGCAGATTGGCTTCGATATGCCCGTACCCATTCGGGATTTAGAGGTCGATGCCGAAGGCGTGTATGGCACCTTGTCGTTCAACCGCACGCCGTTCACCTGCCAAATCCCTTGGGACGCGGTGTTCGCCCTCGCCGGTGACGACGGCCGCGGCATGGTCTGGCCGGACTCCATGCCCAGGGAAATCACCGAGGAAATCGAGCGAGAAGCGGGTCGGCAACCACCGCCGGTCGTGGAGGAGCGCCCCTCACTGAGGGTCCTGCCCGCGGTGGACGAAACCGAGTCCCGACCCTCGAGCCCGCCGAAACCAGGCGAACGTCCTTCGTACCTCAAAGTCGTGAAGTAGCAGACGGCCGACGCAACGAGGCGTTGTAGCTAAAAGTTAAAAAGTAACGGCCCGAAAGGGGGGGCTTTCGGGCCGTTAGAGAGATGGCGGGTTGGATGAAGTGGGGGGAAACAAGCCAATCCGCCGGTCTAACAACACTACGGGGGACGTGGGGGGACGTCTTCGCCGCAGTATTTATGTCACCAGTTGTATATGCTACTACCGTGCCAACTTTTTGGCGTCTGGAATCATGAATGATCTCATAGTGATTCCAAGATCGTGATCGTTGAACGTCGTTCAGATCTGAAAAGTTTTTGAAGTTCGAGGTCTTTAACCCCCGAATTGCACCCGATCGACCGACGGGGTACGTTCAGATGTGGCCTGGATCACAAACGAGACATGCCCTGAATAACCCTTACAGATGAATTACAAGTGTATTCAAGCTGGACAGGCGTTAGGCAGCTCACTTTTCATGCTTGCATTCGATTTTTCAGATCTGCATGATGGGAAGCCCATAGTCGAGCAGCATTTGATGGCTCTCGGAGATCAGCAGCCTGCTCGAATGGCCTTCGAGCGGCGCGACGAACCGGAATTCGCGGGTTGAAGCGCCCGAGGTCGCCTGGGCCAGCTCTGCGATTTGGTGTGACGTGCCTGATACCGACACCACCCCACCTGCACCCGCATTCCGTGCAGATTTGATTTCAGAGTTGAAATCCGTTGTGCCTGTACCGCCGGTCGCGGTATCGCCAGACACAGAAGTCAAATGGACCACGACCTGCTCAGGACGTGGCTCATAGGCCTGCTGGAGGTCTAATGGAACATGGCTGTCATCATTGTGTGCGACGAGCTCGACCTGGCCGTCGGAGAATCGAAGAGTCGTGCGTCCGGTATTTCGCATCCGGCCGAGCGGCCAGGGGAATCGGTCGCGCACCCCTAGAAGGCCGGAGAGAAGGGCGGCGATGATCCCGCCGTGCGTGAAGACGATCGCTCGGCCGCCCTCGGGCATCCTCTGGCGAAGGGCCAGTAGGGACGCGTCGGCTCGCTGAAACACCTCCGGCCAGCTCTCGCCTCCGCCGATGGCGAAGGTTCGGCGGTCTTTGAGTGCCGCGATTTGCTCTGGGAAGCGCTCGACGACCTGCTCCATCGTCAGACCCTCCCAGTCGCCGACGTCGATCTCTCGCCAGGCCCGGTCGTGCTGGACCTCGACGCCGGCGGCCTTGGCCGTCTCGGCAGCTCGGCTCAGGTCCGAGCTGAGCACCATGTCGTATCGCTGCCCGAGAAGCGCAGCGCTGAGCGCCTCAACTTGCGTGCGCCCCAGCTCGCTCAGCGGAGAATCCCCGTGACCCTGCCAGACACCCTCGGCGTTTGATACCGACTGCCCGTGTCGAACAAGACAGACTTCGAGCGTGCTCATGCCGCGGGGGCGACGCCGCGCTCTTTGCGCGGCATGATCACGTGGTCGACGATGCCGTATTCCTTGGCTTCGAGGGCCGAGAGGAACTTGTCGCGCTCGGTGTCGTGGCGGACCTTTTCGACGTCCTGGCCCGTATGGCGAGACAGGATTTCGTTGAGCCGCTTCTTGGTGTTGAGGATCTCTTTGGCGTGGATTTCGATGTCCGACGCCTGGCCCTGATAGCCGCCGAGCGGCTGGTGAATCATGACCCGGCTGTGCGGGAGCGCGCGGCGAAGGCCCTTGGTGCCTGCTGCCAAAAGGAACGCACCCATCGATGCCGCCTGCCCCAGGCAGACCGTCGAAACGGGGCAGCGCACGTAGGTCATGGTGTCGTAGATCGCGAGGCCGGACGAAACCATGCCGCCCGGGCTATTGATGTAGAGCGTGATCTCTTTGTCCGCGTCCTCGCTCTCCAGGTACAGGAGCTGAGCGATGATCGCGTTGGCAACGAAGTCGTTGATCGCGGTGCCCAAAAAGACGATGCGGTCCTTCAGAAGCCGGCTGTAGATGTCCCAGGCTCGCTCGCCACGGTGGGTTTCTTCGATGATGGTGATTGCGCGCGTCGCAAAATCGTCGCTCATGCGTGGAACCTAGTCCCTCTGGGCGTCCCCGCAATCCGGATTTTGAGCAGCGGGGTTCGGCGCTATGGTCGGAGGATGCTCCCACCCGCTCTCGAGATGGTCCGCCAGTTGATCGCGACGCCTTCGGTCAGCTCGCCGGACCTCCGCTTCGACCAGTCGAACCGCGGGGTGATCGATCGCCTGGCCGAGTGGACGGCCGGGCTCGGCTTTGCCGTACGGATCGAGTCGCTCCCCGGCGACTCGGGCAAGGCCAACCTGATCGCCACGCTCGGCGAGGGTGAGGACGGGCTCGTGCTTTCTGGGCATACCGACACGGTCCCCTACAACGCCGAGCGCTGGACCGACGACCCATTCATGCTGACCGAGCGGGAGGGCAGGCTCTACGGGCTCGGCACCGCCGACATGAAGGGCTTCTTTGCGGCGGCGCTTCACGCGGTGGAGCGCTTTGACCCGGCGGCGCTTCGGCAGCCGATCACGATTCTCGGCACCGCGGACGAAGAGAGCACCATGAACGGTGCGCGCGCCCTGGCCGAGAGCGGCGAGCATTTCGGACGCTACGCAATCATCGGCGAGCCGACCGGCCTGCAGCCGATTCGCAAGCACAAGGGCGTCTTCTACGTCCAGGTCACGGTGGGCGGCAAAGCGGGGCACGCGAGCAACCCTGCGCTCGGGGTGAACGCCATCGAAGGGCTGCAGCGGGTGCTCGTCGCTCTGCAGTCGTGGCGAGACACGATTGGCGATCGTTATCACGACGGGGACTTCGAGGTCCCGACGCCGACGCTCAACTTCGGTCGGATCAGCGGCGGCGACAGCCCCAATCGAATCTGCGACGAGTGCACGCTCGATGTCGATATTCGATTGCTGCCGGGGATGGAGCGGCACGCCGTGGTTTCCGAGCTTCGCGGTGTGGTTGCCAACGCGCTTGATGGAGGGCCGTGGACGTTCGATCTGCGGGCAGTCGGCGGTTACGCAAACGCGTTTTCGGGGCCCACAGATGCCGAGTTTTCCGAGGCCGTCGCGACCTTGTGCGGGTGTTCAGCCAAGAGCGCGCTCTTTGGAACCGAAGCTCCGTATCTCGCGGAATTGGGGCTGCAGACACTCGTCCTCGGAGCAGGCGACATCGCCGTGGCGCACCAGCCCGACGAATATGTCACCATGGCAGCAATTGAGCGTGCCACCGACGTGTACGCAAAACTGATTCAACGCTTCTGCACCGACTCGCCATGAGCCCCAAAGTCGACCCATTCGTCCAACACTTCCGAGCGAGCGCGCCGTACATCCATGCGCACCGCGGGCGAACGTTTGTGATCATGTTTGGCGGCGAGGCGGTCGCCTCGAAGGACTTGCGGACGCTGCTTTACGATGTCGCGCTGCTCCATTCGCTCGGCGTGCGCATCGTCCTGGTGGCCGGCGCGCGCCCTCAAATCGACGAAGCCTTGGCGCGGCGCGGTGAGCGGCCTCGGTTTGAAGGCGACCTCCGCGTGACCGACGAGGTGGCACTGCAGTGTGTCAAAGAGGCGGTCGGCGTGACGCGGGTCGAGCTCGAGTCGCTTCTCTCCATGGGTCTGCCGAGCTCGCCGATGTCCGGCGCTCGGCTGCGGGTGGCGACCGGCAACTTCGTGATGGCGCAGCCCGTGGGCGTCCTCGATGGCGTCGACTACCAGTACACGGGCAAGCCGCGGCGTGTGGATGCCGAGGCCATTCGGCAACGGCTCGATGACGGCGCGATCGTCGTCCTCACCCCCATCGGCTACTCATCCACGGGAGAGGCCTTCAACATCAGCAGTCACGACGTCGCCGCTGCAGCGGCCGTTGCGCTAGGCGCCGACAAGTTGATCGGCCTGCTCGAAGGGCAGGGTGTCCTCGATGCAGAGGGCCTCAATCCGTCGCAGCTCACGCCGCATGAGGCCGAGCGCTATCTTCATTCGGGCCGCGATCTGGGTCACGACGTGGAGCGCCACCTCGCTGCGGCCATCAGGGCCTGCCAGGGCGGGGTGCCGCGCGCGCACCTGGTCGTGCGGCAGAGCGACGGTGCCTTGCTTCGCGAACTGTTCACTCGAGATGGGGTCGGCACCATGGTGACCTCCGAGACCTTCGAAGGGGTGCGTTCGGCCGTGCAGAGCGATATCGGCGGCATCTTGACCTTGATCGCGCCGCTCGAAGAGCAGGGCATCTTGGTCCGGCGTCCACAGGAGATGCTGGAGAACGACATCGACAAGTTTACGGTCATTGAGCGCGACGGCATGCTCGTCGCCTGCGCTGCGCTCTATGCGTATCCGGACGACTCGATCGCCGAGCTTGCCTGCCTGGTGGTCCACCCCGACTACCGCACCTCGGGCCGCGGCGGTCAGTTGCTGCACTTCCTCGAACGCCAATGCGAAGCCCTAGGCTTGCGCCGCCTGTTCGTGCTGACGACCCAGACCTCGCACTGGTTTCGGGAGCATGGCTTCGACAACTGCGAGTCGAACGAGCTGCCCGAATCGCGGCGCTCGCATTACGACCAAGGGCGCCGTTCGAAGATCCTGCTCAAGCCTCTCGACTAACGCATCTCCGCCAAAGCACAGGGCTTTCGGTTCACGCTTGGATGCGATTGCGAATCGTGCTACTCGTCCCCGAATTCGCTTAAACGGGACATGATTCGTCGTTGATACGCGCAAATGAAGCAGGCTGAGCTCAATCCCCGCCCGGACCTTGACGCTCCTCACCGAGACGAGGAGATGGAGGTAACCGTGGGCCAGGAGGAGAAGGTCCTCGCCCGCGTCCACCGGACTGCCGCGGCCTCGCGTCCTACGCACCGAGGTCAGCTCATCGACTACGACGCCGAGCTCATCGCGCTCCGCGACCAGATTCGGGAGGCGCGGCTCGAAGACATTCCTCCGCTCGTCGAGGAGATGGAACGGCTTCAGCAGGTGGCGCAACGCCGAGCGAAAGTGACCGAAGGCACGGTCGACCCGATGTCGCCGTACTTCGGCCGGATGGTCCTCGAAGAAGAGGGTCGCAAGCGCGAGATCCTGATCGGCCGCTCCACCTTTCTCGATTCCAAAACTGGTGTGCGCATCGTTGACTGGCGGGACGCGCCGGTGAGCCGGGTCTACTACCGTTACGAAGAAGGCGACGACTACGACGAGATTTTCGGCGACCGGGAGGTCGAGGGCGAAGTGCTGGTCCGTCGCAACCTATCGATCACCGGGGGCAAGTTGCGGCGCATCGGCACACCGCAAGGCACATTCCGGCGTTCGCGCGACGACCTATGGAGCCGCATCGCCGAGCAGGCGACGAGACTTTCGGGCGGGCAGGGTGCGGCCATGCGCCCCGAGTCGCACCATCGGCCCGGCGAGCTCGGGATTGGTGACGATGATCTGCGCGAGGACAAGCATCTCTCCGAGATCACCGCGCTCATCGACCCACGCCAGTTCGACCTGATCAGCCAGCCAACCTCCGGGCTCGTCGTCATTCAGGGCGGCGCCGGCAGTGGCAAGACGACGATCGGGCTTCACCGGCTCGCCTACCTCGCGTTTCAGGATCCGCAGCGCTTCCGTTCGGACCAAATGCTCGTCATCGTCTTCAACGACGCCCTAGTTCGGTACATTTCGCGCGTGCTTCCGGCGCTGGGCGTCGAGGAAGTTCCGGTGCAGACCTTCCAGCTCTGGGCCGAGCAGCTGCGGCGCCGTCACATTCCCAAGCTCGGCGCGCGCTACGTCGAAGACACGCCGACGCACGTCATCCGCTTGAAGAAGCATCCAGCAATGCTGCGCGCGATCGATCAGTACGTCGCCGATCTTTCCGAGCGGGCCGAGGCGGAAATTCTAAACGAGGCAAAGCGAGGCGAAGGCGGCGATCACATAAGCCGCATTTGGCGTGGCACGGCGGCGGAGCCTCTGGGCGTGCGGCTCGAAGTCCTTTCGCAGTGGCTTCAGGACCGTGACGGGGATGCCCAGCAGGTGGCGCTGGGCACCCGGCACGCCGTCGGGCGCATCTGTAGTCGCTGGACGACCCGCACGCGCGACGTCGTCACGGCCTGGGCCGACCTGGTGACCGATCGTGAGCGGCTCGTGCGCGCGTTCAAGCGTTGGGCGCCCGACGCGCTGACCGACAAAGAGATCGAATGGGCGCACTCCTGGTGCAGCCGTCATTCGACGGCGGTCTTGATGGCGTACGAAGACGCGCTCGAAGAAGACGAAGACGCGCAGGCCCGCAGCGTGGGCGTCGATGGCGTGGACAACGATGAGCCCGCCGAGCTCGATCGCGAAGACGACGCATTGCTGCTGCGAATTTTCCAAACGCTTCGGGGCCCGCTCTCGGGGCGCCGGGGTGCGCTCGAGTACGAGCATATCTTCGTCGACGAGGCGCAGGACATGAGCCCCGTCGAGTTGGCGGTCGTGCTCGACACCGCGACCGAGCAGCAGAGCGTGACGCTTGCCGGAGACATTGCGCAGAAGCTCCACCTCGACAACGGATTCAGCGATTGGCGGCACGTGCTCCAGGAGCTGAAGCTCGACCACATCGAAATCGAGCCTCTCAAGCTCAGCTACCGGTCGACCCACGAGATTCTCGAGTTTGCCACCGAGGTGCTCGGCCCACTTCGGAACGAGGTCTCGGGCGAGGCCACGCGCTACGGTGCGCCGGTCGAGCTCTTTCAGTTCGGCGGAAGCGGGGAGGCGGTCGGCTTTCTGTCCGAGGCGCTGCGGAGTCTCGTCAGCTCGGAACCGCTGTCGTCGATTGCGGTCATAGCCCGTTACCCCGAGCAGGCGGACGTCTACTACCAGGGCCTTCGGCATGGCGAGGTGCCGAACCTTCGCCGCATCGCCGAGCAGGATTTCCCCTTTAGGCCAGGCGTCGATGTGACGGACGTGCGACAGGTCAAGGGCCTCGAATTCGACTACGTGGTCATCGTGGAGTGCAATAAGGCTGCGTTTCCGGGCGACGATGAGTCCCGGCACCTGCTCCACATCGCGGCCACCCGCGCCGCTCACCAGCTTTGGGTGATCTCGACTCAATGCCCTTCGCTCCTGTTGCCCGAGGCCCTGGTTCGAGCCTCCAGCTAGCCCTTTGGCCGGGGGACTGCGGGTTGGAGTTGCAGTCTTCTGGCGGGTGTGTAAGATCACACTTAGCGGCGCTTGCGGCCTACACCGGGATCCACGGTAGATCGAGCAACGACGCCGCTCGGGGAATAGACGCAACGCGCCTAGTTCCGTGTAGGTCCCGCTAGCCTCCAACGTCATTCGATGGCCGACACTGCGATCCAAGAAACGGTAGACCAAGAAGTCGCTCCCGAAGCGATTCCTGAAGAAGTTGCGCCTAGCTGGCGTGAGCCCACGACGTCCGTCGGCAAAAAGCTCGCGTCGATGAGCGACCGGGCGATTCAGCGGGTGACCGGGGGCAATGCGTTCTTGCGCGGTCGGCTCTACGCGCGGCGGAAGGCGGTCGAAAACCTCAAAGAGGAAGAGCATACGGTCACAGGCGAGATTTCGGTGCGCACCGCCGAGGAACCATACGTTACTCGCGCGACGTACAGCGAAGAGACAGATGCTTGGGAGTCGAGCTGCTCCTGTCCGGGTTGGCGGGGTCCAACCGGGCACTGCAAGCACGTCGCCGCGGTGATGGTGGCCTTGCGCGACGAGGTACGTCCCCCGCGCGCCAAAGGTCCGCAGCAGCAACAGAGCAAAAAGAAGAAGAAGACCGAGCCTGTGCACGTGCCCGGGACGGTTTCCGTTGGTGGAAAGAGACGTCGGTCCCGGCGGCGACGTCGTGGCGCAACGGGTGCCGATGCGGGGGCGCTCGAGATCCTCTCGCCAAGAGAGCTTCAGGCCAAGCGCGGTGAAGCGCGGGGGCCCATGGATGCATGGCTGCCCGCCGAGGCCCTCGACAAGCCGCTGGAGTTCGAATACCGCATGACCGTTCGTCCCGCTTCGATCACGGTGACGCCCGTGTTGGCGGGCTCGCGGAGTGTGGTGCCGATCAACGACGCCCTAGGCGCATTCAACATGGTGTCGATCGACGAGCGGCCGCTGTTTCGGGCTCTGGCGCGGAACACGAACCGCGGGCAGGCCACGATGGCAGAGCTACGCGGCGAAGATGCTGCCGAGGTCTTGGAGATGCTCAGCGATCGGCGCGTGTTGCTCGAGCCGGCCTCGATGGAGCTTCGGTTTGCAAACGAGGCATTGAAGCCGCGGATCGAGCTCGACCCGGCGAATGGCGACAGCCTACGTGTGCGCGTCGTCTTCTACCTCGAGAGCAACAAGCGACGCTTTGCCTTGTCTAGTGGCGCATGGTTTGAAGGGACGCCGGGCTGGCAGATCGACACCACCGAAGGTGTGGCGCGGCCGCTGAGCGAGCTGGTGACTCCGGCCTGGCTTCAGAGGCTCTACCGCTCACCTGCCATGGTGCAGTCTCACGCTGACCTGCCGGAGCTGCTCGGTGAATCGATACCGCGGGTCGCGGCGTTGCTTGGTGCGGAGCTTCCCGACTTGAGCGCGGTGGCCGATCTGGTCGATCAGAAGCCGCGCTTCGAGCTCAAGGCCAACGGCGACATCATCGACGCGCGTGTGCGCCTCTACGTGAGGTACGAGGACCAGGAGTTCGACGTTCCGCCGGACGAGTTTCCCTCGCCGTTGGCGTTCCTGCCTCCGAAGCAGGGCAAGGAGCGGCCGCGAGTGGTCCGGCGCGACGTAGGCGCCGAGATGGCGGGCGTTCAGGCGCTGCTCAATCAGAATTTCGAGGTTTCGGAGTCGGGCGAAGAGTTGGTGGCTTCCGGAGACGACGCGATCGCGTTCTGGACGAACGGCATCGGCGAGCTTCCCGAGGATTGGGATCGTTTCATTCCGGACGACTTGGTGGATGTGACGATTCGCCAGGAATCGGTGACCCCGCAGGTTCGCGTCTCGAGCGGAGTCGACTGGCTGAATCTCGACATGAAGTTCGAATCGGGCGGTGCGGTCGTGCGCGAAGAAGAGCTGCGCGCTTGCCTCGAGCATGGGCGCCGGCTCGTGCAGCTCGAAGATGGCACCTACGCGCCGGTGGACCCCGAGAAGGTGGGCGATGTGCTCACGCGGATGGCCGAGATCTACGCAACTGCCGGAATGAAAGACAAGCTGCCGCTTTCGCAGGCCGGGCGGGTACAGGACCTCTTGAAGGTGGTCCAGAACGCCAAGGTCTCCGCCTCGGCCAAGACGCTATTCTCGAAGATCGAAGACATCGACGAGATTCCGAACGTCCCGAAGCCACGAACGCTCAAGGCCGACCTTCGTCCGTACCAAAAAGATGGCTTCTCCTGGCTCGTCTTTCTTCATGAGCTCAACAGCGGCGGCATCCTGGCCGACGACATGGGTCTCGGGAAGACGATGCAGACGATCGCGCTGCTGCTCTGGGCGAAGAGCAAGTACAAGCGCAAGCTCAACCTGGTCGTTGCGCCGACCTCCGTCGTGCCGAACTGGGACCGCGAGATCCGCAAGTTCGCCCCGGGCCTCGGGACGGTGGTATGGCAGGGGCCGAACCGAAGTCAGAGCGCGCCGGACCTCGAGAAGGCCGACGTGATGATCACCAGCTACGCCTTGCTCCGCCGCGACGAAGAGCTGCTGCAGGCACTCGACCTTCGCTACGTGATTTTGGACGAGGCCCAGCACATCAAGAACCCGATGAGCCAGACTGCGCGTTCGGCGAAGAAGCTGAGCAGTGAACGACGGCTGGCGCTGACGGGCACACCGATTGAAAACCGCCTGAGCGAGCTCTGGAGCATCTTCGACTTCGTTTCGCCGGGGCTCCTCGGGCAGCTCAAGACGTTTGAAGAACGCATCGCACGGCCGATCGACCGTGGCGACATGGAAACCGCACAGCGACTTCGGGCGACGATCAAGCCTTTCGTCATGCGGCGCCTGAAGCGCGACGTCGCGGCAGACCTGCCGGACAAGATCGAGCAAGAGATGATCGTGCCGCTCGCCGAAGAGCAGGCCAAGCTCTACAAGCAAATCCTCGGGCAGGTGCGAAAGAGCATCCTGAGCGAGGTCGAGAAGAAAGGCGTCAGCAAGGCGCAGATTCAGATTCTGGCGGCGCTCACCCGCTTGCGGCAGGTCGCCTGCGATCCTCGGCTCATGAAGCTTCCTGACACGGAGTTCGACGCAGACGACAGCGGCAAGCTCGGCGCCCTTCGCGAGATCGTCGACGAAGCCGTCAGCGGCGGTCACCGCGTCCTTGTCTTCAGCCAGTTCGTCCAGATGCTCAATCACATCCGCGCTGCGCTCGACTCCGACGGCGTTCAATACGAGTACTTGGACGGCTCGACCAAAGATCGCCTCGAGAAGGTCGACCACTTCAACGAAGACACCAGTGTTCCGGTGTTCCTGATCTCCCTCAAGGCAGGTGGCACCGGCCTCAACCTCACCGGCGCGGACACCGTCGTCCACTTCGACCCCTGGTGGAACCCCGCCGTCGAAGATCAGGCCACCGACCGCGCGCACCGCATCGGCCAAACCAAGAATGTCAACGTCTACAAGCTCATTGCCGCCGGCACCGTCGAGGAGAAAATCCTCGAGCTCTCCGCCAAGAAGCGAGAACTGGTGAGCAACGTCCTCTCCACCGAAGGCAGCCCCCTCAAGGGCCTCACCAAGGCCGACGTGGAAAACCTCTTCAGCGAATAGCCGCCCTAGCTGCGGGTGTGGCGCGCGAAGAAGTCGAGGAGCTTGGACCAGGCTTTGGTTTCGGTGTCGGGGTCGTAGAAGGCGCGGATCGGCGTGTGGCGCGCTAGTTTGGCGAGTCCGAACTCGTGTTGGTTCATGAACGAGTGGCCGACGTTTTCGTAGATGAGGACTTCGTGTTCGATGCCCAGCTCTTCGAGGTGTTGGGCGAGACGCTTGGCGTGCGGCAAAAAGACGGTGTCCATTTCGCCGTACTGAGCGATGGTCGGGCAGAGATTTTGGAGGCGGGAAGCTTTGTAGGGAACCGCGCCGTAGAACGGGGCGGCGACGGCATACGATTGGTCGGCGGCCGCGAGGAGGGCAAAGCCGCCGCCCATGCAAAACCCTGCGACCGCGATGCGTTTCGGGTCGACGTCGGCTCTCGCGGCCAAGGCTTGGCGCGTTGCTTCGATGACCTCGTAGGCAAAGCCCTTGCCCGTGGTCATCGACCGGAGTGTCTTGACGACGCACGCCGGGTTGCGACCCCGATAGAGGTCCGGAGCGATCGCAACGTATCCCGCGTCGGCAAATCGTTGGCAGTGCCGCTGAAGATCGGCGCTGAATCCGTAGATGTCGTGGATGACCACGACGCCGGGGAAGGGTGCCGTGCCCGTAGTTGGGAGAGCCAGAGCCGCTTTGTGCGTTCGCCCAGAGGTGACAGAGATAGAAATCACGTCGACCATGCGGAGCGCATCATGTGCCAGAACCCCCCCGTGGTCGATGCAAAACATCGACTTCACGGGGCGCCGGATTCAGTCGTCATGCCCGGGGATGGCGAAGCTGATGCTGATTCGGCCGCGACCCTCGGTCTTGGCCTCGTGGGCGGCCCGGTCGGTGTCCTGCAAGAGGAGTTTCCACTCTCCGCTTTGCTTCGGCCCCAGGGAGATGCCGATGCTGGCGTCGAGGCGGAATCGGGTCCCGGTGACGGTGACCGGGCTCTGCAGTCGTTCGATGAGGTCTTTGGCGATTCGGTTCGCGGTTTCCATCTCGTCGACGCCTTGGACGAAGACCGCGAACTGATGGTGGCCGCTTCGGGTCACGAGGTCGCCTGCTTTTAGCTTCTCGCGCAGCCGCGAGCCGGCTTCGAACAAGAGAAGATCCGTCACGTTGGCCCCAAAGCGCGCGCTCACGTTCTTGAAGCCATCGAGATTGACCAACATCAGGGCGAACGGTTCGCCAGCGCGGCAGCGATCGAAAAGAATTCGCTCGAACCTTCGACGCGGCGCCTTCTGGAGGAGATCAGTTGAGTCGAACACGGCGGCTCCCTAAGTAAGCAGGTTATCGGGCTGCGCGGGGCGATGGCAAGTCGCAGGGCGCCGCAGCGGCGATACGTGGGCCCAGCTTCCGTATCGCGCTCCGTCTTTCGCGACGGCGTCAGCGAACGATAGCCTCTCGTATTTTGCTCCGCCGTGCGACCGGGTCCCTCAATGGGGCGCTGCGTAGGCGGTTCACTTCCTCCGCTGTGTACGCAGGGTCCGGTTTGCTACCGGCGAAACGCTCGACCAGCCAATTCATCAACGCCGCTAGTCGCGCGTCCGAGAGCGGCGCCTGGGCTGCCCCCGGGACCTGCACCCAGTACGCACGCGCGCCAGGCTTTCCAAGTAGCTCTGCCATAGCGAGCAGCGACGGCACGTTCTTCGACCCCGTCCCATCCATTCGGTGGCAGCCCGAACAATTCAAAATATAATCGTGTTCTTCGTACGCGTCCGCGCGGGCTGGCAGCGTCAGGAGCAGCAACCCCATCGTTAGGAGCGGGCCTTTCATTTCTCCGGCTGCGCTTCTTTCGCAGCCTTCACGACGACCGCCGTCGAGCAGCTATAGGTTTGTGTCTTGGCCCCTCCGCACCAGTTGATGTCGTTGTTGCGATACCAGTGGTAGAGGGGGCGCTCGCCTTCGTTGCGATTGCACATACAGCGCCCGCAGAACGTCTTCCCGCAGCAGTCGTTGTACGAGATGATGTAGTCGATGCCGTCGGCAGGGTTTCGGCAGGTGCCGATCCAGGTGACGGGGGACATTTCGGTTCCCGGCGGGCAGGCCGTGTGGGAGCCGCCACAGCAGCTGCACAGAAAGCCGTCGATGGCGCAGTGGCGCCAATACTCACAGCGTCTCGGATCGCCTTCGCGGCCTTTGACCCCGTCTTCGCCAACCTGGTGCTTCTCGGCCGCGCGCGCCACCGGAAGCAAGGGAAGGGCGGCGCCGCCCATGAGCACGCCCCCGAAACGCGACAGCCAGCTGCGGCGAGAGACTCGGCGCGCCGACTGACGGCTCATCCCCTCGAACCAGCGATCGATCCGACTCATTTGGCTTTCTCCTCGAGATACTCCTGGATCGACGCAACCCCGTGGCGCTGCGCTTCGAATAGGCTTTCAAGGTGCTCGCGGGTGTTCACCAAACCCAGGGCCGCGACGATGCCGTCTTCGTCGATCAGCACCGCGTACGGGAGCTTGGCCACCCCGTAGCTCATGCCGAGCGGCGCAGAAAGGACGTACGGCAAGTGCGAAATTCGTTTCTCCGCAACGAACGCGCGATGCTCGTCGGGTGCGCCGTCGCTGGCCAAGATGACCCGAACACGAGGCACCTCGGTTCGCGCCACGCGCTCGACCGTCGGTAGGAGCGTCTCGCAGACTGGACAGGTGGGCGACAGGAAGAACAGCAGGGTTCGCGATTCGTCGTTGGATGCGCCGCCGATTCGAAGCGGTCGATCGTGGAGGTCGAACAGGGCGAGCTCCGGGGCGGGATCGCCGACGTTGACCTTCGACTGCGGGCTGAGCGCGCCCACCGGGGAGATTCGTTCGTGGAGCAAACCGATCTGGCGTGTGAGCGCGAGGACCGTCAGTGCGAGACCGAGGACCAGCAGCCAGAGGAGCACGTTCGAAACCAGAAGAGCGTCGATCATCGCCGGCCTCCCAAGCGTTGCAATGCGGGGCCGGTCTGCGCCAAGCGCTGTGCCGCGGCCCACAGAAGCCAAAGCACGAGGACTGCTGTCACGACGGTGAACTGGTCGACCCAAAAGATTGCGCGAGCCCGCACCGGGGCGACGAGGAGAGCTGCAGCGCCGATCAAGACCAGATTGCGGGCGACCAGCCAAGGGGTCAGCGGCACGCGAGCAGGCGACGCGAAGCAGCCGCAATCGATTTCGCGCCGTCCTCGCGCGAGATTCGCCACAATCGCGCCGGTGTAGAGCGTCAGCAGCGCCATCGAGGCGATGGCTGCCGGCTCGCGAGTGGGTGCATAGAGAAGCCCGATAGCCACAGAGCATTCGAGCGCAGGCAGCAGCAAGGCGATTGGTAAGACGAGCGGCGCCGGCAGCAGCGCGTAGGCGTCGAGAGAAGCAGCGAAGCGACTACTATCTGAAACCTTGTGCCAAGCGGCGGCAGCGAAGAGGAGTGAAAGCACCGCCCGCAGGGTGAGCTCGATAACGGGATCGATCATGGGACCACCAGGAGTGCGCCCGAGAGGCCGGTTTCGTCGATGTCGCGAAGATGGTCGCCGCTGAGTGCGTCGAGCACGCCTACCGCCCCGAGGTCCGCATGCCGCATGAAGAGCAGCGGCTTGCTGTCTTGCGTGACCGCGATGCTGTGTACGCCCATGTTAGGCAGCACGAAGCTCAAAATGCTTCCGACGGTGCCCTCGGCGTCGAAGCCGGCCTGTGGGCCGAGGAACGGAGCGATGAGATTGGGCGCCGAGAACACGTCGATCTTTCTTTTCGCGGGCAGGTCGTAGACCCAGATTTCCTCGCCCGGGTCCTTGTGGGAGCCCGGCCCGCCTTGATCGGTCACCGAATAGAGGCGCTTTGTGCTCGGGTGATACGCGAGGTGCTGCGCGCCGCCGATCCGCCAGCCCTCTTCGAGCTCCTCATTGGAGAAGAGCGGCCATGGCGCCTTGGGGGTGGGGGAGTCGCTTCCGAAGCTCACTTCATAGAGCAGGCCCTCGAACGAAGCGAACCACCAGGTCGAGCCATCGCGAACGCCTTTCTCGGTGATGGGATCGCCGACGACATCGAAGAACGAAGCGCTGCGCCGGATTCGATCGAGCTCGCCGTTCGGTTTTAGATGAACGTTGATCGCCGTCCCGTCGCCGCACAGCATTCCGAATCGGGACGGGCCCGCTGGAAACACCGCTGCGCAGCCAGCGGTCTGGACTTCGGCGACCATCTGCCTCGTTTCGAGATCGACGACCGACACCGAGGATCCGGGGGATTGGTTGAGCACCACGATGAAGCGGTCGCCGTCGAGTATCCCGACCAGAGCAATGCCGGTCCCCGTGTCAGCCGCCTTGGGCGGAAGCTCGACCTCGCCCTTCACCTCCAAGCTGCGGGAGTCGTAGATGACCAGATAGTCGTGCCGCTCCCCGCGATGGCCGCGGGAGTACGTCGTGTCGACGTTGTAAATTTCGTTACGCGCGCGCGACCAGAGCGGCGCCCTTGGGCTGACCTGCAAGCCGCTGTCGATCGCGCCCAGCATTCGTCCGGTGTCCCCGTCGAAAAGAGCCGAATGACGAAACAATCGATCGGGAACCCAAAGCCAATGCTCTCCCGCCGTTTCGGGGAGCCGCATGACCTGGCCGACGTCTTCGGGCGGGAGCTCGGCTCCTGCGCGAACCGCGAGCGCGAGCAGCCCGACACCGAGCACCATCAACCCGAGAAGCTTGCCGCTTCGGCGCATGAAAGCGTGGTACTAGATTTGCCGGCACTCTGGCAACAGCCTCCGTGCCAGCGTCAGAATCCAGCGTCCCGACGAAACTCCAGGCACTGCTTGCTTCCCCGCTCGAAGTCTCGGCAGGTCGTCCCGCGGATCTCGTAGATCTGGCACGCATTCGCTCTCTCGGCGGTCCCCAGGTGCACACATGCCCCGTCTTTTCGTGTTGCAAACCCAGGCATTCCGAAATGGCCGGGCTGTACGGCTTCGGCGATGTCGTCGCGGCCGAGCGCCCGCCAGCGCAGCAAGTCCTCGGGCGGGATCAAGATGCGGCCGTCGGTCCCTGTTCGGCAGCAAGCACCGCAGCTCAGGCAGTCGAGAGCATCGTCCATCGATGGGGGAGTATGACGCGGCCGACCTCAGGCGCACGCGGTGGACTTTGCATGGGAAGCGTGATCTAGTGAGACGAATGCGGAATTGGATACCTTGCGTTGCCATACTGCTGAGCTGCAAGCCGACCCAGCCGAAGGAGGAGGTCGTATTGCCGAAGGTCGCGCCCGACACGGTCGTCGTTTCCTGGAGCGTGATTAGCCGCAGTTCGGAGCGGCGAAGTACCCACGTCGTGCTCGAGGCGAGTCGCGAGCTGATCACGACGACGCGGTCTCCCGACGGTACGATGATGACCGTGAGCCGCACGGTCTCCGAAGAAGCCTACGCGAAGCTCGTAGGGAAACTGCGGGCGCTGGACTGCTGCTCGCTCCCATCGACATCCGAGGATCGCGCCTACCCGGGCGAGGCCAAGCCGCAGCTCGAGATCAACTTCGGTGACACCCGATGCGAAATCGAGCGATGGGATCGGGAGTGGCGCGAAGGCAGGGCACAGGAGTGCGGGTTCGCTTTCGCGCGGCTTCACGGAAGCGGTTTCGTTCCCGACCCGCCAGTCGACGAGCCCGCACCCTAGCCGTATGCTCGCGCCTGATGTCTTCGAAGTATTACTGCGCACACTGCAACAAAGAGTTCGTCCCCGAAGGGTCCGAATCAAAACCACGCTGCCCGCAGTGCATGCGTAGAGGTGGCGTCGAGCGGGCGCAGGAAATTGCGGCCAGCGGCCAGGCGCGCCGTCCATGGGTTCTGATCGTCGCGCTGCTGATCGTCGGTGCGGGGATTGGATACGGCTTGTACGTCGCGACGACAGTGGTGCTCGAGGAGAACCCGCCGCTAAGGCCGCTGACGGCGAAGGAGCTCGCCGCCTATCTGGACCGCGATCAAATTCGAGTCGGTCCCTACGAGTCGCTGATGATGCTAAACGGGGAGGTCCAGGGCTGGCCCGAGAGCGCGGCCGAAGTCTCGGCCAAGATGCAGGCAGCCACGTCGCGCTGGTCGCTCGAACGGCCACTTCCGCGCGAGCTCCTCGGCGCCGACCAGGCTCTCGCAAGGATCGACGCGGCTCAGGGGCGCGTGAACCTCTATCCACTCGAGACGGCAACGGCCATGACTGCCCTCCTACGTGCACGTGGCGTCAAAGCGATGGTGGCCGAAGCGTGGGAGCTCGAGGGGACGGATGCGCCGGCCGATCCCTCCGGCATGCTGGGCTACTTCGTGGTGGCGGTCTATGAATCAGCTGCCGCAGCGGAACCGTCGGCTTTTCTTGATCCATGGGGAGGCGGCGAGGCCGAGGCCGCGTCGCTCCGAGTCCTTCGGGATACCGAAGTTCTGGCCGGCGCCCTCGGGACCGAGGCAGCGCGCCTCTTTGCCCGGTCGGGAGACGGAGCGAAGTCGCTTCCGATGATCGAGACCGCGCTCCTTCTCGATCCTGTCTCGCCGTCGCTTCGAGGGGTGAACGCGACGATCCTTCTGGAATCCGGGGGCGTCGATCAGGCGGTGAAAGAATTCGAAGCCGCGGCCCAGCTTCGACCGGACGGTCCCCGTCAGCTCAACACGGTTGAGCTTCATCTCGCGCAAGCGAGCATTCTCGAGATGAACGGCCAAAAAGACGCGGCCAAAGCCGAGTTCGATCGAGGGAGCCGCATCGTGGGAGAAGTCATCGAGCGCTGGCCTCGCTACGCGCGCGCACACGTCTTGTTGGCGTCGGTCTACCTCGGGAACGACGAGCTGGAGCGGGCGAGGCTCGAGCTCGAGGCGGCGGAGGCCCTCAGCCCCGATTCGCCGCTGCTCTGGTCGATCTGGGCCCAGTATCATTTGTCCGTGAACGATCCGATCACGGCCGGAGGCAAGATGAAGCGAGCGGTGACTCTCGATCCCGACAACTGGCAGCTCCGGCTTCAGGCTGCGCGGGTCCTGCAAGGCGCGGACGATGACGAAGGCGCTAAGGAAAACCTCTCGGCCGCCATGCAAATGGTTTCTCCGGAGAAACGCGCGGACATTCAGCGTTTCATCGAACGGATGATGGGCCCCGGGGCCCTGGACGACGCGCCTCCACCCGCCGCGGAGGAGGCACCAGCCGAGCCGGCCCTGATGCTTGGCGATCCGGCGAACTTGCGGCTTCGTGACCCGGGCGAGAGCTTGACGCTCGAGCTCGACGAGTAGAAGGTCAAGCTGGGGCAGCCGCGTCGGGCTGGTCGATGCTGCTCACCGACAAGATGCGCTTCCACAGCGCTTCGCGCCCGTCCCCGGTGACCGAGCTGTACGCGATCAGCGGGCGGTCGAGCTCGCGCCGGAGGGCCGCAACGGCGAGCTTTCGCTTGCTGGACGCCAGCTTGTCGATTTTGGTCGCGACGAGAATCGGGGTGACCGCGATGCTTTCGAGGAACTCGAGCAGCTGCAGGTCGTCGTTCTGTGCACCGCGCCGAACGTCGATGATGACGATGGCGCCTCGAAGCCCCGGACGTTCGCGGAGGAAGCCTTCGATGAGCGGGCCCCAGGATCGGCGTTCGGCCTTGCTCCGCTGCGCATAGCCATAGCCGGGCAAGTCGACCAAATCCAGATGGGCCTCGTCGTCATTGGTCCGGACGCGCACGCGAAAAATGTTGATCGCGCGGGTGCAGCCTGGCGCGCTGCTCGTGCGAACGAGCTTTTTGCGGCGGACCAGATTGTTGATCAGGCTCGACTTGCCGACATTCGAACGCCCCGCGAACGCGACCTCTGCAAAGGTCGGCGCAGGCAGCTGTCCGAGCGCGGTCGCTCCGGCGACGAATTCGGCGTCGAGCACGTCCATGGCGGGCGTTGTAGCGCCACTTGGAGGTCACGCACGCACGCGGCGGCGAATCGCCGCACGAAGGTCACGAAGCTCCGGCGAGCCCAGGGCCGCAGCGACGGTCACGTAGCTGAAAAGCCCCGCGACGGCCGTCGCAGCGAAGATCGCGAGGTTGCGCGGATCGTTGCCGCCCATCTCCCACCGGCCGAGGCTCGCGCAAGCCCAGACGACCACGCCCATGACTCCGCTGGCGGCCAGCACTCGGAAAACGCTGGCGCTGACCTCGGACATGCCGAGGTTTCCGGACCGCCGCCGTAGGAGCCAAAGGAGCGCCACGAGCTGAGTGACGGCCGCCGCAGTCGTGGCGGCGGCGAGGCCGGCATGCTGCATCGGGCCCATCAAAATCAGGCTGAGGGTCATGAAGGCCACGAGATTCAGCGCGCTGGCGATCACCGGAGTTCGCGTGTCGTTGTGTGCGTGAAACATCGGAACGATGGTGCGCACCGAGGCAACCGCCCAAATGCCGGCAGCCTGCCAAACGAGCGACCGCGTGGTCTCGTGGATGGCTGCAGCGTCATAGCGCCCGCGTCCGAAAAACACCGTGGCCGCCGGCTCCGCCAGCACCGCCAGCGCGACCGCCGATGGGATCGCCACGAACAGGGAAAGCCGGAAGGCGTGTCGGAAGAGGCGTTTGGCTTCGTCTTCGTCGCCGTGCGCGACGGCCTGGCTCAGGGAGGGAAGGGCGGCCGATGCGATCGCCAGTGCGAACATGCCCTGGGGGATCTCCGCCAAGCGCTGGCCGTAGTAAAGATAGCTTACGCTTCCGGTGGGCAGAAACGAGGCTAGGAGTCGCGAGAGCAAGACGTTGACCTGGTAGACCCCGAGGCCTGCGAGCAGCGGGACCATCAGACGCGCGCACTTGCGCACGTAGATGTCGTTGAAGCCGATCTTCGGGCGGACGAGCAGTCCTTCTTTTCCGAGCGACGGAAGCTGCGCTAGAACCTGAAGCCCGCCGCCGACCAGTGCGCCGATCGCTAGCGAAAAGATCGCGGGCCAACCGAGCTCGCTCACCATCGGCGCGAGGATCAGCGCAGCGGCGATGAGCGAAATATTGAGGAGCGCAGGCGCGAAGGCCGGCGCGGCGAATCGTTTGCTTGCATAGAGGGCGCCCATCATCAGTGCGGAAATGCCCATCAGGAAGATGTACGGAAAGAGCATTCGAGTCAGCGACACCGTGGATTCGAAGAGCGCATCGTCACGCTGAAAGCCCCAGGCGTACGCTTTGACGATCCACGGAGCGCCCAAGACGCCCACCAAGGTCACCAAGAAGAGGACGACCGCCATGGCGCCTATCAAGTTGCGGTAAAACTCCTTCGCGCGGGTCATGCCCTCGCGTTCACGCACTTCGGTGAACACCGGAACGAACGCCGCCGAGACCGCGCCCTCGCCGAGAAGGACGCGAAGGGCGTTGGGGATTGTAAAGGCGAGCCAGAACGCGTCGGTCGCCGCCAATGCAAAGACCGCAGCGACGACCGCATCGCGAACCGCGCCCAAAATCCGAGACGAAAGAGTGCCCGTAGCCACGACACCGGCGCGGCGAGCAATCTCGCCCCCGGACGTTTTAGCTCGGTTCGCAGACATCGGCGGAAGGATGCGCACGAGGCGCCCATCCCGGCAAGAAAGCAGGACCGGTCAGCTCGCGCTCAGCAGCCCTTGCAGTTGGGCGATTTCGACGGTGTACGTGGTGCCGCAATAGTCGCAGCCGACGCTCAGCGGTTCGCCTTCGTCGACGAGCTCTTGAATGTCCGTTCGATTCAGGACGCTGAGCGTCGTCATCACCCTGACCTCGCTGCACTGACAGCCAAAGCGAATGTCGCTGCTGTGCAACCAGGTGAACGGCATGCCGTCGAAGATTTGCTCGACCAACTGGCAAGGGGAGCTGTCGGACGCCTGCAGGCGATCGCGGATCTCGACGAAGTCTTCTAGGCGCCTGGTCATGGTCTCCATGGCGGCCTCTGCTTCCACGGCTTCTGGAAGGAGTTGCACGACGTAGCCGCCCGCCGCGGGATGTTGTCCTCCCACCACCGAACCCAGGGAAATCATCGATACGATTTGCTCCGATAACTGCATGTAACGCATGAACCCCTCGGAGAGATTCCCGTTTTCCGGTAGCTGGACGACCCCGCGGTGCAGATCCGAGTTCGGGAGCGTTCTCATCATTTGCAGGGTCGCTTGCGTCTTCCGGATGTCCGCGGGGGCGTCTCCGGAGCCTTTTTGGAAGAGCCCGCGCGTCCAGCCGTCGGGGTGCGAGTCGGCGACCAGCTGTCCCGCGTTGTCGTCGAAGCGCACGATGCACTGCACGCGGAGCGAGGGCGCCATCGTTTCCCGGTAGAGCACCGCCGCGGTCAGCAAATCGGCCATATCCTGAGCGGCGAGCCCGGACAGCTCTTGCGCTGAAATCACGGCTTCGGCGGTGTCGGTCGTACGGGCGGCGATGATCCGAAAAGCCCCGTCGTTGGTCATGGCTCGCACTATGGAGTCAGTTTCGAGCATGTTTTCTGTTGAAGCGCATTGGCGATCGTTTGGCAAGCGCTACTCTTGGGCCGGGAGTAGCACATGACAACGCATCACATCGTTCTCATCCCGGGCGACGGAATCGGCCCGGAAGTAGCGGCAGCGACAACCCGGGTCCTCCAGGCGGCCGAGGCCCCGCTCCGATGGGTCGAGCATCATGCTGGCGTGGCCGCGCTCGAGACGCTCGGCGAGGTGTTGCCCGAGGGGACGCTCGACGCGGTTCGTGAACACGGGCTCGCGCTCAAGGGGCCGTGTACGACGCCGGTGGGCGAAGGCTTCACCTCCGTCAATGTTCAGCTTCGCAAGCGGCTCGACCTCTACGCTGCCGTCCGTCCGGTTCGCAACCTGCCGGGCATCGAGACGCGGTACCAAAACGTCGATCTCGTCGTCATTCGGGAGAACACCGAGGGGCTCTACAGCGGCATCGAAAACGAAGTCACCAAAGGCGTCGTGACGAGTCTCAAGGTCGCGACCGAGGCGGCGTCACGGCGAATCGCCCGCTGGGCTTTTCAATACGCGCGCGACCGCGGCCGCAAAAAGGTCACCGTGATGCACAAAGCCAACATCATGAAGTTGACCGATGGGATGTATCTTCGCTGCGCGCGCGACATCCGAGAGGAAGAGGGATTCACTGACATCGAATATCAAGAGGTCATCATCGATGCCGGCTGCATGAAGCTCGTGCAAGACCCGACGCAGTTTGACGTCCTCTTACTCGAGAATCTCTATGGCGACGTCCTGAGCGACCTCTGCGCGGGCTTCGTCGGCGGCTTGGGCGTGATTCCGGGTGCAAACATCGGTGAGCGGTACGCGGTGTTCGAAGCGGTCCACGGCTCGGCGCCTGACATCGCGGGGAAGGGCATTGCAAACCCGCTTGCCCTGCTCATGTCGGCGGTGATGTTGCTCAACCACATCGCCGATACGCGTGGCGACGAAGCCTGCCGGGCGTCCGCCGTTCGCATTCGCGAGGCCTACAACCAGGCCTTGGCCGATGGTCAAAAGACGGGGGACCTTGGAGGCGCGCTCGACACCGAGGGATTTGCCTCTGCGGTCATCGAGCGAATCGAAGGCTAGTCGTCCGTCCGTCGAACGCCGCCGCTTCCCCCTGCGATGCGCAGGAGCGGTGGGAGGACGACGAGGGTGGCGACCAGGCAGCCGCCGATCGTGATGGCGATGAGCTCACCAAAGTTTCGGACGGGCACGAAAGAGCTCAACAGCAGAACCGAAAAGCCAGCCATCAAGGTGACGCAAGAGATCACGATGGCACGGCCGGTGCCCCTCGCCGCCCGCACCAACGCTGCTTCGCGTCCGATGCCGTGATGCATCTCTTCGCGGAATCGCGCCAGAACGTGAATGGTTCCGTTGACCGCGAGGCCGAGGCTGATCGAGAAGATGATGACGGTCGAAACGTTTAGAGGGATCTCGCGCCAGACCATATAGGCCATCGTTGCAACCAAGGGAATCAAGTTCGGCGGGATGCTCAGTAAGCCTAGCCGAATGCTGCGGAAGAAGAACGCGAGCAACAAGAAGATGATCACGACAGCGACGAACAAGCTTCCGAGCAGGTCATTGACGACGGCGGCTTGCCCGCGCGAGCCTGTGTAGGCTTCACCGGTGTACGAGACCGACACTGTGTCGTCGCCCCGGAGGCTGCCTTCAATGACGTTCTCGAGGACATCGAGGAAGCGCATTGTCGCCTGTGCGCCGACGTCGCGCAGCTTGAATTGGATGCGCGCCCTCTTGCCGTCCTCGGTCAGCCACTCGCTAAGCGGGCTAGGCTGACGCTGGCTCATCATCGTGACGAGGCCCTTCACCTGCTTTTTGCTCTTGAAGAACTCCGAGCGAACCGTCGGGTCATCGGACAGGAGCGCATAGGACTCCCTCAGCATGTCGCCATAGCTCAAACTTCGGATGACTTCCGGGCGTAGCGCCGCCCAGTTCCGGATGCGCTGGATCTTTTGCACAATCTTCGGGTCCATGAAGTGGTCTTCTTCGGTGCTAACCAGCACGACCTCGAGAGGACGGACGCCTGCGAGCTTCTCTTCGATCAAGAGAGTGGTCGTGTAGACGGGGTCGGTTTCGTCGAACTGGTCGAGCAAGGCGTGGTCGACGGTGATCTGGCTCGCGACGTACGCTGCGCCGGCTGTGAACAAAGCGGTCACGCCGAGCACGGCCCAGCGCCAACGAAGCAGTCTAGCGACGAGCCCACTGGTCACGTTGGTGAACATGCTGGTTCGTTCTCTGCGAACGTCGGAGCGCTTTGGCGGGGTGACCCAGGTGAGGATCGCGGGCACGAAAGTGATGATGACGACGTACGAGACCATGACGCCGAGACCGGATGTGACGCCAAAGTGTCGGAGCATCACCGTCTTCGAGACGACGAGCGAGCCGAGGCCGGCCGCAGTAGTCGCAGACGTGAGCATGCAGGCCACCGCGATCGCGCGAACCGTGCGTCGACCGGCGGCCTTTCGGTCGGGGTCGTCATCCGCGTGCACCTCGTCGCGATAGCGTTGAATTAAATGCGTCGCGTCGCTTATGCCGATGATGATCAGCAGCGGCACGATCACGTTGTTCAGGATGTTCATCGGCTCGCCAAAGAGCCCCATCGCCCCGACCGTCACCAGTGCAGTGATGGCCACAGCCCCCAGCGGAAGCAAGACCCCTGGCGTCCATCGAAACGACAAGGTCAATAGAATCAAGCAAACCAAGACCGTCAAGGGAATCAGGCGCAGGTTGTCCGCGCGCATCTTGCTGACGATGACACTCCGGAGATAGGGGAGGCCGCCGACGTGTACATCGACGTCTTGAAACTCCGGCCGCTCGAGCGATTCGCGGAGGTCGTCCATCGCCGCACTCATCTCTTTGGGGTCGAGCTCGCGAAGCTGGAGGGCAACGCCCGCCACCGTGTGGTCCTCGTCGATCAGCCGGCCCACCAGAAGAGGATTGCTCGAGATCGCGTCCGCCAGCTCGATGGCCTCTTCTTCGGTGACTTCCGTCCCTTCGACAATCGGATCGGTCTGGAGCTCCGCCGACAAGGCGGGACCGACCGCGGCAATGCCGCCGGGGAAACGATCGGGATCGCTTTCGATGATGTCGAGAAGCGCGTTGAACGAGGCGTCCTCGAGATTCCCCTGCGCATCCGACTTCTCGTCCGGGTCGTCGAGGGCGTCGAGATCGTCGAGGTCGTCGAGATCATCGAGGTCGCCCTCATCGCCCGGCCCGCCGACCTCCTGGAGCCCGTCGAGCTCATCGAGCTCCCCATCGGCATCACCGGGCGCGGCTTTGACCCGGCGCGGGATGTTGAGGGTCGTGATGCCGGCGACCTTCTCCACCCAGGGCTTCTGGGCGAAGTAGAGCGAAATGTCGTGGATCTGTTGAAGCGTGTCCCGGGAGAGGACGTCGTCGGCCTCGACCAGGATGAGTACGGCCTCCCGCCGTTTCCCAAACCACTGCTCGAAGCGCTGCTGGATCAGCGCGTACTCTTCACCCTCGAACGAGGACAGCAGGCTTTCCGGAGCCGGATCCGCAGTCAACTTCGGGATTTGAGTCGCGAAGGCGACCGTCACCAGGACCGAGGTCCAGACGACGAGCTTCCGGCGCTCCGTGACGAGCTTGGCAAGCCAATCTAAGGTTTGCTTGCGTCGGGACACGGGCCTGTATGCCTGGTAGAGGCGGCTCTCGCAAGGTTCTTGCCACCGGCTTGACAGCCGCCTGGGGCAGGGCTACCACCCGCGTCCCTACGGGGAGGATATTCGAGTGGCCAACCACGCCTCAGCAAAAAAGCGAGTCCGCCAGACGATCAAGCGAACCGCGCGCAACCGTCACATCCGCACCAACGTGCGCACCGGCGTGAAGCGCGTCCGCGCCGCGATCGAGACCGGCGATGCCGCAGCGGCGAAGAAGGCGCTCATCGAGGCCGTGAGCCGCATTGACGGCGCGGTGTCGAAGGGCATCTACCACCGCAAGACCGGTTCGCGGTACATCGCCAGGCTGACCCACCAGGTCAACGCCCTCCAGAGCTGAGCCTCGGCTCCGTGGTGATTTCGTTCCGGTCGGCTCTGAGCCGATCTGGTCGATCAAGGGGCGTCCGCGCAGAGCTCGAGCACCGCGTCCTCGAGGATCAAGCCAGGCGGGCGCTTGCTGCTCTTGAGCGCGCGATCGGTTTCTGCGATCAGCTCGAAGGCGTTGCCCAGGCTGTCGGCGGTGAATCGCCGCGCCGACTCGGTGAGGTCGCCCGCTTTGAAGGGAGGGGCGCCCGCGCGCTTAGCCGCCTCTTGTGGGCGGAGGCCCTCGGAGAGCGCTTCGCGCATGCGAGCAACGATTCGGAGTTGTCGAGCGACCATGGCGAGAAGTCGCAGCGGCGGCTCTCGATCGTCGAGGAGTGACTGTGCTGCGGCAATGCCTTTGCGACGGTCCTTGAGCCCAATTGCATCGACCAGGCTCCAAATCGATTCGACGCGAACCCGGGTGACACAGGACATGACGGCCGCGGCGTCGATGCGCTGGCCTGCGCCCACGAAGAGCGAGAGGCGTTCCATGGCGTCGTCGATCGCGGCGAGGTCGTCGCCGACCGCATCAAGCAGTGCCTCGATCGCCTGTGGCGCGATGCCATGCTCGCGAGCCTTTGCCTCGGTGCGGATGAAGTCCCGAAGTGCGGCGCCGCGAAGAGGCTTGGCGTCGATGAGATAGCCTTTCTTTTTTGCAGCCTTGGCGAGCTTGGCGCGCCCGTCGAGCTTGGTTGCCGTCATGACAAAACACGTCGATTCGTTCGGATCTTCCAGGTACGCGGCGAGATTCGTTTGCTCGGTGGGCGTCATGGCGTCGACGTGGCGCAGCAAGACGAGCCGTGTATCAGCCATCATCGGAAGGGTCCGTGCCGCTGCGATCACCCGCGCAGCATCGAGCCCCTTGCCGTCGAACACCTCGATGTTGAAGCCCGGGGCGCCCTTCGAGTCGACCGCCTTGCGCACAGCATCGACCGCGCGCTCGATCAGCAGGCGTTCGGCCCCGACCAGCACATAGACCGGGTCGAGGGAGCCCTTCGAGGCTCTCTTGGAGACATCATTGAGGCTTGGCACGATTCAGCGGGCTTCGTCATCCGAGAAGGTGACTTCGCCGCCGTGTTGTACCCTGTCTCCGAGAATTTGAAAGCGGTAACGGCCGACCTCTTGTCGACGCACGGTCACCACCATCTCGAGCCGTCGATTTGGCTCGAACTGCGGGCGCTTGAGCCTGAGCTTGTGCACGATCGTCCGCTGATTGGCGTCGTTGACGAAGACCGTCATGGCGGGGGCGATGAACTTCCGCTCGGCCGTCTGGATGTCGTAGAAAAGCACTTCGAACTCCGAGTCGCCCAGCGGAGCGCTGAAGTTCGCCACCAAAGTGGCCTTCCACTGGCGTTCCTCGACCGGAGCATCGAGATTCTCCCGCAGGCGAGTCGCCTTATTCGACTTGGCAAAGCGAATGACGCCCGACTCCGAGAGGGTGCGCGGCACACCTTTTTGCGTGAGGAAAATCTTCGCGCGAAGGCCCGTTGCGGCGTCGGCTCCCTGCCACGGAGTTGCCGCCGAAACGATGGCGGCCAATGCAGTGGCGACGAGTGCGATGCGTGGATTCACAGCTTGCTCCTGGCTTGGGGTCCTCGATCAAGCTAACAACTGGAACTTTCCAGTGACAGGGTGATAAGGTACTCAAATGTAGGTTTTAGGCCTTCATGTTTGATACAGCCGGCCGAAAAGTTGTGCCCCAAGGCGGTGACGGCTAACTCCGACCCAGGAACGGAGCTCGATGACGACGGTCAGTGGGGGTGTGAAAGGACTGGTCGCCCGCGCGCAGCGCGAGGCCCAAAGGCGCGCGCAGAGCCCTTCGACGGCGTATCTGCTGCTCGTGATGCTGCAGACCGGGGGCCCGATGGGAAGGCTTCTATCGGGGCTAGGGGTTAAGGAGAGCGACCTGCTGAGCGCGATCCGCGTCGTGGACTCCGAGCCGATGAGTGCGCTCGAGCGAGCGGTCGAGCGCGCCTACCGGCTGGCCAAAGCAGCCGAAGCGCCGCAGGTACTGCCGGCCCATCTGCTCTTGGCAATCGCGCGCGACACACGAAGCGCAGCGCACCGAAGCCTCGAGGTGATCGGCACCGGATCCCGGCGCGTTCAGGAAGCGGTGGATGAGGTGCTCCGCCCGGGCGACGCGCAGGCGGAGTCCAGCTCGAAGTACGTCCCCCCCGCCGCTTCGTTCTCGGCACAGCCTCCAACCAAACCGTCTCGTCCTTCCGCACGGAGGACCGCCCAGCCAGCTCCGTTGATCGAGCTGCACGTCGAATCGCTCGAAGAAGAAGTTGACGAGATCGTGATCGAAGCGCCGATCAACGCCCCGATGGCGAGACCCGTTGCGGAGGCGGAAGACGAGGTCATCGTTCCTTCGTCATCGCCATTCAGTCTCGACGCGCGCAAGTATCCGACGCTGGCCAAGCTCGGGCGCAACTTGACGGAGATGGCTTCGCTCGGACGGATCGACGAAGTCATCGGCCGTGACGACGAAATCGAACGACTCTTGGACGTCTTGGCCCGCAGGCGGTCGAACAATCCGATTTTGGTCGGCGCACCCGGCGTGGGCAAGACCGCTATCGTCGAAGGCCTCGCGAGGAGGCTCGCCGGAGGCGGAGAAGGCGTGCGCGGTCTCGAGGGCACGATTCTGATCGAGCTTTCCGCCGGAGGCTTGGTTTCGGGCACCGGGGTCCGAGGCGCGCTTTCGGAGCGCCTGCATCGTTTGCAATTCGAGGTGAAGCGGGCCAATGGGAAGATCGTCCTGTTCATCGATGAAGTGCACACGCTCTTCATTGGCGGTGAATCCCCCGATGACTTGGCGCACGAGCTCAAAGCGTCTTTGGCACGGGGAGACCTTCCCTGCATCGGGGCAACGACGGACGTCGAGTACCGCAAGTACGTCGAGCGGGATGCCGCGCTGGCCCGGCGTTTCTCTCCGATACACGTGGCCGAGCCGACGGCTGAAGATGCGATGGAGATTCTCATGGGCATCACGCCGCGCTACGAGGTGCATCACGGCATCGCCTACGAGCCGTCGGCGGTCGAGTCGGCGGTCGAGTTGTCCGTGCGATACCTGGCGGAGCAGACCCTTCCTGACAAGGCGATCGGCCTTCTCGACTTGGCGGGCGCGCGGACGCGTCGCCGGGGTGGGGCCATCGTCGATCGCGAAGCGGTCGCGCAGGTGGTGGCCGAAAAAGTGCGTGTGCCAGTCGAGCGCCTCTTGGTGACCGACTCGCAGAAGCTCCTCGAGCTCGAGCAGCATCTCGCAGAGCACGTCATCGGGCACGCCGAGGTGATGCGGCGTATCTCCGACGCGCTTCGCAAAGGTGCCGCCGGATTTCATGGTCAGCGTCCGCTCGCCACGTTCCTGTTCTTGGGACCGACCGGCGTTGGAAAGACCGAGACCGCTCGCGCGCTGAACGAGCTCTTCTTCATGGGTTGTCCGATGACCCGTATCGACATGAGCGAGCTCAGTGAATCGCATGCCATCGCAAAGTTGGTGGGCGCGCCTCCCGGCTACATCGGTCACGACACCGGCGGTCAACTCACCGAAGCGATCCGGCACCGTCCCTACCAGCTCGTTCTTCTCGACGAGATTGAAAAGGCGCACATGGATGTGCTCCAGGCGCTCTTGCCGCTACTCGAAGACGGACGGCTCACAGACGGGAAGGGAAGGACGGTAGATTGCACGCACACGATCGTCGTCATGACATCGAACCTCGGTGCCCAGACCGCACAGCGCAACCAAAGCTCGATTGGCTTCAAGGGAGCATCCACAGGCGCAGGAGATGAGTTTGCCGCCGCTCTGACAGATGCGCGGCGCGCGCTCCCGCCCGAGCTTTGGAACCGCATCGACGAGCCGCTGTTCTTCGGTTCCCTCAGCCGCGATGAGGTTCGTGAGATCGCGCGCCGGATGGCCGCCGGTGTCATCCAACAACTACGGGAGCGACAGGGCGTCGATCTGGGCATCGACGAAAGCGCTATCGACGCATTGCTCGCACTCGGCGGATACGACGCGGAGCTCGGCGCCCGCCCGATGCGTCGCGCAATCGGGCGGATGATCGAAGCGCCCTTGGCGGCCGCCATCCTCGGTGGGGAGTTCGAGCGCGGCGATCGCGTCGTTGCGCGGGGCGACGCGGAAGGCATTCGCTTCGAGCGTAGCGAAGGCTCCGTCGAAGCCGCGGAGTGAGGCCGCCCGTCAGCGTTTCGTCGTGCGCAGAATTTCCGACGCCTTCGCTTGTCCGAGGCCAGCGGCGCGTGCGCAGCGCAAGATGATGGGGACCAGCGCGTCATAGGCCGAGAGCGCATCGGGATTCAGACGGCGGAGCGCGGCGCGATGATTCGCCACTGCCTCAGCTTCGCCGCGTGCGATCGGACCCGTGAGGGCGCCCGGAACGCCTAGGCTCTGCACGTTTTCGCCGACGCTTTGCAGCAGGCCACCGATCGCGCGTTCTGCGGCGCGCGACTCGAAACCAAGCCGTTCGAGCAGGCCGACCGAAACGAAGGCCAACGCCGCAGCGCCGTTGGCGGCGAGGGCGGCTGCGGCGTGGTAACCCGCTCCGCCAGTTTGGGCTAGCACCACGCGGGCGCCACACGCTTTTGCGATGCGTCGGCTGGTGGCGATGGCGCTCCGGCTGCCGTTCACCGTGAACGTGGCGCCTCGAAGGCTCGGACTCCGTTGCTTGCTCGGGAACGAGACCAGCGGGTGCATCACCCCGACCGCGGCTCCGCTCGCTCTGCATGTCTCCAGCTCGTCGGTGCCCCGAGCGCCTGCGCAGTGAAGAACGGCCGCCCCTCGCTTGAGGTTCGGGGCAATCGCGCGGGCGACCGTGGAGATCGAGTCATCGGAGACCGCGAGGACGATTGCGTCCGCTGCGGCCACGCTCGAAGGTTTGCAGCGTCGGCCCGTGGCAAAGACCTCGAGCATGCCGCTCGCTTCGAGTGAGCGCCTCAGCCCATTCCCGACTCGGCCTCGGCCGATGATCAGGACGTTCATCCTTCGCCTTGATAGAGCTCGCGAGCTCGGATGTGATCGATGACCGCGCGGGGCACCAGGCCGCCGATGTCGGCCGCGTTCGATAGCCCGGTGCGGATGTCGGTGGAGTTGATGTTGGGAATCGAGATCGGGCAACCCTCCGGCACGGCGTAACCCTGGCGACCGATCACGAGCGGCGGCGCGACCTTCACGACCTCGTCCCAGCGGTACCAGCGATCAGTCGTTGGAAGAACGTCCGCGCCGATCAAGAGTCGAAAAAGCGTGCCCGGATTCTCCTCTTGGAGCGCATCCAGGGTTTCGAGCGTTCGGCTGACCCCGCCGAGCCGCCGCTCGATGTCGGAGACCTGGACGTTTCGGAAAGGAGCAAAGGCAAGCTCGCACATCGTTTGGCGCTCTTCGAACGGTGCGCCGTGTCGTTTGTCGAACACGTGTTTCCAGGTCGGGACGATCCAAAGCGCGTCGAGATCGGCTGCCGAGAGGGCCCACGCCACCGAAAGGACGTGGCCCAGATGAGGCGGGTCAAAGCTGCCGCCATAGATCGCGACTCGCTCCGAGGTCATGGCGCCACCATCACCTTCGCGCCCCGACCGTGAATGGGCTCGCTCCAGCACACCTCGCCGCTCACGGTGATCGCCTGCAAGACGACCCCTCCGGTTTCGGATTGGTCGTCGAGCAGGCCAAGGTGCCCTGTTTCGAGAGGGCCCGGGCTAAAGAAGCAGCGCGGCCCGAACCGCTTGAACATCAGCTCCTTGCCATCGCCGTACACGACGATGTTGGAGTTGATCACGTCTTCCTCTCCGATGGTCGATTTGTTTCGCACGATGAGGGCGATGCGGTCGTCGAGCATCTCCATGGCGCGGCGAGGCGGCGGCGGTGCGATGCGTAGCTTTCCAAGGTAACGGGCGCCACGCAGCTTGCGCAGCACCTCTTCGATCTGGTCCGAGGTTCCGCCGGCTGCGACCTCGGCAACTTGCTGTTCGAGCGGGGCGTCGCCGGCATTCGATTCGTGCTTCGCCATGAACGCACGCAGGGCCTCGTCTTCTCCGAGATAGATGACGGTGTCGACCTCGAGGTCGCAGATCAGAAGCTTGGCCGCCTGCTCGAGGGCAGCGACATCGCTTTTGGCCGGACCGATGAAACCCAAGCGCATGGATCTAGGGATCTACACCAGCTTGGGCCCGGGCTTCAAAATGTGTGTCGCTCATCGCGAATCGCACCATGGCCCAGGCCTCTGGGGTTTCCTGAATGACACTCAAGCGATGGTCGTCGCCGGCGGGGACGTCGTGCCCGGCGATCTTGAGCAAGGCGCTCACCGCCGAGGGCACGTCCCCGGTCAGCGTCAGGGCCGCGCGGTTGCCGAGCTCGGCGATCGCAAAGGGCACCGATCGTGTGGAAAAACCGACATTGCCCTTCAGGTCCAGGGCCAAGCTATCGACCTCGTCGCGCGAGCGACGTGGCACGGCCTTGAGCAGCTTCTTCCGTACGTCCAGCATTTGGGGCCTTGTCGCTTCGTTTCCTGGGCTCGTTCGGTGTTCCTGGAGCAGCGCCGATAGAGCCAGGTCCAGGTCCTGGGGACGGGCGCGGAGCGCAGGGGCCAAATGATTCGCGGCCACTTTGAGCGCACGCGCAAACAGGAACAGACGCTCCCGGGGATTGGTGATTTGGTGGAGGTTGCCACCGACGATAATGGTGGGCGGGTCGCCGGAGACGGGCATGCATGCCGCGGGGGCGACGTAGGTGATCCGTACGCGCGGCTCGCTGATCCCCATCATCTCGGCGACAGCGCCCGCCTCCTCGACGAGAATCCGATGCTCGCCCGTTGGCTTGCGCAAGCGCCAGGCGCTGGCATCGAAAGGCAACACCTTGTCGAACGAGTGCTCGCACAGAGCGAAAAGTCGGCGAGCCGTCTCCGGCAGGCCGTCCGGAGCGACGACGGCATCGATGAGGCCCGACAATGGAATGTTCGCCTCGCCGAGCGCTTCGCCCTGTCCCGTGACGTCTCCCTCGAAGAGAGAACGAGGATGGCCGACCGCGATCGCTGCGCTCGCGGCGCAGGACGCTGGGCCGGGACCGTGCCGACGGTGGAGTACGCGAACCAGGGTGGTCCAAAGGGCCTCATCGCCCGGTTCCCGATCGATGGCGGTTCGCAAGTCGCTGAGAGCCCGGTTCAGGTGCATCGCCTCAGCGGCGGCAGCGCCCTGACCCTGGTAGTAGTCGGCGAGGGCAAGAAGCACGTCGGGCTCCGTCGGCTGCTCGGTCCGCAGTTTCTCCAAAATCTTCTCGGCTTGCCGCCCCTGACCGGCCGAATCGATGGCCCCCGCCAACCGGATTCGGTAGTCGCGCTTTTCGGATTCACTACGGGCACGTCGGACGAGCTCTTCGAGCAATCGCCCGGCTTCGTGGGCCTTGCCTTGCCGACTCACCACCGATGCGAGGCGATCCAAGGATTCCAAATTCTCGGGCGCAAGTTGCACGACCCTCCGGAGCGACGCTTCGGCGCGCCCAAGGTCTTGGAGGTGTACGTCGTAAAGCGAGGCGAGCTGCGCAAACGCCCAGATCTGCTCCTCGGTGCTGCGCTGCAGACGCGCGATGCGAATCAGCGCTTCAGCGGCACCTTGCCAATTCTCGGCGGCGCGGTGGGTGTCGACCAGCTCTTTGAGCGCGGTGAAGTTGAGGGGATCGAGCTCGAGGCACTCGTGTAGTGCATCGCTGACGGCTTCGAGATCGCCCCGCTCACGACTCTGACGCGCCTTCTGCACCAGCAAACCTACCAAGGTAGGCGTATCCGCTCCGGCATCGATGCGGGCATCGGTGAGTGCCGCGAGCGCGTCGAGTCGCCCCAGACTTTGGTAGAGCCCTGCGAGGCGGCGGTACACGTCGAGGTATCGGATGTCGCAGTTCGAAGCAGCCACCCAGGCGTGGATGGCGCGGTGCTGGTCTCCAAGCTCTCTTTCGAAGATGCACGCCGCCTCTCGCCAGAGCGATGCTGCGCGCTGGCTGTCCTTGGCCGTGCTCGCTGCGTCTTCATATACGGCGGCGGCGTCTTCCCAGCGCTTGGCCGCATGCAAGAGCCCCGCTTCGACTTCGCGCGCCAGCGGGTGACTTCTCGCTTCGTCCAAGCGCTCGAGCGCGTTTTCTGGGGCCCCCATGAGCTGAAGCACGTGAGCGGCGTCGAGCGCGTACGTGCCGCGTTCCAGGTCGTCATCGACTGCGGCCTGCAGAGCGAGGAGCGCTTGGAGGCTGAGCAGGTTCTCACCAATCGCATACGCCGCGCCCAGAACTTGTCTGGCCAAGCCTGGGTCCGCTTCGAGCGCGTCGTCAATTCCGCACAGCCATCGATCGAGATCGGATTGCAGGATGTCGGGATCGGACCTGAGCAGCTCGAGATGGAGCCGATGCCTGGCCAAGCGGTCGGGCGAGTCCTCCGGAAGGGCCTGCAACAGGCGTCGAGCGCTCGAACGAATGCGTTCGGTGTCGTTCTCCCGAAGCGCATCCCATTCGAGTGCGCGCGCAGTGGGGATGTGCTCGGGGCGAAGCTCGGCAATCGATTGGAGCGACAAGCGCGCACTTTGCATGTCGTGACGTGCGAGTCGATCGACTTCTGCCATCGCCGCAAACGCGCCGAGACGATCGGCTTCGGCTGTGGCCTCGCGCAGGCGGCTCATCGTGCCGTCGGACAGGCGCGCAAACTCCGATGCCTGAAGCTCGGCTTCCTCGCGTTGGACGCGTATCATTTCGTCGTCTGGATGGTCGGTCGAGGCCTCCCGGAGCACCCGCGCGGCTCGGGCTGCGAGGCCGGCCCCCCGATACGATGCCGCCGCACGCTCCAGATACGCGGACGTGCCGAGACCGCGCGCCGCCAGCTCCATGAGCTCACCGGCAGCCTCCGAATCGCTTCCGGCCGCCTCGATGAGGCGCTCGACGAGGAGTGGATCGGGCGCGGCACGGTCCAGCGCCGCTTCCGCGTACGTGAGGCGGTCGCTGCGGGACGGAGACCACATCGAAGCGCGCAGCCAGCTCGCTGCTTGGTCTGTCGGACCGAGCGCCGCCTGCCGTGCCGCGCTGGCCGTCCGGCCGTCCGCTCCGCCCAGCCGGTCCTCCAGCTCCCAGAGGGCGGGCAGGTAGTCGACTTCTTCGGCCAATGCGGCTTCGCACGCCGTTCTTGCTTCCTCGGACCCGGGCTGAGCGAGCCTCGCGGCCATGGTGAACGCAAACGCACTGCGCGCGCCACTGGCGGCCTTGCCTTCGTCCCTCCAGCGCCGACTGCTCCGCTCGGGGTCATCGTCTTCGAGCAGAAGCGCTCGGCCGATCGTCGGGTCGCCCGGCACCCGTTCCTCGGCGCGAATCAGAGCGCGGCCACGGTCGAGTACGCCGCAGGCAGCTCCCATTTCAGCGACCGCGAGCGCTGCACCGGCCGCCAGCTCTTCAGGTGTGCCGTCGAGCTCCGCTTCGAGAGCCGCGAAGAACGCCTCGCCATCTCGGATGTGCGCCGCGTCGTCCGCGTGAAGCAACCTCGAGGCGACGCTCGTTTCGGCGCCCGGCATCGATTCGAGCCATCGGGGCACCTCGGTTTCCTCGGCGGAATCGGATTCAACCAGGCGCTTCCAGGCCAGAAGGTAGGATTCCAAGCGCGGCTCCTCTTGCGCTTCTCCGGAAGCGAGCTCGAATCCTTCTCGCTCACCGCGCTCCGCATGAAGCCGCGCGCGCCGCCCGGATCCGATGGCCCGAATTTCCGGAGTGCCATCGGAAGCGCTCGCGGCGAGCCCATCGATCATGCTCTGGGTGTCGCCGCAAAGCGCCGCCGATTCCGCGAGCGTCCAAAGAGACGCCGTGTCTCTGGCATTGTCGAGCGATGCGACCGCCGCCTCTAGAGAGCCGCTGCGCCGGCTCAGGCTCGCCGCTGTTCGCCGTAGGGCGGGGGCGAACCGGCCCGAGACCTGTGCGGCAGCCGCGAGCAGCGCTTCGTTTGCCGCGTCGTCTTGGCCAAGCCCGCGGCTGGTGCGAACGACGCCGAGATGCGCTGCGAGCAGGGTGGGCTGAAGCTCGAGCACGCGGCCGTATCGGATCTTCGCCTCTTCGAGAGCGCCCGCTTTCTCCTTGAGCTCCGCTGCGTGCAAGAGCAGCACCGCCTCGGCTTCGGCTCCTGGCCAGCGCTCCGCCGCGCTAGTCAGAGCGTCTGCCGCTCGCCCAAAATCGGAGCGCGCGAGCCTCGCTGAGGCCATGAGCATGCACGCGACGAAGTCGTCCTTTCGAAGCTCGGCTGCGTGTGCGGCGGCCTGCTCGGCGGCTGCAGGGTCGTGGAGCTTCGAGAGCTGAATACGCGCAAGCAGGTTGAGCGCCGACGCTCGATCAGCGGTGCTGAGCTCCAGCGCGGCCTCTTTTTCCAGGGCGTCCACCGCGGCGCCCCAGTCGCCATTGCGTATGGCGAGCCGTCGAAGCGCGCGAAGAACGACGACGTCGCGCGCGTCGGCGGACAGGGCTTGGGTGTAGTGGTGTCTCGCGGACTCGTCGTTTCCGAGTCGCTCGCAGAGCTCACCCGCGGACGTCAAGAGCCGCGCACGCGCCGAGCCAACCGCGCGATGTCCGAGCGCTTCGAGGAGTGCGATGCGCCGCTTGATGGCGTCAGGCGTATCGCCGACCAGGGGCAGCGCCTCGTGTCGCGGGTTGTGATCGAAAACGGTCCGTTGCGCCGCGAGCGCGCCGGAGTCCGAGGGGTCCGGAGGACGGCTCGTGCGCTTCGGTAGACTCCCGGCCTGGGTTTCGACGAAGGAGTCGAGCAGGGCTGCGATCGCGTCGTCATCGATGTCGAACGACACAGGCTCCGATTCGCGGCTTGCCCGAGACACGTCGTCCTCAGCCATGGCTCCCCCACAGCGGTGAGTCGGCGTCGAGCCAGAAGCGCAGAAGATCGAGGCCGCGGGAAGACATCCTCAGCGCTTCGGGATGCAGCTCTTGGTTCAGCAGCACCGCGAGCCCGGCGCCGATCTCTCCGCATGCCAGCAATCCCGCTCGGTCGGCGCTGCGCTGAAGGCTCCGGGCATAGGCGAGCAGGGACGAGGAGTGCAGCTTGGTGCCTCCGACCGCTTGGGATATGGCTTTGCGTATGGCGCGCCTCAGCTTGACATCCGCGGCGGGTAGGGGGGGATCTCCTGCCTCGACCTCGCAGCGCGAGACGCGAAGAACGGCCAGCAGTATCCCGGCGGCTCGTTCTGGCGACCCATCGAGGAGCTGGGCGCCTCCGCGTGGCGCCGCCCAGGCGAGTCGGCCGGCGATGAAACGCCCCGTCGCATCGAGACCGCCGCGGGCACGCTGGGGGACGACCCAGCGGATTTCGCCGTCACGGCTTGTCCGGGCGACCAGCGTGGCGAGCTCATCTGAGATCTCGATGGAGCCCGTCCGGGCGCCGAAGCGTTGGGACAGTCGCTCGAGCTCGGTGACGATCGGATCGTTCGGGTCGGCCTTCTTCGTGCGCAGGCGATCACGGCCGAGGGCGGGGCCCGCGCGAAGCACCAGCTCTTGGAGCACCGGGTCGGCTTTCGGATCCCAGAGCGCGGCAACCGAGACCTGGCCAAGCTCAACGCTTTGGTCGTCGGCCGGGGCGGCGAATCCCAACGCGCGCTGGACGGCCAGGGCCGCGGCCGCGCGCGCATCGTGGCCTCGCCATTGGGCAGCGCTTCGCAAGGCTTCGAGAAGCGACGCGCCGAGCTCGCCGGCCTCGATCTGCGACCAGATGGCGGCTTCGTAGCTTGCGACGGCGGTGTCGACCTCCGTACGGTCGGCGAGCTCGACCAGGCCCGAGATCGCCGTCGCGCTGGACGGCTCCGCTTCGAGGGCGCGCCTGTAGGCATCGGTCGCCGCTTCTGGGCGTCCGAGCTCGGTTTCGAGGGCGGCGATTCGCGTCCAGTCTTCCGCGTCGGCGAGCCCGAGCGCTTCGACCGCCCGCAGCTCCTCGAGGGCCTCGGCTTTGGCGCCAAGCTGGGTTTCGAGGAAACCTGCCGCCCCCAAGTGCGCCACGCGCCGCTGCTCGTCCGGAATGTTCGCCCTCGAGAGGCGTTGCAAGCAGTCGACCGCCTCGGCCCATCGTTCGAGTGAGACATGCACTTCCGCGGCCAAGGCCAAGGCGCCTGCATGATCTGGGTCCGTCGTGAACAGCTCATCGAGCACTTCGAGTGCGCCGGGACGATCGCTGAAGCCGCGAAGAAGGCGAGCACGTTCGTAGAGCAGAGCGGGTCGATCCTTCGGGCCACCGAGGGCAAGCCGCTCCGCGACGAGGACTTCGAGCGCCTCGGCGTCTTCATGGGCGACGAACAGGTCACGGAGGCTCCGAAATGCGACGTCCCGCGTAGGGTCCTCCTCGAGCGCGCGTCGAAAAAGATCTTCGGCTTGTTGGTACTGCTGGAGGCAATCCATCCGCACCACGCCGGCTTCCTCCAAGAGGTCGCCCCTGAGCGAGTCTTCGACGAATGGCGCGAGCCGCTCGCAGGCCTGCGCAACCATCGGCCACTCGCCGGCCTGCCGAGCCGCAGTTCGAAGCGTCTCCCACAGGGCCAGATCGTCGGGCCGTTCGTCGATGGCGTTGCCGAGAAGCGCAACTGCCTCCGCGCCTCGATCGGCTTCGACCAGGGCCCGGCAATGCGCCGCGTCGAGCGCGCCGCGCCCGAGGGTTTCGCTGTGTTGCAGCTTCTGCGCCAGCGCATGGACGCGCAACGCGGCGTCGTCAGTCGGTGCGAGCGCCTCGTCGATCGCGACGGCGGCGTCTGGATGGAGCCCCGAGAGCGCCTCCGCTTCCCGAGCACGCATGAATAGCTCGTCCGCGGCTTCAGCGCCTCGGGCAATCCCCGTGGCGCGCAGCCCCTGAAGGAGCGTCGCTGCCCGTAAACCTTCGGTGGGCGCCGCAGCCGAGAGCTGAAGCCAGGCATCGCCTGCGGACGAGCCTTCTTCGCCTAGCGACGCGCGAAGCGCACCATAGCCGGCAGCGAACGCATTCGCGTCTGCCAGTGCTGTGGCCCCTGCGTCCGACAGGAGCTCCTCGGCCGCCGCTCGTTGGTCCGTATTGCTGAGCTTCACAGGCAGGGACAGGATCGCGATTGCGGCGGCCGTGGCGGTGCAGGGGTGCTCGAGTGCGAGCTCGTAGGCCCGGCATGCGCCGATGTCATCATCAGCGCCCAGGCTGTCGCCCCAAAGCAGCGCAAAGAGCTCGGGCACGCTTCCGCCGAGGCCGCTCTCCGAGAGTGACGCATACGCGCGCCGCGTCGCGCTTGCATCCGCCTGACGGCGGCCGACGTCGAGAAGGGCGAGCGCGGCGGAGGTCGAGCCGGGCGCATCCGCGAGCGCCTGCTCATACGCATGGCGAGCCGCGGTTAGATTTCCGCTCCGCTCGGCGGTGGCCCCCGCAAGCAACAGCGAGAGCTCCCCCAGCGCCGTCCGTGAATCCACCTTCGACCGTTCGCGTGCCAAGGAGACCACGTCTTCGGGGCGGCCTCCTTCACGTAGAACCGCATCGAGAAGCGAGACGACATAGCCGTCGTCGGGAGCCGTGGCCAGCGCAGACCGAAGGACGCGCTCGGCCGCGTCCCAATCGCGGTTTCGCGCATGCGCCTGCCCGGCGGCGCACAGGTGTCCGAGGCGACGATCCCCCGACGCGATCTCTGCGCTCTGCTCGTGAGCTCGGGCGAGCAAACCCGGGTCACCTTTCCATGCCGCCTGCGCTCTTGCGAGCGCGGGAGCCCAGGCACGATTGTTGGAGTCGCCAAGGGCGTCACGAAGGAGCTGCTCGGCGTCTTGTTCCGCGTGAATGGCGTGCCGCGTGAGGTCGTACTCGAGGTACGAGAGGGTCGCCCGTTCATCGGGCTCGATATTGCTTTGCACGAGCTGCTCGCAACGCGCCAGAACGGCCTCCGGCCGCTTGGCGCGCATCGCCGCGCCCAGCGCTTCTCGAATGATGGCAGCCTTCGACGTCTTGGAGGCTTCGATGGCCGTGCTGTAGAGCGCTTGCGCTTCATCCGAGCGGTCCGCGTCGGCGCTGCTCAGCTGTGCGGCTCTCCAGGCGAGTTGGGCCTGCGTCTCTCCCTCCGCGCGCTCTGCCTGCTGTCGGAATGCCTCGGCACGCTCGGTGTGGCGCGCGCCGCGGATCAGCGCGACGTCGAGCGCCGCCTGGGCGTAGCCGGAATCTGGGAACCGTGCCGCCACATCGCGAAGTGTTTCCAAGGCGCCTTGGAAATCATCGCTCGACCTCGCGAGCCGCAGCTCGTGCGCAACAAAGGCCGGGTCCGCTGGGGCCATCGTTCGGAACCATTCCGATGCATTCTCGGCCGCCGCAGCGTCCCCACGACGCTCCGCGACGAGCAGGGATTGCAATCGGATCAGCCGACTGTCCGGCATCCATCGCACCGCCGATTCGAGATAGCCTGCCGCGGCTTCG